>CAZJGX010000042.1:0-7209 GCA_964545825.1 uncultured Muribaculaceae bacterium
TCGCAACAATCCCGGCCAAATCGCGCAGGCGCAATTGCAGGGCGATTTCTTCGGCGGCTTCTAAATTCGTATTCAGTGCCGTTTGTTCGATATCTTTTTCTTTTATCGCACGGGATGAATTAACGTCGATTGTCACCATGGCTTCGGTCTGGTTAATAACCAATGAACCACCAGATGGCAATGATACGTATGGGCCATGCAAACCTTCCAATTGTTTTTCAACGCCGGCCTTGGTCATTAATGGAACGGCCGTATCCTTGTACTGTACCAATTGTTTACGCGGGGCACGACCATACATCTGCTGGAAATATTGTTTGGCGGCGTCAAAAGCCTCTTCACCCTGGATGACCAAAACATCATCTTTGTCTGCCAAGAAATCGCGTACCACACGACGCAGCAAAGAATCTTCGGTATGAATAATGACAGGTGCCACAGATTCCAGTGTTGTTTTGCGGATTTCGTTCCACAGATTTACCAGGTAATCATAGTCGCCCGCGATATCTTCGGCAGATGCACCAAACGCAGCCGTACGCAGAACGACGGTCATACCTTTTGGAATCTTTAATCCGTGCATGATTTCACGCAGACGTGCGCGTTCAGATTTATCGGAAATCTTTTTGGAAATACCATAACTGTTGCGTTTGCGCGAATTTGGCATCAGAACCGCAAAACGACCCGCCAGTGACAGGTATGTTGTCATTGACGCACCCTTTTGTCCGCGTTCTTCTTTGACACCCTGAACCAGCAAAATCTGCTTTGGCTTTATAACATCTTGAATTTTAAATTCGCGGGCGCGTTTAACAAATTCTTTGTTATCTTCGCCGGCACTGTGGTCATCGTATTCGGCGACTTCGTCCCCTTCGTCATCTGGATCGTCGTCATCGTCAACGATATTGGCATGTGCCAATTCCAACAGTTTCTTTTTTTGTTCTGGTGTCACCTGGTAATAATCCGGGTGAATTTCTGAAAATGGCAAAAATCCGTTCTTGCCTGTGCCGTAATCAACGAACGCCGCCTGCAAAGACGGTTCAACACGTATAACCTTGGCCAGATATATATTCCCCTTTATCTGGGGCTTTGTCGTTGTTTCAACGTCAAAATCAGAAACGCGATTTATTGCCGTATCAACAACTACCACCCTGGTTTCTTCCGGGTGGACTGCATCCACATAAATCTTTTTTGACATCAATTAATCCTTTTGTTTTCAGGGCGTATGCGATGGCAATAATCCGTCCCCGTGGGGCGTCCATGCCCATGCCAAGGGATTGCACCACGATAATCATCAGCGCACATCGAATTAATGAAAATAGAGATAAAATAAACACCTATATTAACCCCATATCATACGACCTGCCACAGCATACCATGTCGCACAATACGTTGGCAAGGTATTTATTTTCGCCCACGGCGATTTTTTTGCATGTGTGGCAATTTCTGGCGGGCGTCGTCAATTCTTTGCTTTGCCCGGTTTGCCCAAGAGCGCATTTTTGCCCGCAGCCATCGTTCGTATATAAAGAACAAACTGCCGACCCCGATTAATGGCAAAACATAGTAAATTATGCGATATGCCAGCAATGCACCAAAAATATTCGCCTTGTCCACGGTATCGGGCAACGCCACCAAGAATACTGTTTCAAAGACACCAATGCCGCCGGGAACCTGGCTGAAAACGCCGGTGGTCTGGGCAATTACAAACAGACCGATATATGTCCCAAACGGAATACTGATAAATGGCGACATACAGAAATATAACACCAATCCGGCCAGCAAACTGTCCGTTATCCCCAACAGCATTTGCATCAATGCCATACGGGTTGTTGGAATTTCAAATTTTAATTTTCCGATATTCAGGCTTTTTTCATGGAAACACAATGTCATTGCAAAATATGCCAATATCGCCGCCGCACAGAATATGAACAATGTGTCCAAACCCATACTGGCCGCCTGGGGGAACGTTTCGCGTGGAACCAGGAAATATCCGATAATAACAATTGCCGCCGCCCCCAGAAAGTATGTAAATCCATTAATGGTCAGCATTTTTACAATGTCGCCACCACGAATACGCCACCGTGTATACAGGCGATATCGAATTGCGCCGCCACTGACCACCGCGTGCCCGGCATTATTGCTGATTGCAAAACCCAACATCCCGGCCAACATCCATTTCCACCAGGTCACTTTTTTATTTTCGCCCACATACCATAACGCCAGATAGTCATACAACGACAGTGCAAAATATCCCGCCAGACATGCCAAACATGCCGCCACCAGGTTGGTCATCGGAATTGCGATAATCGCATGTGCGATGTCGCGCAGACTGTAATTGCGCAATTGCCACCACAACATGGCCGCCGCCAAAACAAAAAAGAAAATCCCTGAATAACTGACCAGTTTTTTGAATAAACGCTTTGTCTTGTTTGACATAAATATCCTTTTACAGATACGACAGGATAGCAATATGTATATAAAAAAGCAAACCTTAATATTTTAACGCAAATCATAAACGTACAGTTTGTGTGGATATTTCTTCATCCCGTACCGCGTATAACCACGGGGCAGGGTGATAATCCGTGTCGGCGTCATGTTATCTGCCGGAATTACCAGTGTAATCAGAACCTTGAACTTGTCCTGATATTTATATAAATACTCGTTAAATCCGGGGCCCATATACGCAACCGCGATATCAAACCCATCACATTGGCCCAGGTATTCAAACGCATCGCACCATATGGTTTTATTATGACTGAACGTGACAACATCCTTGGTTTTTGAAACAAATGCCGCAAACGGCATGTTTTCCAGACCGACGGTTGACATGCTGCATTTACGCGAAATCCGGCGCACCAGACCGCCATATCCCGACCCGATATCACATACGGTATGCAAATCTGAAAAATGTGCGTTAATTTCATTGGTCACCGCGCGGCGCAGTCTGTGCGTACTGGGCACCAGTGGAATTTTACGTCGGATATGCGATATAACTTGCTCTATACTATCCAGAAACAGGTATACAACCAATACGGTAATAAGCCCTGAAATCAAATAAAATAATATTGGTGTCAACATATGATTATTATGGATTATATCCCACAGAAAAACAATTAAATAATCGGAATTTGTGCCTGTTGTTCTGTGGTGCGGGTGGTGGTAGTATATATAATGCTTTGACACGCAAGAGAGAGCCCACCAAAGGGATATCACGCGCTATATATTGATTTGTTTGATATTTCCTTTGGTTTTTATTATAATTATATTGATGAAACGAAATAGCATATTTTGTCTGTTATTCTTATGCACATTTGGTGTAATTGCCGCACATGCGGATGATGTTTATATGCCGCAATCAGATGTGGTTGCCGAACCGTCAATACCTGCACCAACACCAATGCCGTTTATATCAATAAATACAGACCATGCACTGGATATGAATTGGACGGCGTCATTGGAATTCACGGATCCTGAACTGCGACCTGTGCCGATTGTTTTGCCTTTCTTGTCCGATTACCCAATTGATAATCTGGAAATCAAACTGCGTGTTTTAAAATTGAAATTTTAAGCCTGGGTGTTTTACTTGACACTGTGTCAGAATTGCGATATGTTTTAAATATCTGACACCGTGTCAGCAAAGGTAAGGAAGTATTTCAATGTCGGACATAACACACAGTGACATGCGTCGTGCGGAAATAATCAACGCATGCCGGCAGTTGTATTTGAATCATAATTTCAAGGATATATCTATCAAGGAAATCAGCCGTCTAACCAGTTTTTCGCGACCGTCTATATATAATTATTTCCCAACATTGGAAAGCATTTTCTTGGAAATTTTTCGCCAAGAATATGTTGCCTGGTGTGATGACATGGATAAAATATTGGAAAATTACAGCACGTTGACCACATCAGAATTTGCAGATAAATTGGCGCAAACACTGCAACAACGTGGGGTACTGTTAAAATTGCTGTCGATGAATCTGTATGATTTGGAAGAAAATTGCACCTTGGATGAACTGATTGCATTTAAACGTGAATATAAACGGGCCTTAGATACAGTGGAACGCATGCTGAATACTTATTTCCCAAAACTGAACCGTAATGACACAGAACGATTTTTATTCAGTTTCTTTCCCTTTTTATTTGGATTGTATCCATATGCAAATGTCACACCAAAGCAGCATGATGCAATGGTTGTAGCCGGAACACGGTTTCCGCAAAAAAGTGTTTATGACTTTGCGTATCAGGCAATCTTGATACTATTGCGTGGCATTACGTCCGTTGAATAATAAAACAGGAGAAAGCAATGAAAACAACAATATTAATTTCAGGATTAATCGGCATTACTGCATTAACCATAGGGGGATTGGCAATGATAAATAACAATAAATGGGATAAAACATTTCCGCAAAATGAAAATGTTTCGGTGGAAAAAGTTCATTTTAAAAACAGATACGGCATTGAACTGGTGGGTGATTTGTATATGCCGAAAAACAAGACTGCCGATAAAATGGCGGCTATCGCAATTTCGGGCCCATTTGGTGCAGATAAAGAACAGGCGTCTGGCCTGTATGCCCAGGAATTGGCATCGCGTGGCTTTGTCACATTGGCGTTTGACCCGTCGTTTACCGGCGAAAGTGGTGGCACCCCACGTAATATCGCATCGCCTGAAATCAGCACCGAAGACATGTCGGCCGCGGTGGATTACCTGTCTAATAATAAAAATGTAGACGCGGATAAAATCGGTGCATTGGGGATATGCGGATTTGGTGGTTTTGCATTAAATGCCGCGGCAATGGATACACGTATTCACGCGACTGTCACGTCAACTATGTATGATATGAGCCGCGTGAACGCAAACGGATACTTTGATGCAATGGATGCGGATGCACGTCACGCATTAAAAGAACAATTGAACGCACAACGCACGGCGGATTTTGCGTCTGGCACCTATGCGGTGGGTGATGGATTGCCGAACGAATTGACCGGCGACGAGCCCCAGTTCTTAAAAGATTACTATGATTATTATAAAACGCCACGTGGTTATCACAAACGGTCAAAGAATTCGAATACAGACTGGACAAAGACAACCGCGCTGTCATTTATGAATATGCCGATTTTGTCGTACAGTAATGAAATTCGTACGCCGGTATTGATGATTCATGGGGCAAATGCGCACAGCCGCTATTTCAGCGAAGATGCGTTTAAGAAACTGACCGGCGATAACAAAGAACTGATGATAATCCCGGATGCGGTGCATGTTGATTTGTATGACAATATGGAAAAAATACCATTTGATAAAATCGAGGCGTTCTTTAAAACAAATTTGAAATAGGGGGGGCAAATCATGAAAAAAACAATAATTGCATTATCTGCGATTTTTGCTGCAACAAATGCGGCACATGCAAAGACACTGGTTGTGTATTATTCTGCAACCGGAACGACTGAACGTGTTGCGCAAATGATTGCAAACGAAACGGGTGGTGATTTGTGGAATTTAATTCCTGCGCAACCGTACACCGATGCGGATTTAAGTTATACAGACCCAGAATCCCGTGTTATGCGCGAACACAACAGCGGCAATCCGCACACGGAATTGACCAATCCAACACCGGATAACTGGTCAGAATATGATACGGTGTTTGTTGGTGCACCTATCTGGTGGTATCAGGCCTCATGGGTTATAAATGATTTCCTGACTCAAAATGATTTTGGTACGAAAACGGTTATACCGTTCGTCACATCAGCATCCAGCCCATTGGGTGATTCTGATAAAAAAATGCAAAGTCTTGCAACTGGTGGCAATTGGATGGCTGGACAACGCTTTGGTTATGGCACCACCGCCGATGATATGGGCGCATTTGTGACGCGTACCACAGAAAAATAATATTGTAATAAACGCCGCCTGATTGGCGGCGTTCTTATCTGACTTATCTGAAATTATCCGCCGCATACTTGACATGGGCGACCACCGCGTGCGCGTGCATCGGTATGGTCAATAGAAATACAATTTTTAGTGCACTTTTTGGCCCATTTGCAACTATGTTTATGATAGATATGGGAATTGGTGTTGTAATACACGTTGTGCGCATATGCCATGCCTGAATTCATACCGATACAAAATACGATACCTATAATTACAAATAACTTTTTCATACGTTATCCTTTTACTTTTTTGATTTTTATCTGTTGTGCCACGAAATCAAATTTTTGATAACCTGCAAATAATATGGCAAATCTGTGCGGCTTACAATTTTGTTTAATTTTTCACGATTTTGTGGACTTAATACCAGGCATCCCGTATCAATTCCATAATTTTCCATCATATGATTCTTAAATTTCAATTGCTCTGAATATCGTGCATTAAATTGCTTTTTACTGAGTGCCGGATTTGCATGTTCTATTGAGTATTCATATACATCTGCGGGATGAAACTGGAACCCAATCCCCAGAATCGCACCTATAATTTGTGGCCATTGTTCTGGGCCGGGCATGCACATTTGTTGGGCAATTTCCCGACAGGCATGTGGATTACCTGCCCATAAATATTGGGCATAATAATATGACAGACGAAATGCGTCATTAATTAAATCAAAGTACTCTTTTGTGTATTTTGTGCGTGGCGTGGTAGTATTGTAAATTTGGTGAAACCAGTCTAAACAATATGCATCATGTATGATTTGTTGTGGCGCCAATCCACCGGTTCTATAATTATAAGAAAATTTGTATGTTGTTTTAAAGCCTTTATCATGCAGTTGCGTGTCCAGTTTTATTGCGCTGGATGGTGTATCTTTGTATGCACGTATGCATAAATCTGCATATTCATCAGGTGTACAGGCGAGTGGTGTTATTCCATAATCGCACATGCAAATTAAAACACTGACATTTGTTTTACTGTTGTTCAAATATTTCCGAATATCGTGCCCGCACAGTTCTTGCATGGACTGTTGCAGATCTTTGCTTGTAAATTTGTCGCCTTGTTTTATCATAATGCTTAACCAGTTGTTTATAATTTAACACAGAATATTAAATTGTCAATATTTGCGTCTAATTAGGCATCTTGACCGACGGATTAACAATAGTTTACAAAGTTGATTGATTTTTTTAGAAGTTTTTGATATAGTACTCTCGTGTGGAGAAATAGGCGACTCAGTCGCCTATTTTTATTATCCTGTCATAATCAAAAAATATTAAATTTGTCCCAGAAACGGCTTACAAAAC
>CAZJGX010000043.1:0-4665 GCA_964545825.1 uncultured Muribaculaceae bacterium
TGCAACTGTAAAAATTATTAAACCTGCAATAAACATTATCCCTGACAGCATTTGTCCCATGGTTAATCCCCAACTGGTCAGAAATCCAATCTGGGCATCTGGGGCACGGAACTGCTCACAGAATATACGGGCCATCGCATACCCCATCCCCAATATCCCCCCCAGTGCGCCTGGATGTCGACGCAAACCTGTCCAACGGTATAAACAGAACATTAATATAAATAATATAATACCTTCGGTGGCGGCCTCATAAAGTGGGCTGGGGTGACGGGGAATCGGTGTATCGCCGACAAAAACAACCCCCAAGGCGGATGTAGTGGGACGGCCCATAACCTCCATATTAATAAAATTGGCAATACGCCCAAAGAACAGACCTATCGGGGCCACAACCGCCATTATGTCCAGAATACGAAATGCGGTTTTATATGTACCACCGGCCGCCACAAAGTCTTTTTTACGGTGCAAATTCCAGGCGAACAAAAATACCGCCGTGATAACACCAATCAGGCCACCATGAAAACTCATCCCGCCATGCCACACGGCAAATATTTCCAGTGGATTTGCCAAAAAGAACGGCAGATTATAAAACAGAACGTATCCCAGGCGCCCCCCAAGAATTACCCCCAGAATTACCACAGTCAGTAAATCATCAAGTTGTTTTTTTGATAATTTTATTTGGCTGTCCCGGCGGTTCATTAAATATTGGAACAATACATACCCAACGACAAACGCCGCAATATATGCCAATGCGTACCAGCGCACCGGCATCCCAAAGACAGAAAACGCCACCGGCGAAATCGGATTTATAATAATTGCCATTTTATATTACCAGAAAAATTACATACGACTAATCATACCATTTAAGTTATGAATAATATTTTCAGCACGCTGTTTATCTTGTTCAGTGCTCGCGGCGGCAAGATATTGCTGTGCTCGTTCCAGTTGTTCTTTATAATAGGCCAGTCTTTCTGCCTTGGTCATTTTTTCAAATGTTGGTTTTGGTGTTTTTTTAGTTCCTGCCTTTTGTGCCATTTCAATTTTCCTTTTGGTCTTGAATTCGTGCAATAATTGTATTATATATGCATAAAATAACAAGGAGAAAGTTATGATAGCAAAAAAGTCTGGTACAGGTATTGATTTATATCTGAAACGTATATTTGCGCTGATGTTCGGTGCGGTGGGTCTGACCGCGGTCGCGGCATATTTCACACTGGCAACCCCACTGTTTTATTTTCTGATGACGCATCAGTCAATATTTTATGTATTAATGTTTGGTGGATTGGCATTGTCAATCTGGGCCCAGGTTCGTGCGTTTCACATGCAGCCTGCCAAGGCGGCGGTGTTGCTGGCACTGTATGCCGTAATGATGGGCGTTGTATTAACACCGTTGTTATTGGTCGCAATAACGAATAATCCGCTGACAATTCTGTTTGCATTTGTGCTGGCGGCAGTAATGTTTGCATGCATGGCGTTGTTCGGATACAAAACTGTCAAAGACCTGTCGTTCATGGGCATATTCTTGTTCATGGGCATGATCGGATTAATTCTGGTTGGATTGGCATCGTTTATATGGCCGGCCCTGATTGGCGGCACATTTGGTGCAATAGTATGCCTGATTGGTGTTTTGATATTTGCGTTGTTTACCGCATACGATATGCAGAATCTGAAAAATGCATATGCGCAAATCGGTGATGAAACACAGAAAAATCAAATGGCGGTATTGGGTGCGTTGCACTTGTACATATCGTTCATCGCAATGTTCCAGTATTTGTTAAGTTTGTTTAACAGAAACTAATAAAAAAAACTAAAAGGTGGATAAAAAATGGCTTATAAAATAGATCCAACAAAATGCATCGGATGTCATACATGTATGGGTGCGTGCCCGGTATGTGCAATATCAGTCGGTGCGGATGGCAAATGTGTAATCGACCCGACAAAGTGTATCTCTTGCGGGACATGTGCGGCAATTTGTCCGGTAAATGCAATCGCACCGGATATGGGCGCATAACATTTACAATATATAAAAAGAAACAGGGTTAATCCCTGTTTCTTTTTTTTGGATATAATAAAATTTACTTTTCATTTTGGAACAATTTATCAAAAGCCAATAATTTTGAAAGTACGGTAATTTGCGTTTTATCACGCTCCATAGAATCCATTATCCATCCCATTGCGAATCCTGCAATCAACATAGAACCATATACACTTATCGGTACAATCGGCCCATGGTCAGGAGAGACACGGTCATACACCATCATCCCACCCAATCCGGCAAGTTCATATGCAACAAGGCCACGAAAAACATTATATTTCCGACGTAATTGTGGCACTATTTTCATTAAATCATTAATGTAAACCTGGCTCATCAGGCTTTGTGCGTCACGACGCGCCAATGCCAACATTGCCATTAATGCATACAGCATTTTATCAATCTTGGATGTTGCCATCAGGCGTAATTGTGCCGCCCATTGTTTATCGACCGATGTTTTCATGCGAATCCGTGCATCATATAAACCTTCAATCCCACGGACGTATGAATCATAGTCATCATTTTGTAAATTAAACCGTTGATGCAGGCGACGATTATATGCCTGATTCACCATATCTGGCGTTGCATCGTATGGAACAACCAACGTGTGGGCTGCATCTTTTCTTTTATCTATCAGATTCATTTATATACACTTTTATTTTTTTTTGCAAAATAACATATATGCAGAAAATGTCAAATATATATGCGTTTTTTATATTGCAAATTGGCAAATAGTATATCACAATGTCACCTGATAAATTTAGGGGTGAAAATTATGCCAGCAAAAACTATTAATGATATTGTCGCATTATGCAAACGGCGCGGGTTCATATTTACCGGTTCTGAAATATATGGTGGACTGGGTGGTGCATATGATTATGGCCCATATGGCGTTGAATTGATGAAAAATATCCGCAATGCATGGTGGAACGCGATGATTTATTCTCGCAATGATATCGAAGGTTTGGACGCGGCATTGATTTCAAACCGATTGCTGTGGAAATATTCCGGTCACGAAGGATGCTTTTCAGACCCATTGGTTGAGTGCAAAAAATGTGGTGCACGCATGCGTCAGGATAAAATGAAAGACCAGACAAAATGCGATAACTGTGGTTCGACAGAAATTACAGAACCACGCGCATATCAGTTGATGATGGGACTGTCCATTGGTGCAATGGCGGACGGTGCAATAAACGCGTATCTGCGTCCGGAAACCGCAACAACAACATATACGAACTTTAAAAACGTACTGGATGCCAAACCGCACAAGTTGCCGTTTGGTATCGCCCAGATTGGCAAGGCGTTCCGTAATGAAATTTCCCCACGTGGATTTGTATTCCGTATGCGTGAATTTGAACAGGCAGAAATGCAATATTTTGTCCGCCCGGACGAAGATGAACAGCATTTTGAACACTGGAAGGAAACACGTATGGCATGGTGGATAAACGCGTTGGGTATACCGGCAGAAAGTCTGCGTTTCTTGCCGCACGAAAAACTGGCACACTATGCCAAGGCCGCAGTTGACATTGAATATGCGTTCCCAGATGGTTTTGATGAGGTCGAAGGTGTACATAATCGCCAGGACTTTGACCTGGGGTCACATACCAAGGCACAGAACGAATTTAAAATTGCCGCCAATGTTATGGAAAACAAGGATAGTACGGTTAAATTGTCTTATTCCGACCCACAGACCGGCGAAAACTTTATTCCATATGTGATTGAAACGGCAATGGGTGTAAATCGCGCGATGCTGGCGGTAATGCATAATGCATACACCGAAGAAGACCTGGGCGATGGAAAATCACGATTGGTATTAAAACTGAAACCGTGGCTGAGTCCGGTCAAGGCAGCGGTTATACCACTGGCCCGCAATGTGCCGGAATTGTTGGAAACAGCAGTTGATATTGAAAACGCATTACGCAAATTGCAGATTGGGCGTATTGAATTGGAAAATTCTGGCAATATCGGTAAAAACTATCGTCGTCATGACGAAATCGGTACACCAGTATGCATAACGGTTGACCATCAAACAATGGAAGACGGCACGGTCACAATGCGTCATCGTGACACAATGGAACAAGAACGCATTAAAATTGCGGATGTGCCCGCACGTGTTCTGCAAATTGTAAACGGACTGTAAAAAAACGCCCTACGGGGCGTTTTTTAGTGAGTAGTTAGTAGTGAATACTATACCGTTGCTGGCACAGGCCTAAATTATTCCGGCATGGATAAAATATCAAACACATCGTTATAGCGCGTCAGATATCGGTCACCGGTAATGCAATATACCTTGCCCAGGGAATCTTCGTATTCACGCACCGCGGTTGTCCAACGGTTGCTGATGTCGGTTTTGGCACCCTGGTATGCAGAAAATGCCCCCAGTGCCCCGCCCGCACCTGCACCGGTCAGGGTTGCCTTTAAACGCGCCTTGTTCCCAAAATCAATTATGGAACCATCATCGGCCGATTTATAAATCGGGAAGAAGTTTTCCAGCGTGTATATCTTTGTTGTGTTGACCTGGGCGCCCTTGGCACCACGGGCAACAACCTGGGCGGTGGAATTATCTTTTTTCCATTTGTTCCAATCTGATGATTTCATGCCAAATGTGGTATCTTTTACACCAACAACCATTGCCG
>CAZJGX010000043.1:4765-7128 GCA_964545825.1 uncultured Muribaculaceae bacterium
ATCACCGGTTGCCAGCGCATTGCCCATTATACCGCCCGCCGCCGCATTAACACCAGTGGACAGTATGACGTCACCGCCAACCTTGCCCCCGTATGCACTGCCGGCACCAATCGCCGCCCCGGCCAAGCCGCCAATTACACTGCCCTGGATTTTGCCTTTATCTGTACCCAGCAAACTGTCATTGCCCAGGTCATTTTTACCCACCATATTGCCGCCAATGACGCCAACCAATGCACTGGCCGCAATTTTAAATCCGGCGTTTTGTTTTTGTTCGGCGTTCATGACCTTTTCAACATCGGCCATTGTCGGCGGATTGTCGGCTGGAAAAACATATTCGTATGCGGCATCGGTATAGCCATATTCGGGAAATTCTGAAATATTGCATTTAGCACTGGATCCACTGGCCACATTGGCACGGGCCAGAACCAAATCTTCGCCCATCGGGCCCGCGGCAACCGCACGCATTTCAACAACTGCAACGCATGTTTGTGCACCACCACGCCCGATGCCGGCCGTCGGTGTATCCCATGCAAATTCACCAGATGGATAAATCATCGAACAGCGTTCCAAATCATGTATACCAACGCCCGTGGATTTATCGCCACTGGCGATTTTATTCGCCAACGCCGCGTTTGACACACGTACCGGCAATGTGGTGGTGGTTGTCACCGCCACCGCCGCAGGATTTGATTGCGAATCCGTGGAATCCGAACTATTACGCGGGGTCGCCATCGCGTTAACCTGACCATAAGCATCCGCATATGTCCGCGATTTATTTCCAATGCGTACACCGGCCGAAACATCCACCGGCAATACGGCGACGACCGCCGTCATCAACGCTAAACAAGATACTATGTTTTTTTGTTTCATTCTCTCTGCCAATTTGCGGTTTCTAGAACTGCAATCTTAACCGTGCGCCGACATCAACCATGCCGATACGTCCGCTTTCATACCAGTTTGTGTAATGGAACACACTGTCGTATGGGGCGGGTTCTTCGCCAGTACTAACCGCAGGATTTGACAGCCACTCGGTCTGAGATACAATAATACTGCCCGATGTTTTAACACGTCCCAAATTTGAATACCGGACAAACATATCTAATTTTAATCCACCATCCAGGTCGGTGGTCAGTCCCCCTTCCAACATAAATGCCAATTGTTCTTCGGTGCCACCATTATGATACGCATACACGTCAGACACACCGGTCAATACGCCAGCCGTCGGGATGGACAGTGGATCATCAACCTCGGCATAAAATGTGTTATCATAAACAACATAGTCTGCAATTGTATTTAACGAAATACCGACACCGGCCCCGATATACGGACGCAAAGAACCGCCGGCCAAATATCCGGTAAATGAATCAATATTATAATAGACGTTTAACATCGTTGCATTGTTTGTGATTGCACCGCCGTCAACTGCTGCCTCTACAAAACCACCGGCACCATTGGACGAATTAACCATACTGGGATAACTGATTCCGGAATAACGCAAAAAGGAAAAATCTACACGAATATCGTTATTAATTGCCGCACCAACAGAAAGTTGTAATGGAATTACACTGTCTGATTTAAATTTTGCAGATTCAAATGCCCCCGGGACAAAAAATGAATCTTTTTCACCGGTATAGTCAGCAGCAATATCGCCCATTATACTGGCCGTATAACCAACGGACACACCAATATACAGGCCACTGTCCGCCAGGCGGTCATAGTCAGCAGGCTGATAATATTGGCGCCCGGCACTGACCACATTTGAACCGACACGTGGCAAAGCACCCGTCACGCGCGTCGGATTGGCGGCAACACCACTGTTTGCCATGATAACTGTATTACCAGTCGCAGGCAGGTAAACAACCTGGCCCTGGGCATTTGTTGCCTGATATACCGCCTGGGGTTGTACCTGGGGTTGCGCATATGTTGCATTTGACTGATATGCCGGATACACGGGATATGCCCCATGAGATACCGCCGGCAACAACATTGCCGCACCAGCCAAGGTGGCAAAAACATTGAATCTTTTCATACTGATAGACTTCCTTTTGTATTTTATTATATCACAAATTGCATGTGACGCCAATAAAAATAAAGACGGCGGGGATAAAGGGGTGGCATTAAACTTAAAACTTGCCGTCACCCCGTTGAAGAACGGGGTCTACTGGGTTCCTCGACTCTCCTAGTGCCAGGGCATTACAGAACACAGTGGATGCCGTCCTTCGACGGCATGACGGGGACACAAAAAATCACCCCAATGAATCCATGGGGCGATTTTGTCCAATATTTGTTAATTATTTATGTTTGATTTAGAACTTAAAGTTCACACGAACACCGGCCTCTGCCTTGACATCCGTACCGTTTTG
>CAZJGX010000044.1:0-7082 GCA_964545825.1 uncultured Muribaculaceae bacterium
TCTGAATTTGTTGTACGGGCCATTGTAAAATCCTTTGTTGAAATCGTTTTTAACCTCGCTATAATGCAACAAGGCGGGTAAAAATGCAAGCAGAAAATACAAAATCTGAAATAAAGACGTTATCTTTTGGGTGTCGCTTGAACGCGATGGAATCGGAAAAAATTCAAAAAATGCTATCCAGCGTTATGGATGTGGCAATTGTGGTCAATACTTGCGCCGTCACGGCCGAGGCTGAACGCCAATGTGCCCAGGCCGTACGCCGTATCGCACGCGAAAATCCAAATGCACCGATTTTCGTCACAGGATGCGCGTCAACCCGCAATCCGCAACTGTTTGCCAAGATACCTAATACGGTTGTTATCCCAAACGCAAATAAATTTAATTTAGACGCCTACATACGCCCGCATGATATCGCATGTCCTCAAATCGTCGAATTTAATCATCCTGCGCCAACCCTGTCCAAGAAATTTATTCAGGTTCAAAATGGATGTAATCACCAGTGCACATATTGCGTCACGCGCCTGTTGCGTGGGCCGGCAGTATCGTTTGATTATGGCGACATTATAAATGACGCGTGTCGGGCCGTAAATGATGGGTTTACAGAAATTGTGCTGACCGGGGTGGATACTGCATCCTATGCGCGTGATGGGCGACTGATATCTGATGTGTGCGATGGAATCTTACAAGATGTATCGGGTGTTCAACGTTTGCGTCTGTCATCGATGGATCCTGCATCGCCCCAGTTATATAAAATAATTGATATGATGCATGTTGACGCGCGGATGATGCCACATTTACATTTATCCATGCAGTCTGGGGCGGACACGATTTTAAAGTCCATGTTGCGTCGTCATAATGCGCAGATGGTGCGTGATTTAGTCGCCTGTGCGGGTGATAATATCACGTTCAGTTGGGATATAATCTGTGGATTCCCAGGTGAAACAGAAGAATTATTTGCCGAAACATTAAATTTAGTCCGCGAATTAAAGCCAATTCGTATACATGCGTTTCCGTTTTCGCCGCGCCCGGATACTGTGGCCGCCACAATGACGGGGCAGATTCCGCGCCAAGTGTCCAAGGAACGTGTCAAAATCATTATGGACGCGGCGCATGAAAATCTGCATGAATTTATGACGCGTCAAATTGGATTGCAAACACAAGTCTTGGTAGAGGCGAATAATATCGCCCGCGACCCACATGATATTGCAGTTGAAATTGATGGGGATGCCATTGCGCCACGTACAGTTTGTGATGTCATAATAACAGGTATTCGTGGGGAATCTTTTGTTGGCAAAATTGTTTAAAAATGTTCTGGCGCGGTTCGGGCGAACTTGCTATTATGCGCATACCATGAAGAAATATTTATTATCATTGTTATTGTGTTTGGGTTCTATGTCGGCGATTGCCGCGCCGGCATCAGATGATTTTTCAACCAAGGCAAAGTCGGCGTTTCTGATAGATTATGATTCGGGTGCCGAAATTGTCGCCAAAAATGCGGATACATTAATGCCGCCGTCATCAATGATTAAACTGATGACGCTGGCCGTACTGTTTGATGAAATTCAGGCGGGACGCCTGACAATGGATGACAGATTGCCGGTATCTGAAAATGCGGACTATCAGAATCCGTTGTGGTACCCGGCCAGTAAGATTTGCCTGTCTGCGGGGCAAACAATCAGTGTACGTGATACGATTTTGGGGCTGATTGTTCTGTCTGGCGGTGATGCGTCAGTTGTTGTGGCGGAAAAATTGGCGGGCTCTGAATCTAAGTTTACAGAATTAATGACGCAAAAGGCGCGATCAATTGGTATGCCAATGTCAACGTTTGGTAATGCATCTGGGTTGCCTAATCCAAATAATTTGATGACCAGTCGGGAATTGGCGACATTGGCAACGCATATTGTTGCAGATTATCCTGACATTTATCCGATGTTCGCGACCAAACGGTTTGAATTTGCCGAACATCAGTCTGATTGGTGTCACGAGTGGGGACGCACCCATACGGTAAATTATAATAAATTGTTGTTTATAATGCCGGGGGCGGATGGATTGAAGACCGGACATACTGCCGATGGCGGATATGGCATGGTGGCATCCAGTGTCGTTGGTGGTCGCCGTCTGATTGGCGTTATAAATGGTTTTAACGGCCGTGGGCACGATGCATTGGCGGCCGAAATGAAGAAATTACTGAACCACGGATATGCGACGACAATGAACAAGGTGTTCTATCGCCCGGGTGATGCCATTGCAGAAATACCTGTATGGTATGGACGTCAGCCAACCGTCACCGCGACAGTTGACCAGACATTTGCCATCACTTTGCCAAAATCTGCCAAGGTGTCAGATATACGTGTTTTGGCGCGATATAACGACCCGTTGCCGGCCCCCGTACGTCAGGGTGATGTTATTGGCGAAATATTTGCCGAACAAAACGGTCGCATAATCGCACATGCTGATTTGATTGCGAAAAACCGGGTCAGCAAGACGCAATTCTTTGGCCGTGTAATCAGAAATATCAAGGTTATGTTCGGGGGACAGTAAAATTATCATGGCACCGAAAAAGTCCGCATCTTCGTATAATTTTCCGCATCCGATGGATAACGATTGCATGGTGGGGCATGGGGATGTTATGCGCACGTTTTTGGACGCATGGGCGGCGCGTGACACGCATCCGATACATCCTGTGTGGATGCTGACCGGCCCGCGTGGCATTGGCAAGGCGACATTGGCATACAAAATTGCCAAAATGGTGTATGGAAATGTCGGTGACTTTTTCATCGTGGACTTGGAACGAAATATTGATGACAAGGGCAAATCAAAATCAGATGCAAAACAGATTTCTGTTCATACAGTGCGTGCCATTATTGAAAAAATGCAGATGTCATCAATGTCGGGTGATTGGCGTGTAGTACTGATTGACGCGGTTGATGAATTAACGGTTGCGGCATCAAATGCGATATTGAAATTACTGGAAGAGCCGCCTGCCAAAACATTGTTTTTATTAGTCGTGCATCAATTGGCCAATGTTTTGCCCACAGTTCGGTCACGCGCGCGTGTTGAAAAAATGCGACCATTGACAATATCGGAACTGCGTGAACTGTGTGTAAAGTTTATCCCGGATGCGGATATCAGCACTGAAATGTTAAAATTATCAAACGGCAGTTTCGGGCGTATCGCAAACCTGAAAAAATCAGGTGGGGACATCGTTTATGATGAATTGATGGATACGTTGCGTAATCCGCGTGCATCAGCATCTGATTTGATGACTGTCGCGCAAAAGATTGCCCCGGAACCCGCACTGCACGGAATATTACTGGATGCGATTGCGGCACTGGGGTTGGCGGATTTGTATCCGATGGCGACACATGCGATTGCAGATATAAAAAATGTATATCTGGAACCAGAAATCGCGATATTTAAAATATTGACGGAAATTCGCAAATGTTTATAGATACTCATTGTCATTTAACAGACCGGCTGTGCGCTGGGACGGATTTAGACGCGGTTATATCACGCGCGGCCGCCCGTGGTGTTGGTACGATTATCTGTCCGACGGCCGCACCGGATGATATTGCCGATGCATTAAAAATTGCAGACACACACGATAATATATTCTGCACGATTGGTATTCATCCGGAATATGCAGGTACAAATCCTGATGAATATTTGACGGATAGCATTTTGACACACCCACGTGTGGTTGGCGTTGGGGAAATCGGCCTGGATTATCATTATGGGGCCCAGAATAGGGCGGCGCAAATTGAACTGTTTACACGCCAATTGGAAATTGCAAAAAAACATAGATTGCCTGTGGCAATACACACCAGGGAAGCAGAGCAAGACACCGCAGATATATTGACAGGTGATGTACGTGGTGTTATGCATTGTTTTACCAGTTCTTGGGACTTGGCCAAGATAATGCTGGACAGGGGATTTTATTTTTCCGCCAGTGGTATATTAACATTTAAAAACGCCGAAGATGTACGTGAAACATTTCGTAAAATCCCACTGGACAGAATAGTTATTGAAACAGACAGTCCATATTGTGCACCCGTTCCACATCGTGGTGCGCCATGCGAGCCTGCATTTGTTGTCGATACTGCAACTGTATTGGCCGATATACGGGGCTTGCATTTAAATGATTTAGAATCTATACTGAAACAAAATACAAAAGCACTATATCCAAAATGCCACGCAGTATAATAAAATTTGGCCAGGTATCTGAAAATCGCCGTGCGCGGTTTAATTACTCTATTGATGACACGATAGAGGCTGGCATTTCATTAACCGGTGCAGAAATCAAATCAATTCGATATGGGCTGGTGACGATTGTTGATGGCTTTGTCCAGCGTCGTGGTGATAATTTATTTTTGGCGGGCGTTGAAATTCAGAAACTGCCGACGGCGGCGCGATATGTGAACTTTGATGAACGGCGCCCGCGTCAATTATTATTGCATCGCAGCCAGATTAACCGTCTGATTGGAAAATTACAGGAAAAAGGTGCGACAATCGTTCCGTTAAAATTGTACTTTAACAATCGCGGGCGTCTGAAAGTCTTGCTGGGTGTCGGATACGGCAAAAACAAGGTCGACAAACGCGAAACAATTAAACAGCGCGAGTGGAACAAGAACAAGGCCCGTATATTAAAGGGTTAAATCATAAAGAAAGCATAGGAGGCTTAAAATGTGGACAGCAATCGCAATAATCGCAGTTATTTTGTTATATTTTATCATGGTTTACAACGGTCTGGTCGCACGCCGTAATCAGGCGCGCGAGGCATGGGCAACCATTGATACACAGTTAAAGCGTCGATATGACCTGATTCCAAATTTGGTAGAATCTGTCAAGGGTGCGGCCGCACATGAAAAAGATACATTAACCCAGGTGACCGCCGCCCGTACCGCCGCGATGAAGGCCACTGGCCCAGACAAAGCAGATGCAGAAAACAAACTGACCCAGACATTGAAAAGCCTGTTTGCAATATCTGAAAGTTATCCTGAACTGCGTGCAAACGCGAATTTCTTGGAATTACAGCGCGAACTGTCTGATACAGAAAACAAGATTCAGGCCACACGTCAGTTTTATAATACAACTGTTATGGCATTGAACACCCAGATTGAACAGTTTCCATCAAATATCGTTGCGCGTATGTTTGGCATTATGCCCGAAAAACTGTTTGAAATTGATGACGCAGAACGCACCGCACCACAGGTAAAATTTTAATAAATTTTTTAATGTGTATATGATATAATTATGTCATATCAAAGGAGTTTATTATATGTCAAACACAAAAGAACAGTTTGCAAGTGCCTCTAAGGAACTAAAACAACCGAACATGAACCAAATGGTTATGAATTTGATAAAGAATAATCTGGTTAGCCACAGTCTTCGTACAGATACGCAAACTGGTGATAAATATGAGTATTATGAAATAAACGATCCACAATATGGTATTATTACATTTTATCACAAAATGGGTATGGATGGCAGACCGATGATGGAATTTCGTCTTAGTAATGAACACATGAAGGCATTGGAGCACAACGTTGAACATCAGGCCGAGATATTCAACCAGAAAATGTCCGAAAGATAATAAAACTACTTGATTTCTAAATAAAAACAATATAAACTATGCACCGCTGGATAACCAGAACTGATTAAATGGCGGTGCTTTTTTTGGTCTCGTCAGGATAAGGATTCTGTGAAATGTTCGGCACAATAAAAAACCAAAAAAAGGAATAAAATTATGGCAAGAGCAGGCGCAAAGCGCAGCACACGCAAACTGAAAATCGGACGCAGTCTGGGCGTGAACCTGTGGGGTCAGGCAAAATCCCCATTTAACAAACGTAAATATAAACCGGGTCAGCATGGGCCAACATCTCGTGGTGGTAATTCATCTGATTATGCAAAGCAGATGCGTGCAAAACAGACACTGAAGGGCTACTATGGCAACGTCGGTGAAAAGAAATTCCGTGCATATTATCTGGAAGCAGACAATATGAAGGGTGACACACCAGATAACTTAATCGGTTTGCTGGAACGTCGTTTGGATGCGGTTGTATATCGCGCAAAATTGGCACCAACCGTATTTTCTGCACGTCAGTTGGTCAGCCACGGTCATATCAACGTTAACGGTAAACGCGTTAAGATTGCATCATATCAGGTAAAACCGGGTGATGTTATCACTGTCAGTGAAAAAGCAAAACAGATGCCGTTGGTTGTATTGGCACTGGAATCTGGCGAACGCACTTGGCCGGATTACATCAGCGTAGACAGCGCGAACTTTACTGCAACATTTACACGCGTACCGGCGTTTGCAGATGTTCCATATCCTGTCCAGATGTTCCCGGAACTGGTCGTCGAATTCTATTCTCGTTAATCTTAACGAAAATACGACAAAAAAATCCGCCGGTTCGGCGGATTTTTTTTATTGCCTAGGTTCTTATTTCTGATTAAGATTTATATTGATAACGGGTGTTCCGTTATCGGGGTGTCGAAACCCTTATTACGTTGCCCGGTGCACGCCGGGTATTAAAAGCATGCTCCAATCAATTGGTTGGAGGGCTTGCGAATATATTGAATAAGCAGCACTATTACGTAATATAGTTTCGAACCTCCAACCGTCTGAATATTTTCAGCGGTTTTTTCGTTCGTTGAAAAAAAGGAGGATTGAAATGAAAAACAAATTTTTTACCAGTGCCGTTGTGATATCATTGCTGATACCGCTTGGTGCATTAGCCTCGGGGCCATATGATATAATTATAGTTGGTGACGATTATTTGGTAAGTCCACTATATTATCCAGACCAGACATGTCTTCTTGGGACAACGGATAGGTTTAATTGTGTGTCAGGTATGAGTGCCGCACAATTTTATGCTGAATCCGAAAGAGTTGGTACAAGCAGGCTTTATATAAATTATAGCAAGTCTGTCACAGTCCAAGATGTCACCAAGTATGAATATAGTTGTGGGTACAGTGGCGCGGTTTATGATTTATATAATTGTTCTGTAGATATGTGGGTCTGCAATAATGGTGATTATTGGGATGATGTGACAGAAACATGTCAGCCATGCCCGCGGGCA
>CAZJGX010000045.1:0-6872 GCA_964545825.1 uncultured Muribaculaceae bacterium
TGTGGCTGACACAGGATATGATTGTGAAGCTGTTTGATTCCAGCAAAGCCAATATCAGTGAGCATATTAAACACATATATGAAGACGAGGAATTGTCCCCCACGGCAACAGTTCGGAAATTCCGAACAGTTCGAACCGAGGGGCGACGTCAGGTTACCAGAACTCAGGATTTTTACAATCTTGATATGATTTTGTCCGTTGGATATAGGGTAAAATCCAAGACCGCGACACAATTTCGCATCTGGGCGACGAAAACTTTGCGTGAATATTTAACCAAAGGCTTTGTAATAAATCAACGTGCGCTGGCAGAACAACGCAATAAACTGCTGACCCTGCAACGTACACTGGATTTAATGACGCGCAGCATCACAAACCAGGCTGAAACACTTACTCAAGCCCAAGACGTGGGACGGATACTAGGGGATTTTGTAAAAGGCTTGAATCTGCTGGATGACTTTGACCACGAATCCCTGGACGTAAAGGGATGTTCGGCTGTGCCTGCGGTACAGATTACATCGGATGAATTTTTGGCTGTTGTGGATCAGATGAAGGGGCAATTCGCCAGCGCAGTATTCGCCCAGCCAAAGGATGACAGTTTTTACAGTTCTGTCGCCCAGATATATCAGACATTCAGTGGTGGGGAATTATACCCGACACTGGAAGAGAAAGCGGCAATGTTGCTGTACCTGGTGGTCAAGAATCATAGTTTTGTGGACGGCAACAAGCGTATTGCCGCCAGTTGTTTCCTGTATTTCCTGGACCGCAATAATATGTTGTACAGTTCCACAGGCGCACCAATCATAGACAACGCGACATTATTTGCATTAACGTTGCTGATTGCAGAAAGCAACCCCACCGAAAAAGACACAATAAAACAAGTAATCATCAGCGTATTGAACCGGAAATAAAAAAATCAGTGGCACACGACAGCCACTGATTACATTTATTTACTCAATGGTAGAAGACGTAATCTCGTACGCATATACACTACGCGGCCAAGTTCCACCACCAGGTCCACCTTTGAACGAATAGTTTCGCAAAAGGTATGCCTCAGTATCGCGAGCATTCTGTTCGGTACCGGCATTCCTGTATATCCAACGCCCATTAGCTTCGCTAACGTTGTGTTGATTAAACAGTCGTTCACGTGGATTTGTGGCTATTCCCACATACCAACGAGAATTTGGCGCCAAGTTCGCATATTTCAGAATGTCCAAAACAACCTGCTGTAATACCATGGTGTTCTCACCTCCTTTATTCGCTACGGTTGCGTCGGATCACTTAAGCCAAAAATACCTTGAAACCAAATAAAAATCGGTTTATAATACCAGCGCGTAACTAGCTAGTATTTCTGGCTGACCCGAAAAAGTTGATCGTGACTTTTTTCGGGTTTTTTTTGTGGTTGTTTGGAATTTTCTCCCAACCAACATTGCGTAGTATAACAGTATTTTTACATTTAGCAAGCAAAAAAACTTAAAAATACAAATTTTGTTTGCGATATTCGTGCGATGTTTGTGCGTTTATAATGCGATTGGTTTTGTGTGTTGGTAAAAAATGCTTGATTTTTCATTTTTTTTGTATTATTGTAATACAAGTCAAACCATAGGAGTCCGATATGAAAGATATATTTGATCTGTTCGATCTCAGTGATATACCAGAAGATTTGGGGGATATAAAAGCCGATGAGGTAATGAAAGAGATAATAGAGTTATTTTGTATTGCAGGTAGAGAACTTAGTGTAAACGAATTGACGGTGGCGTATTATAGAAAGTATACCGTAGGAAAAGGGCGGCCTAAACTGCAAAAATTCCAGATGCAGAATAAAATTTATAAACTTGGTCGTGATAAAAATGCACCTATCAGTCCAGTAAATGGCAAAAAAGGTGTTTATAAATTAGATTATAATAAAGAAAAATGCAATGTGGTGGAGCAAGAAACGGAAGAATATGAGGATATGTCCGCTGATGTTACGTCTGTAGAAAAATGATGCAAATAGACATCAATTATTTTGCTTATGGGGGGCGGATTGAAAATTGAGATGTAAGGAACGTAAAAAAAGCAAAGAAAAACGCCCAATACGGGCGTTTTTTTATGTCCGAAATAATCGGTTTATGTATATCTGTTTCACCAGTCAACTGACCGCGCTTGTCCTTACGTATACCCAACAAAACATCGTAATCGCGCACCATTGCCTTGACATGGTACTGGATGTTGTGACCATAGGTCTGTGCCACCGCACGCGATGACTTGATGGTTGCAAAAAGACGTACTTACTTTTTCGCATTTTTGAGTTTCTTCACAAATTCCATTGCCTCTTCTTGAATCTGTTTTCCGTCTTCTGGTGTTCTTGGATTGTCATTGCCCGATAACATATTTTCAATCCATTCTTCACTTTTTATCTTTTTTACCCCCTTTGGCAATCGGTTTTTGTGGGGCGCCTTTGTGTGATTGCCAGCAAATAAACGTTTCGCACGTTCTAATTCTTCGGATTCTAATTGTCCTATATCGACCATCGTGTCTCATAGTCCTTCTTTCTCTAACAAGTCCAAGGCTGTTTTGCCGTCTTTGTCCCGGATGGATGTGTCGATGCCTGCATCTATCAAAGATTGCAATAATATCATATCTGCATTGCTGACGGCGCAGTGGTGCAGGGCGGTTTTACCATTGTCATCCGTAGCGTTGATGTCTTTGTACAGTGGTATCATTTTCTGTATTATGCTGGTACTGACCCCGTCCTGGACTGCCAAAATGAACGTTTTAGGGCTGACTGGTGTTTTGCGTTCTAGGCAGTCAAGAATATCTTGCAAAAGTTCCTTGTGCGTTTTTAACCATAGGCGTTCATTGTCGTCGTATATATTAACCAATCCAGGGCACTTAACATGAAAACCACTGCCGCGATATGGCTTTCCTTTTATGGGGGTAAATTCAACGGTGGCGAAATACCCGTCATGTTTGTTTATTTGCGGTTGTTTTGATAATTCCAGAATTTCAAAATTGTCGGGGCGCGTTAATTCAGATTCCTGGGTGCCATATTTTACACAGACCCAACACATTTTTCTGGTTGAATCTTGAAACCATATCTGTGGCGAAACACCAGGAATGTCGCAAAAAGATTCTAATTTTCCCCCATCGTCTTTCAGCAGTTTTGAAACAATTCGGATTGCAAAGTTATTCAGTTCGTATTCGGACATTAAAATCGGTTCATCGGATGCCAAATCCAACGGATTTATGGGCGCACCGGTTTCTGCATGAATTAAGTTCCAATCTTTCGCAAAGCGTGGGGTTAATTTGTGTTTTGGAAATTCCCCGGGCTTTATCATGAAACCAATCCCCGTTGCGATAAGGTTCATATCAACCGGAAATATACACGGAATCATGTTATAATTTTTGGTTTCTTCCATAAAAAATTCCTGGCGTTCTGGGTCGGTTATTTCGTGACCGTTTAAAAAGACTTTGATTAACACGGAAAAGACCTGATTTTTATACCTGAAATTCATATCATCAAAGGCGGGGTCGGTTAATTCAGACCGTATCCAGACAAAATCAGATGGTGTTTTATTCATCATGTTTTGAATATGGTTTCCGGCGATGTCTCTGGCATTTAAGAATAATTCATCAGGGACTAATAGTTCTATATCGTACATGGGTATAACTCCTTGTTATCTGTTCCCCTTGGCGCGGTTGTGGCTTTTGCATAACATCTGACAATTTGTTGCATCGGTCTTGCCACCCTTGCACCAGGCTTGCACATGATCCGCATCCATTTCAGATATTTTCCATATTTTTGTTTTGTTTGCGTCGCACTCCAGCGCATAAAAGCAAACATCCAATAAAAACAATCAGTTTGTTCATTTTTCTGTTTTTGTATTAATACTTTGCATTATGTCATATGTTTCGTCCAGTACAGTTATTACGTTTTTATAGTGTATAATATCATCAATTGTCAATGTGCGACCACGGCGATCTTTTAGCCATTTTTGCGCCGGTTGGTAACCGCCGACAAAGAAATTCCAGGCAATATCGGATACGCCGTCAAAATATTGTGTATCATTTATATATACGCGTCCGTTTTCATATCGTGGTCTATCAATAATATCGGTACCAGATGCAGGATATTTAACGGTTGGCGATGGTAAATTTTCCATCAGGTGTAATTTACGCAGTTTGCCCCCAATTTCTGCAAATTTACGAAATTCGGTATCATTTTTGGGATATGGAATTCGTGGAAAATCAATTTTTAAAAATTCATGATATTTTTCGCGATACGTCGGATTATGCAATACGCCATAAATATAGTCAAATATATCCAGTGGTTCGGCATCGTGTCCTATTATGGATTCAATTTGCCGCACAATGCGCTGGTCTAAATTAGATTCTCGCTTTCCGCCGAAGTAAGTATAAAGAGGGAAGAGTATGTAAGATGCAAATGGCTGCGAGCCTATTTCCGTCAAGTGTTTAGTTATAAATGTAATAAAATGTTTCTTGCCACCAAACTGTCTGGTTGCAATTAGCGCAACATTCGGCATTTCCATATGTTGCATAACCCTATAACTTGGACGAGCAACTTTATTTTTATCGTAGTTTATATATCGTATGTCAAATGGACGATATGACACAAGTGTGTTGTACTCGGTATCAAATGGTGTAAAAGAAATTAATTCTTTGTCATTCTTTGTTTGAATTCCCAAATTGTTTAAAGAGAACATATCACAGATAGAAAAATATTCGTCATATTCTTGCTTTTGTCGTAAATCTTTCTTAACAAAGAAATAATTAGGCTCTGTTGGTTTTAAAGTCTGAAAATCCGTTGTTTCAACCGTATTATTGCTCAGAAAAGCATATTTGTTACCACGCAAACCAAATAGTTCTGCAAAGTGAATATGAGCCAAACTATTACGATTAGTTTTCTTTACAAATATGTTTATTGAAACACCCTGCTGAATACCGAAAACATTTTCGTCTTTTGTTCCGTCGGGTGATATTTCGCCAATGTTAGAATTTCCGTGCAGGTTTAAAATATAAATATCATCAAATGTTTCCATTAATGATTTGCGCATTTGGCGATGAATAACACCATCAATAAAACTGTTATTTGTAATAAATGCCAAAATGCCCGTGCCATTGCGTTCAATGTAATGCTGACCTAATGCAATAAATTTAATATAGTCATCAGACAGCGGCTGAATATTGCGTTCATTTAGTCCTGTTTTATACCGTTCTATCAATTTTCGGGCAAAATCATTATTGTTTGAACTGCTGACGCTGTATGGTGGGTTGCCGATTATACACATAACAGGGGTATCTGCCTTTATGATATTGGCCTCGCGAGCCTCGTTTGATAACCATTGTGTAAACGGCAGGTTGTTTGTGTTTGGATCTGCTTCTTCTAAACTATTGGTCAGATATACGCCCAGGCGTCGATTTGTATTTTTAATTACGGTATTACGACCAATTTGTGCTAATTTTGTATCAAACAAATCATCTTGACGGAATATTTTGTCGTTTATTGGCGCCACATCTTGAACCCAGCCAGTACTTCGTAATACTAAATCCAATTTTAAATGTGCCATTGCATAACTAGCCATTAATAATTCAAATCCATGTATTCGTGGTAACAGGTCTGAATCAACATATTTTGTCCACAGACCTGTTTCACCATTAAAATATTTGTCGTGTATATATTTTATTATTTCGGCCAAGAATGTTCCCGTACCCGTTGCTGGGTCTAATACTTGTATTCGATGAAATTCTTTATCAATTAATTTATGTGTTCCCTGGGTACGAATTTTTTTTGTAATTTTGGATTTGTCTGCCAGCCCCATTGGTAAATCAAAATCGCGTTTTAATATTGTATCAACAGAACGAATAATATAATTAACCACAGGCTGTGGGGTATAGAATACACCGCGTTTCTTGCGCTGGTCTGGGTTATATGCCGCCAAGAATGTTTCATAGAAATGTATGATTGGGTCCTGGGTTTGTGTTTCACGGCCAAAGTTTCGCATAATATGTGCAACATCGGTATATTTGAATATATTGGCCAAACTATCAACAACCCAAACAATCCGTTCATCAATATCCGGACCGGCAATATAGCCAAATAAATTACGCAGAAATGGGTTTGTTTTTGGAATAAGAACAGCCGCCTCTTGACGACTAAAATCTTTTAAGGTTGTGTCATTCAAACGCGCAGCAAACATACCATACGCAATTGTTTGGGCATAGATATCGGCAAAATCGTCAATGCTTATATCGTGTATCAGCAGTTGCTTGAATGCATTAAACTGGTCTGACAAAGTTGTATTTGTATCTGTGGCAGTTAAAGTTTGTTTTATTACGTCTGCAACCAAACGTGCTTTGCCCGCCATCATATCAGCTAGTTTGGCTGGTGATTTTATTGTAATGGATGGCTTTTGCAAGAAATCGCGTATTAAGTTTTCTAGTTTGGCAAAATTTTCCGGTATTGGTGTTATTGTGTGTCCGTCAAAATTGGCAATTCGTACACGACTAACATTTTCACCAGACTTGTAAAAAATAAATTCTAAATAATCGGTATAAATTAAGTTGTCAAATCCATGGCGATAGCGTTCCAATTGCTCTTGTTCACGTGTATCCAGATTCTCCAGACGATTGATGCCAATATCTTTTGCCTCTATGTACCCTAATGGAATATCACCAATGCGAATAATAAAATCTGGAGCACCAACAGCTTCTCGGGTGGGTTCATTTATTGCATCAATTTTTTTGTCTGAACCGATTGTTTCTATAAACTGTTCAAGTGCGGGGCGATATGAATGTTCTTTGGCAACGCCAGTGGTAAATTTACGGATGATTTCTGATAAATAGTTCGACACATAATGGTCCATCTAACGCCC
>CAZJGX010000046.1:0-6784 GCA_964545825.1 uncultured Muribaculaceae bacterium
ATAAATCCAGTTATCTATATAAAACCGAATTCACCGCCCCATCGGGGCGGTTTTTTTTATCCCCTTCGCTGGCGAAAGGGTGTCACGACGAAGCGCAGCGAAGACGGATGGGGCAGTGGTAAAGCAGAATATAGAAACAACCTTACCGCCCCAATGGGGCGGTTTTTGTTTGACATTTGCCTTTATGGTTCTAATATCAAAACATAGATTATAAGGAATACAAATGACAAGACAGAATAAACCTGTTATCACTTTGATTGCACAAAATATGTTCAGACATCCAAATTTTTGGAATATCAGAAATTTTCAAAATCGAGTGCATGTAATCTTGTTGGCGTTAGTTCCCATTTCTTGCAAAGATGAGACACTGCGTAATAGATATAATCAAGCCAAGTATAATTTTTGGTCTGCATGTGGTGACAAAGGGGATTATGAATATTTAATGCACGTTCGTAAAAAATTAAAGAAGTGTAAATCCCGATAAAATCAGATAACATTTAACCAGCCCCATTGGGGCGATTTTTTTATCCAATATAATAGTTATGTGATATAATATGCAATATTACAAAGGATATAACAATGCCAGGTATTATCAAACCAAAGTCGTTCAAGAAACAGATTCAAACCACGCGATTAAATCTGCGCCCGATTTTAAATCCGACATTTGAGATTGCAACAAATATATATAATCAAATTGCAACGCATCGGGAACATTTTGCATATTTGTCATTTTGGGATATTAAACGACCCGAGGAAGAATTTAAGAATTTGTCCAATCTGGTGCGCATGTTTAATAGTCTTGAGGCGGCAGAATACGGTATTTATTTGCGTAATAGTGGAACGTTGGTTGGTTTTGTGACACTGCATACAATAAATTGGCACAATGGTACGGCAGAACTTGCAGTGTGGTTGTTTCCAGAATTCTTACATCAAGGATACATGACCGAGGCTGTTATCGCATTACAAGATTATTTCTTTGGCATTGGTGGTCATCGTTTGGTCTGGCAAGTTGCATCGGATAACAAGGCGTCAATCAGGATTGCAAAAAAATTGGGGTTTGTTAAAGAAGGTATCTTGCGTGAAGGTTGGTTTAATAAGTATTTTAATAAATATGAAAACCAGATTATATTCAGTAAAATTGTGTCCGACTGGAAATCATAATTAATATAGCCGTCCCCCCGGCCATCCACAAAATTTAACAATTTTGCATGGCTGGTTCTGGGCGTTTTTTGTTTATTGTTGCATTGGCGTATGCTATAATTCACACATGAAAAAGTTTAATCGACAGGTTCATAATTCAATGGGCAGTATGCCGCCGCAATTGCTTGAATATATCAATGGGGCGGATATTTCCGGTGCAACAAAACAATTTAATGATGCCATTACACAAATTGCCCAGGATTTTATCGAAGACTTTACCAATGGTGCAGCCCCGGCAGATATAAAATTGAATTCGCCTGAAATATTGGGATTACCTGTTCGGTTGGACTATGTTGCCAGTGGTTCTGTCGGCAGTGTATATAAAATGCGGATTGGGAACAACGTGTTTGCATTAAAGATAAATCGTAATGCCTCGGCCGGGGAAATGGGTGTTATTGCCACACAGTCGCGTGCACGTAATCTGGTAAACAAAATGTATTTAGGCGCGGTATTTAAATATAATAATCGTAAATATTCGTGGGTGCTGTCTGACTATATTGCCACCGACCGCGAAAATAGTTTCTGCAACGCGATGGAGAAATTATATTATGCCTATCTGACCAAGGGCTTGGATATTAGGGATGCACATCCGAATAATTTCAAAGATGGAAAATTAATAGACCAGGCATCTTTGGGGCATCGTGATGGCAAAATTGATGATATTAAAAAATTGACTCGGGTTGAAATAGACATAGTAAAAAAATTAGTGTATTACATAAAAACAGATAATACGTCTGAATTTCAGAATATAATTACAAAGGCAATAAAAACACATCCTGGGGTTATAAATTATATGTTTTTTGCAATGAAATTTGGCAAAAGCCCAATATTTGGTTCAAATAAAACAGACCCTTTTTCAATAAAGGTAAAAAAGTTCGAGTCTATTATCAATTCGGCATATCGTGGTCGCACGCAAAATAATATTGCAACGGTACGAAATACAAATGATATGACGATGTAAGAATAAATTGTTTATCCTGGGGTTGGAACACAGATTGATAAAATTTTACCTTTTTATCCGATCAGGATGGTGTGTGGTTTTTTGTTGGGTATTCTGTTTAGATATTTGAACAAATTTATCAATCGCACGCCATATATCCGTATGGGTCATAAGTATTTCCTCTTGTTAATGAATTGTATCCTGTTTTTACAAATAAATACATAGGTTAGATGTCCTGTATCAATTATAGACATTTGGGCGTTTGTTCTGTGTTTTATAATACATCCAAATCGGTGCATTATATATAAAATACAGTTGACATTTTATTGTTTTGGTATTATTTTTTGCTGGTGTAAAGGTTAGATGATGATATGTATAAAAGCATTTATGAACGGTTGTGGCAATGTGCGCATTATTGCGCTAAACAATGGTTATAATGTTATTTTTAATACCTATATACGTCCGGGACAAGTTTATCATAAAGAATTTCATAATCTGACATTTAAACAAGCACTTGCCAAATATTATGCGATTGAGCAAATTTACATGAAAGATAGTCAACAGATGTGCGGATTTTTTGCAAACTCTAAAGTAAAGTGTGTCTGTCATGAATCAAATTGTCCGTATTTGGTAGTAAGTCCAAACTTTTGGCCTTTGCATTCGTATGACTGTATTTATCGTGGCAGATAGCCGTGAACGATTTGACTTCGGTCAATATAAGAAAAAAGAAACGCAATATACAAACCGATATTGAATCCAAGGATATAAAAACATGAAAACATTTTTATCTTTTGTTGCAGTGATGTTGGCGCTGTGTCCATGTGGTTTTGCCGATTATTATCGTGCATCCGGTGGCGGCGTGTATGAATTGTATGTGACAGATTGTACATCTGCCGGGATGCGTCGTGCATTGGATAATGCGACGGCTGCCCGTCATGCGGTTATCACACGTGTTAAATGTGCGGCGGATAATCACGAATCTGATGCGGCAGAACAGATAGATTGGTCAAAAGTTCAAATGGAAACAATTGAACCTGAATATCTGTGCCCATGTGTTGTTGTCGCGGCGATGCCGTGTGGTTGTTAAATCGTTATTCCCATAAAATATTTTGCAGCCATACCTATTGCAAATGATGCAACAGATACGCCCAAACATATCCCCAGCATTTCTAAAAATCTGGCAATAAATGGGCGACGCGTTATGATGCCTATGCTGCAATTAAATCCAAATATAATCAGTACCGCCATTACCGCCATTAAACCCAATGCCCAGAAACGATTTGGTACGGCGGCAAATGGCATAATTAAAATCGCACTGGTTATCATGTACATAAGCCCAGTATACACCGCGGCACGCAGTGCGTTTGGATTGTTGTCTGCGCGTTGTGCCTGAAAGTTTGCGGCCGCCATAGACAGGCTGGCCGCGACGGCCGCAATTGCTGCGGTCATAATAATGACTTTTCGATCAGTAAATGCAAATGCCAGACCTGCGATGATACCACTGATTTCAACCAGTGCGTCATGCATACCCAAAACCAATGCACCTGTATATTTATATTCTTTTGAATTTTGCATGATGTGATTATATGTCAATGCATTGTTTATATCTGCAAGAAAAATATCCTGGTAATAAAAAACAATTGTTTTATATTTGTTGCGTAATGATAATATCTGCGGATTTTTATAGTGGTGACCCGATTGATGTTGCGCGACGTTTGGTTGGGGCGTATTTATGTCGGCGTATGCCGGATGATACGGTTATTCGTGCGCGTATAGTCGAATTGGAATTGTATCATGAATCTGAACGTGGATGTCACGCGTACGGTGGCAAGTGCACCGCACGAAATGACGCAATGTTTATGTCCGGTGGACATGCATATGTGTATTTATGCTATGGATTGCATAATATGTTAAACATAGTCCTGGGGCCCGACGGCGCAGGTATTGCCGTACTAATACGCGGGTTGGAATATGATGGGTGCAATGGGCCGGGAAAACTGACGCGTGTTTTAAACATAACACGTGACGATAACAAATTAGATTTGACAACATCTGATAAAATGTGGTTGGAACCGCGCGATACAGTGCCTGATATTGTGACAGGAACCCGCATTGGCATTGATTATGCAGGCCCAGACGCCAAATTACCATGGCGTTTTGCAATTGCAAATAATCAGTACCTCAGTCGTCCAATATAAAATTATTTAATGCGTGAATTCGTATAGTGGCGATAGCACATACGCAACATTTTTGCTGCGGTTGCGCGTTCCAGCATAACATGATACGACTTATTAGAATACAGGCATGCAGACAAAATTGGCAGATTGCCATTTTTATGTGCGCTTGTGGCGTATGTCACTTCTATATGAAATTTTTCAGCCAGTTTGTTTTCTGTAAATGCAGATACAACTTCTAACGAACCATATTGCGAAATTTCCACGACAGAATCTTTCAGCATATATTTAACTTGCGCAATCAAATTATTGGCCAAATTCTGTTCAAAAGACATCTTAAAATCCTTTTTTTTTGAGAATTGTAGCCCGAATACAGTATTTGTCAATCAAAAAGGTGGTTTCTTCCTATTCGATTACGACTGAGCCTTGGCGTACGATTTTTATTTTATCACTATCCAATACAATAACTGTGCTGGGGGCACCATCCATTGGCATATATGCATTATCGATTACAATAATGTCTGGAAATGTTTTACGAATATCAGATGCATTGGTCAACACCGGCTGACCTGAAATATTTGCAGATGTTGTTGCCAGGCAATGTCCATTGATAATCGCGCATAAATCGTGAAATGGTTTATAGTCCGGAATTCGCACGCCACCAAATACACAAGTATCCGCATCATCTGCAACGGGTATGCCAATTGTCAATGCACCGGGCCAGTGTTTGTCGGCCAAATCAAATGCGCACGCCGGGTGTCGTGTCATAAATGGACGGATATGTTCAATACTATCCGACATGATGGTCAGGTGTTTATTTGTTGGCCGATGTTTTATTTGAAACAATGCATCTGCACCGCGCTTATTTGGCAACGCGCCCAATCCCCATACGGTATCAGTTGGAAATGCGATAACACCACCGGCGTTCAGATGTGCATTTAATTTTTCTATAAATTCAGGATTGGATAAATCGACCATTTTATAAATCAAATTAAATCCATTATATATTAAATATTTCAGATGTCTATATTAAATAGGATGACAGGCATAAGAATTTTTACTTGCAATCCGGCCTGCATTTGCCCACAATTTCAAGGCTTTTTAATATAAAAGGAGAAACCATGAGCAATAAATGGGTATATACCTTTGGTAATGGCAAAGCCGAAGGTCAGGCAGATATGCGCAACCTGCTGGGTGGCAAGGGTGCAAATTTGGCTGAAATGAACTTGGTTGGATTACCGGTGCCTGCGGGCTTTACCGTCACGACCGAGGTTTGCACATACTACTATGAAAATGGTCAGACATATCCGTCTGATTTGATGGATCAGGTAAAAGCCGGTGTCGCACACATTGAATCAATTATGGGCAAAAAGTTTGCCGATATGAACAATCCGTTATTGGTATCTGTTCGTTCTGGTGCACGTGTTTCTATGCCGGGTATGATGGATACAGTTTTGAATCTGGGATTGAACGACGAAACAGTAAAAGCATTGGCAAAAATTTCTGGTAATGAACGTTTTGCGTATGATTCATATCGTCGCTTTATCATGATGTTCTCGGACGTTGTGTTGGGTGCGGACATTGATTTGTTCGAACACACATTGGAACGCATGAAGGAAGACAAAGGCTATAAAGTCGATACAGAATTGACCGCAGATGACTTAAAGGAATTGGTTGAAAAGTTCAAAGAAATCGGCGTTAAAATCGGTAAAGTTTTCCCACAGGATCCATGGGAACAGTTGAAATTGGGTATCGGCGCGGTGTTTGGCAGTTGGATGTCCAAAAAGGCGATTACATACCGCAAACTGAACAATATCCCAGGCGATTGGGGTACCGCTGTTAACGTTCAGGCGATGGTGTTCGGTAATTCCGGTGATGACAGTGCAACGGGTGTATGTTTCAGCCGTGACCCTGCAACCGGTGAAAACAAATACTATGGTGAATACTTGATTAATGCCCAGGGCGAAGACGTTGTGGCCGGTATTCGTACACCACAGCCGATGAGCAAAGATGACAGCGGTCGCCTGTCACTGGAAGAAGTCATGCCAGCAGTCTATAAAGAATTGTGCGATGTTCGTGAAAAGTTGGAACAGCATTATAAAGACATGCAGGATATGGAATTTACAATCGAACATGGCAAACTGTGGATGTTGCAGTGCCGTAACGGTAAACGTACCGCGGCGGCGGCTGTTCGTATGGCTGTTGAAATGGTAAACGAAGGCCTGTTGACCAAGGAAGAAGCAATCTTGCGCGTTGGTGCAGACCAGTTGAATCACCTGTTGCACCCAATGTTAGACCCCAAGGCGGAAAAGAAAGTTATCGCAACCGGTCTGCCGGCATCCCCAGGTGCCGCTGTGGGTATGGCTGTATTTAACGCCGAAGATGCTGAAAAATGGGCAGCAGAGGGCAAAAAGGCAACTCGGCGGCAAGCTTTTCTACGCTGTCTACAGTTCCGTATTCAAATTCCATT
>CAZJGX010000047.1:0-6768 GCA_964545825.1 uncultured Muribaculaceae bacterium
AAAACATCTTTTTCATTGATTTTTTAGCCAATTTTTGATATAATACTCATCAAGTTAAGCAGGCGATTTTGTCGCCATTTTTTATTTGCCCCACCGTCTTCGATGGGGCTTTTTACTACCCAAAGGAAATAGTAACATGAAGAAATCCAACATTATCATTTCCGACATAACATGCATGAAAGAAAAGTTCTGCATTGCCGGATTTGACACCTATGAAAAACGCATGAAGCGTTTGATGATTGACGGTGGATACTGGAATGCGGAACAAATTCCATCCATATATTGCGAGATATTGGTCGATAATGAAGAATTCAAAGAACCGCGTGATTATCCTCACCGAACAGAGGACGTAAATATAGACTTTGACTCCATCGAGGTTTTACAAGAATTTGAACCAGGAAAGGATCTAGCCAACGCTTTGCGTGATAGCGTTTCAAAAGACATACAGAGCATATTTCATCATTACGTCAAAGAAAACGCCTATGTGCCACAGAAAACCAAATGCCCTTCGTTGGGCGCCATATTGATACCGGCACACAACATTGAATTCTTTACAGAAGATGGCAAATTACGAGCCCGTATTACGGACTATTCCAAACAGACCTATGAATTAAAGGTCAGTTGCAAATACCTGCGCGATAGATTCGAAAAAGATAAAGACATCGCAAATCTGAACAATGCCGTTGCCGCCAGTCAGTATGCCCATTGTCGCATCGGATTGGCACGAAAGTTTCTTATGCAGGAAAATCATTGCTATTTGATGTTAAACGGGCTATTTTTGTATTGATATGGCAAAGATTTTTACGATTGGTTTTAGCGGCAAAAAGCCAGATGACTTTATGGATATCCTGAACGCAACCCAGATAAGTTGCGTTTGGGATATTCGACTTTGGCGCACCAGCCGTTTTGTCCCATTTTATAGCGGCACGAATTTAACTGCAGCCTTGGGTCCACGATACGAATACCACCCAGAATTTGCCCCAAGCACTGAAATCCTGGCAGGATATAAAGATGGCCGCATCACCTGGCCTGATTATGAGAGAATGTATCACGAATTACTGGTGACCCGCCACCCGACCGATGGCTTGGCGCCAGATGCATTCAACCGCATCTGCCTGCTCTGCACAGAAAAGTCCGCCCTGCAATGCCACCGCCGCCTCGCCACAGAATATATTGCAGAGCAATTTCCAGACATTGAAATTGTGCATTTGTAGTCATATATTAACCTAATTTATTGCCATGGTTTGATGAATAGAACAAACGATAAACAATGTAAAATCCTTTTAATTACATCTTTATCGTTGAATTATTGGCTAAATTATAATATAATTAGACTTGACAGAGAGAGTGTTTTATGGATGAAAAAATCCTAAAATTACGGCTTATTGACCACATTTTAAGTACTAAATACCCCAAATGTAAACTCATAGGGGTAGAGGTCCCCTTTGTGTCCATGAAACGCCGCGTCGACGTTCTTGTAATAACTGGGAATAAAGAACTTATTGCATTTGAAATTAAAAGTGACTTAGATAGTTTGAAACGGTTACATGGTCAGATAAAAGACTATAAGAAGACGTTTGATAAACTATATATTGTTACATCTGCAAAATATAAAGACATTTGTGACAAGGATTCAAACAATACTTCTGTCGGATATATTTATATAAACGGTAAAGTTGACGAAAAGAAAAAGGCCGAGCCAATAAGAAAACTTAATAAAGAATGTTTGGCGCGCTTCCTGTTAAAAACCGACCTTATTAACTTGGGCTACGATAAACATAATACAGTGGAACACATTCGCAAGCAATTAATCCGGGACACAAAAAGCACAGAAATCTTACGAAAATTAGCAATAGAAAGTCTGCTACAACGTTATTCTAAACGATTTGAACTATTTAAAAAACACAAAGAACAAAAAACGCTACTGTCAGACTTAGACTATTTAACCAAAGATTTTGATATTAGCTTATAAGTTCTATCAGGGTTCTTGTTATGTAAAGATTGATCCTTACCGATATCCAATGAGATGGAGCCCCCCCGTTAGGAGCCCCTTTCCCAGCTACAGCAATTTCATTGTCGCCCCAGGCATTGAGACCACCTATGGGTAAATAATTCTGATCCGCCAAAACTTTTTGCGCAACTAGTGCGTACCCCCCATCTTCTCTACGCAGTCTATAATAACGCATAGAATCAGCGTCTATAAAATCTATGCGCGGAATCCATTGCCCACCAGTCGTGTCATACCTATAAGGATGAACAGAAGAATAATCTGCATACTTTAAATTAAGCCCAGGGACATTATTATATTTTGATTTTAATGCTAGATACGTATATTTTTCATATCTTGGCCACACGCCCTTATCATCTTCTCCGTACTTGGTCACAGAATCTGGGAATGAAGAGAATGCACACGCTATACATTGCGGCATATCTCCAGCAAAATCTTTTAACAATTGATCGATCGTTTCTATAAACAGGCCAGATTTATCTTTATGGTCCTTAGGTTCTTGATAGGCTGCATCTAATATCAAGATGATTTTTTTAAGAGAAACTCCCATAGCCACCATTGTTTTCAAATATAACACAGCATCATTTACAGGCACTCTAAACGCCAACACATCAGAAACAGTAAACAATTCTTCTATTTCTTTTTTTACATCCTCTGGATTTTGTTCATCATAATGTATTACAGGAATAATATTTAAGCCTTTTTCCTTTTGTTCTTTTACCAATTTGACCCACAATGGAAAACCGCCAGAAAAATCATTTAAAATATCTTCTATTTGCTCGTTCGATAGTAATTTTTCTGTTGTTAAATCGAGAACAAATGGGCGGTTACCAACAATAGTTTCTAGACTCTCTAACCTTTTATTGATAGATCTGCTCATATTTTTTTTACTTTTACGAGACCTCGTTAATTCAAAAATTGGAATAATTTTATCTTTAACCACATCGTCCAAATGCCCAAACGCTTTTAACTCAGCATCTGTTGTTTTAAGTATTGGAAAATATAAAACATCATTTATTTCTGTCACGATTAATATCCTTGAATATATCCTAACTTATACGCTCTGTATCTAACCGCAGCAGGAGACACATTAAATTTTTCAGCCAAACGCTCAATGTTTCTAATTCCATCTTTTAAGAGACTATCAAAAATATTTTTTGGCATTAGAATTTCTGCGGCCAATTCATTAGCTTCTCGTTCAATATGTCCAACCGTTTCGTTATCCCTAAACAAAACAGCCTCTTTTCCTCCTATGTCTCCAGATTCAATATTGGGAAAATGTCTTATGATATGCGCCAATTCATGGGTTGCAGTGAAACGCTGACGTGTCTGATTTTGATATTTATTAATTGTAACTATAACCTCTTGACCTTTCAACTCTACACATCCGGACATATCATCCATTTCCTCATATACAACCCTGACCCCATGATGCTTAAGATACGAAATAACATCGAACGGGAATGTCCTTACCCCTAAAGATTCAGCTCTAGCATAAATTGCTTCAACATTTGTATATGCCCTTATTTCTGAATTTGCAAGATCTACATCAGAAATGGACTGTTTAGGAGGTCTTTTAATTATTGCCATCTACATTACCTCCCAAGACTTCTAATTTTGACGAGACGACCCTTGGAATGACTCCGCCTCTATTTTCCAGTTCTTCAATTTTATTTTCTAAATCGGCCATTTTGTTATTTAGCACATCTATATTAGTACCCTCTAAAGACTCATCAACATGTGCACTTATAATATCTGAAAATTTTTTTGAGTTCAAATAATTCTGCACATCTTGCGAAGCGGCCTTTTGTGACACCCCCAAAACCTTGCTTTCATGTTCGGCCAACTTTTCAAATGTAAGATGCTTAAGATGAAGATAACCAACTATACCAACAAGCCCCATAAGACCAACAAGTATTGTTATTACGGTAGAATAAAACGTCGTTATATGAGCAACTACATCTTCAGCGGCTACAATTCTATTTGTTGCAAGTAAGGATTCTATATGCCATGCTTCAACAAAAGTCAAATCCCCCGAAGAAAGTAAATAGGTATTAACAAACGAAAATTTGTAAAAAATCAACCCTATAAATAAAAGCACAAGAAAAATACCACCTGCAAAACCGCACCCATACCGAATACCAGTGGTAAAACCATATTCTTGCTTATCTGCTCTATTTTCTGTCATGTAAACGATCCCTGTTAACTATTTCATAGTATATCAAACATTTTATTAAGAATACCAGTAAAATCTTATAATCAACTTGATTTACTTTGTTTATCGGGCTACAATCTTATGCGAATCCAATGGGAATTGGGTTCGGGGCTGTGGTGGCCCGCAGACGCGGCAAATAGTAAAATAATTATTCTGTCGTTAGACTCCCCCGACTGAGGTCGGGGAGCCGTTTTGCTATAAAACAGGGCTTTGCCTGAAGGCTGCGGAGCATTCGTTTGCTGACACCAACTCCCCGACCGCCGATTCCATTGGCGGTCATTAATTTATAACAAACAGGGAATTGGCGTGAATATTACAGAATCCATTATTTCTGCATTTTCAAATCTGAAACAAAAGCATCGCTTTTTCGTATCGGAAGCCGATTTTCAAGCATCTTTTACCTGGGAGTTGGCACAAGTATTTCAAGACCAGCCAGACGTTAAAATATACCGCGAATTTCCTGTGCGTATTTATGATAGCCAGTGGCGGACGATCTATATTGATATTCTGATCGTGGCCAATGGTCAAAGGTTCCCTATCGAATTGAAATATAAGACCGACCGAATAGATTCTGACGCATTATATGAAGATACGGGCATTCCCATCAGAGACATATTAAAACCGCAAGGTGCCGAGGACGAAGGCAGTTATGATTATTGGAAAGACATATCGCGCATCGAAAAACTAATCAACAGCGGGTTTGCCCACAGCGGTATCTTTATATGTATCGCCAATGATAAACATTACTGGAACGGCAATTGCGGCAAAGACACCATGGCCTATGCATTTCGCATGAATCCAGGGCGCAAATGTGGCGGCGAATACAATTGGAATTTAGCCAATTGCACAAATCCAGAAAAATTGTTAAAAGCACGCCCGAATTTGCATATTAGAAACAACTATGTGTTTGCCTGGCAGGATTTTTATGAGATGCCGGCACGAAATGGATTGTTTAAGTTTTTATTAGTAAATATCCCAGCTAAGGAGTAAAAAAATGAGAAAAACAATATTATGTTTATCACTGTTCATAACGGGGTGCGTATTAGTAGAGGCTGTGCCGCCGGAAACAATCCGCAATCCAAAATGTCTGAATACTCAACGCCTAGAGGTATTTCAAACAACCGATGATATCACATTGGTATATTTGAGAGGCTGTGTATATCAGGATCCGGAATGCAGAGTATCCGTCCGACAAGAAAACGGGAGATTATATGCCATAAAAACAGCGGGCTGGGCAACAAAAGATCATTTATATGACGGCTCTATATTTGGTTTTGCCGATGGGGAATGTGCTGTTCTTGATGGAACGTATTCTTATACGAACACAATGGGTGCAAAAACAACCGTACAGCAAATTACCATAATTCATGACGCACAAATTCCAAATCCAGAATATAACGCCTGGAAAGAAGAACAAAATAAGAAAACGGAAAATCAGAATCAATCCGAAAAATAAAAATGGGGCGAATGCCCCATTTTTATGACTGTTGAACCGCATAGTTGATGCATTGTGTTAGTGCATCCACCTGGTCTTTGTATTTACTGTTCGGGAAGCCCAACAGTTCCCTTTTGAAATCTGGCCACCAAGCGGCTTCTTGCAAAAATCGCAATGTCCCATTTTCTATATAGGCACTAACCCCCATCAGCCTTGACACTTTATCTGTATCGGGTTTTATTGACTCTATTGCAAACCTATATCCATGATGGTCTCTTTGTGCGTTTAGCATTTGTATCAATTGGGTTCCACTAGCCTTGTCTTCTATTAACAAGCGAACATGCTGATGTCCGCCTTTTTCGTACTTCCACTTGTTATATTGCATTTGCACTTGTTTGATAAGATCAGGCATTTCCCATTTTCCCCGAGCAACGTCTAATAGATAATATTTATACCTATCTGATTCGCGAGTTACCAATACAACACAACAAGCCGAATACGCATTTTGCGGTCCAGTTTTATTAGCAGTATCCCAACTAAGAAATATCCTGCAATACTTGATGGGGTCTATAGCTGCGCCCTGCGCCATTGTATAATACTTCAACCAGGATTCTTTGATGATTCCGCCTTCTGGTGGGCATGGGTCTTGTTGATACTGAGCCGCAAAGGCGTTTTCGCCCATAGAGTTCTTTATCCCCATGACAACGTCCATATCTTCGCGTTCTGGGTGCAATAGTTCGCCCTTGGCACGCGTAATCATTCGCGTTTTACCAGATATGCGGTTCTCAACCACCCAGTTTTCATCAACAGTCGCGATAACAGGCAATTTTATAACCTTGAACTGATCGCCCAGTTCCAATAAATGCCCTGTTAAATCATCCTGATGCAGGCGCTGCATTACCAGTATAATCTTGCCATTTGCCTTATCATTAAGACGTGAATACAACGTAGAACCATACCATTCATTCAGTTTGGCACGCTGTGCTTCTGATGTGGCATCCACAGATTTCTGGGGATCGTCTATGATTATCCAGTCTGCCCCTCGCCCCGTCAGCGTTCCACCAATAGACGTGGCTATACGCCCACCACCAAGAGTGGTTGCAAAGTCGG
>CAZJGX010000048.1:0-6477 GCA_964545825.1 uncultured Muribaculaceae bacterium
TATCACGCATCAGTGAAATCTTGGATATGGGTGTGAAATACGACCTGATTGAAAAAGCGGGCAGTTTCTATTCTTACAATAACGAACGCATGGGCCAGGGCGAGGCAAATGCGCGTCAATGGTTAAAAGACCATGCAGACGCACAAAAAGAATTGCTGGATAAAATTATGGCGCGTGCCGGCGGTATTGCCGAAGAAATGACCACTGGGCCTGCTGACGATGATGATGCAGATGTCGCAGTGATTGACGCAGAGTAAATAATAAAAAAAGGGGTGTGGCATGAAACTAAGCAGGACGTGGGCACTGACAAATATTGTGTTGCGTGCGCATATTTTAAATCCGTTTTGGTTGCCGCGTGATGCGCGGCGGGAACGTCGTTGTCGTGTTGCAGGGGATGCCATACCCAAATATTTGGCGCGTTATTTACCGGCACCGGGTTCTGTGCCGGAAACGGTGCCGGTGCATGACGACAAAAATGAAAAGATTTTCACAATCTGGTTGCAGGGCGAAGAAAATGCGCCGGAACTGGTCAAGGCTTGTTTTCGCAGTATTCGTAAAAATTGCAAGCAAGAACTGATTGTGTTGGATGAAAAAACGTTGTGGGACTATATAACGTTGCCGGATGTGATTATGGAAAAGCGTCGGCGCGGGCAAATTAAAAATGCGCACTTTGCGGATATTTGCCGGGTGGAATTATTATACCAGCACGGCGGGATTTGGTTGGATTCAACCGGTTTCGCAACGTCACAAGTTCCGGATTGGATTATTGATCAGGATTTCTTTGTTTATATGGCGGGCGTTAATGTCGGTCAATCGTACAGTTATATGCAAAACTGTTTTATACGCGCACGTCGCGGTGCATATCTATTGGCGGCATGGCGCGAAATGATATTGAATTTCTGGAAAAACGAACCGCGTGAATTTGATTACTTTATGCATCAATTAATGTTCAAAACACTGGTGACGCGTGACGCGACTGCTAAAAAATATTTTGAACAAATGCCGCATGTCGACCAAGATCCGACGCATGCCGTGTGGTGGACAATCGGGGACGCGCCGTTTACACAAAAACTATTTGATAAATATACATCCGGTGCGTTCTTTCAAAAGACGACATACAACAGTCCGTGGGCAAAAAATCCAAAGCCAGGGACAGTTGCGGATGTGATGATAAACAAGATGTACAAAGATTAACATAATAAAGGTGACCATATGCCTGCAATATCAATAATAATACCAGTATATAATGTTGAAAAATACTTGCGCAGATGTCTGGATAGTGTTCTAAATCAGACATTTACTGATTGGCAGGCAATATGTGTTAACGACGGCAGTCCAGATGGATCTGCCGCGATTTTGTCTGAATATGCCGCGCGGGATTCGCGTTTTGTCGTGGTAAATAAAGAAAATGGCGGCCTGTCTGATGCACGTAATGCAGGATTACCGCATGCCACCGGTGATTACATAATGTATCTGGACAGTGATGATTTTATTCATCCCCAGACAATGGAAATTGCGCACTTTCTGGCAATGCGTGATAATTCAGATATTGTGTCGTTCACATATGACAGAATTTATCGCCCGCAATTAATGGTACGTCATATTTTGAAAATGGATACTGATAATGTTATCCCACGACGGATTCATAAAAAGTATAATCCGGCGCGTGTAAGAACACTGGTCACCGATGATGTGTATGAATATGCAACAGAACGAACACATAACGCGCCGGGCAAAAAAAAGAAGTGGCTGATTAAACATTGTCAGGTTTGGAAAAACATGTATCGCCGTGAACTCGTTGCCGATACACCGTTTATCAAGGGAATTTTATTTGAAGATTTCCCGTGGTGGAGCGAGGTTATGTTAAAAAATCCACGTGTGACAATTGCACCATTACCATTGTATTTTTATATCCCGAATTTTGGCGGTATCGTTCTGGGGGCAAAACAGTTGCGTATAATGCAAAGTTTGTGTACAGGGATAAAGACAGCCTATACTTTGTATAAAGAGCGTGCGACCGAATATCAGATGAAAATGTGGTCTAAAAATTTCCGCTGGTATTTTATCAATTGGGCATTTCGCAAGATTAAATATCTGGATAATGATGCGGATTTAGAAACAGCACGTAAATGTTTTTGTGAATTGAATCATATTGGTGCGCTGGATGGTGCAGAATCAAAGTTTGCGTATAAATTGCGTAATGATATATTAGAATTTATAAATGATGGAACGTGTAAATTATGAAAAAATTAAAGGTCGCGTTTTGTCTGCGTGATATGAAAATCGGCGGCGTGGAAAATGTATTAATTAACACGCTGGAAGGTTTATTGGCCCGTGGGGATGTGGAAATTTTTGTTTTAACCTATGCACGTATTCGCACGCCACAGTATGTCGCATGGTTTGCCGCGCATCCCCAGGTGCATACGGTTGCGTTATATCCGTCGCGATTTTTAGGTACAGATTTGGCACATTTTTTCTTGCTGCGTTTGATTCAGCATTTTTGTCGCAGTGTGTATCGTTGTATTCGTCGATTTATGATAAATTGGAATGCGTGGCGCGATATAGATGTGTTTGTTGATTATTATAATTTTTCATTTAATCGCGAATTTAAAAATATACAGTTGCCTAAAATCATATGGTGGCACTCTTCATTACAGCAGTTTATTGCGCAAAATGCGGTGCAGTGTATGAATAACTATGATTTGATGGTTGCACTGACACCGGGATTTGTTTCTGATTTTAAAAAGTTATATCCGCAATATTCGAACAAAATTGCACATATATTTAATCCGGTGGATGTGAAGTCTGTTCTGGCGCGTGCAAAACAGGCGCCGTCCGTTGATATAGATAACTATTTCGTATGTGTGTCACGCCTGTATGCGGATAAAGATATTGATACACTGTTGCGTGGTTTTAATAAGTTCTGGTGTGATAATGGGCGGCCGGATGTCAAACTGGTAATTGTTGGTGACGGTACATTTGCAGACCGGTACAAGGCGCATGCCGCCGCCATGGATGCGGCAAAAAATATTGTCTTTACTGGCAGCCTGTCCAATCCGTTCGGATATATGAAAAATGCAATTGCAAATATTTTATCATCCAAGAGCGAGGGCTTGGGCATGGTTCTGATAGAAGGTGCAATCGTGAAAACATTGAATATTTCGTCTGATTGCCAAAACGGGCCGCGTGATATTTTATTGGATGGTCGTGGTGGTATGTTATACGGGCCCGGTGATGCGGATAGGTTGGCAGATTGTATGACGGCGGCCTGGCGTGGTGGGGCCGATATTGATAAAATGATTGATGTGGCACATCGTGGTTTGCATCGTTTTGATGCAGATGTAATATACAATCAGGTTTATGATTTGTTAAGTAAGTATGCCAAATAAAACCGGAATTAAATTCCGGTTTTATTAAATCTTTCTGGGATTTTTACAACACGTTTTATCCCCAGCATCCATGGTTTATCCAGTGCGTATGGTGGCCGTGCGATTTGTTGTATCCGACGTGCGATTTTTAGTGTGCCCGCGCCATGTGCAGTTTTATTTGATACCAGATTTATTGTGCCGTTTCCGCGACGTTTCAGGTGATTTATCCAATCTGGGCCACGGGCCGCCGCCTTGTCCAATAACATGTTCATATCAACCGCACCGAAATGCAACAAATACAAATTTTTATCAATGTGGAAATTGTGACCGTGTATACTGTGGAATCCGCTGCCCCATTGTACTGGTTTATTTATCACAACAGGTTTGGTATATCGTGATGACAGAAATGCAAAACGCCGTTGTGTTAAAAACGGTTGGTTTATATCCAATGCGGATTCATGTTTTAAATGTTGGCCAACATCCAAGCCCAGACCTGATACAGTTGTTTTTATATCCAGTTCCGACAGGTATTCAGCCAGAGACGCGGAAACATCCGGGTCAACAATCAGAAATTCATCCGCATCACATCCGATAACAATTTCGTATCCATCGGCAAACAGTTTTTTTGCCAAATCAGATAACAATTTTATACGGTATTTATCACCCGCACTGCGCGACATATCGGTGTGTTGTAATTTTGTAATGTTTGCATTACCGGCGTCACGTGGTGTTTCCTGATCCAGGCCGTCCAAATATATGTACAGGTTTTTTTCACCGATTTGTTCGCCATAATATTTAATCCAGCGGTTTAAGAAAAATTCATCATTTCGTGCCATCGTTATGGCGGCGATGCGTTTGATTTTTGTTTTTTTTGTCATAGAAATCCATATCCTGTAATACTATAATACACGTATCAGGAAATTTTTTCAATCAGGGATTATGAATATGTCATGTGTTGTTTATTCTGATAAGAAATATGAAAAATATCTGCGTTCGTATATTGCAGACCAGAAAATTGTTCCAACAAAAATTCATACCGTAAAACGCGGAATTATTGCTGCGCGTGGGGCAGGGTGCTTTGGTGTGTTTGACAGTGCCGGTAAATTTGTGGATGCCAGTCGCCAAATACGTGGCACCGGTCACCAGATTATTCCTGAATTGGATATGTCCCAGAACATAGAATTTATTGATAGTGATGTTGTGTTTTTGGGTTCTATGAATCCGGAATTTGGGCATTTTCTGTTGGAGCGTATGTGTCGTGCGTATGCGTTGGTGGATGCAAAATATCGCGGTATGCGTGTTGTGTTGGTAAATACACGTGGTATCGATAAAATGCCGGGGTGGGTTTATGACATGCTGGGTTGCCTGGGTGTTGCAAAACAGGATATTATTTTAATAGACCATGATACGCAATTTCGCAGTGTCGTTGTGCCAGAGCAGGCATTTAATATCGCGTCTATGGCGGGCGAACGATTTACAGACACGTTTGCCCAGATGGCGCGCAATACCCCCGATATCGATAGTTCAGAAAAGATATATGTTTCACGTTCTGCATTGAAATCGCGCCGCACGTATGGCGAGGTTGCCATCCAAAACATTTTTGCCAAAAATGGGTTTCAGATTGTGTATCCTGAAACATTGCCGTTGGCCAACCAGATTGGCATCATGAAAAATTGTCGTGTGTTGGCCGGATGTGCAGGTACTGCATTACATATGGCATTGTTTATGCCACGTGATGGCACCGTTATTCAGATAAAGCGCAATCGTAGAAAGCGTGATAATGCACCAACCCAGTATTTAATAAATCGTGTGATGGGGCACCGTTCGGTTTTTATATCTGCATCAACAGAAGAAACCCCAACCGACCACGGCACATTTGCACCGCAAATTATCGGTGTGACAAAGTATATGCAGAAATTCTTTGATGATAATAATTTTGCATATACGGCCCAAGATATTGCGCCTGATATGGTGGAAATAAATGCCTATAAAGATGCAATGAAAAAATACATAGATGAACATGGCAGTGTGCGCATGCATAAATTAAAAGATAAATTTGTGCACTATGCGTCATGTTTTGTTCCCGGTCGCACGCGTCGTGCAAATGCGCGCAGGTATATGAAACGCATGCTGGGGATATAAATATTTGTTGTTCAGTGAAATAAAAAACGCCGCCGTTTGGCGGTGTTTTTTTGTTGTGTATGGGGGGACTATGCCTCTACATTTTTGCGCGTTTTTTTGCGGATATTGCTGTCCAATTCTTTTTTACGCAGACGAATTGTGGCTGGTGTCACCTCTACTAATTCGTCATCCAAGATATAGGACAATGCTTCTTCCAGTGACATTTTGCGCGGTGGTGCCAAAAATAATTTTTCATCCGCGGTCACAGAACGCATGTTGGTTAATTCCTTGCCCTTTACCGGGTTTACTTCCAGGTCGTTTTCCTTGCTGTGTTCACCGATAATCATGCCGGAATAAACTTCCGTTTGGGGGCCGACAAACAGTGTGCCACGTGGTTGTAAATTGAACAGGGCGTATGTTGCGGTTGCGCCTTTTTCCATAGATACCAAAACACCCGGACGATATTGGATGATTGGGCCGCGATATGTGTCATATTTATCAAATACGCGGTTCATAATACCGGTGCCGCGTGTGTCGGTACGGAATTCCGACAGGTATCCAATCAATCCGCGTGACGGGGCAGAAAATACAATACGTGTTTTACCGGCACCTGATGCCTTCATTTCGGTGATTGTTGCCTTGCGCTTGGTCATTTTTTCGATAACGACACCACTGAATTCATCGTCAACGTCAATAACGACTTCTTCGATTGGTTCCATTTTGTCGCCGTTTTCGTTTTCATGCATAACAACGCGTGGACGGGATACTGATAATTCAAATCCTTCGCGGCGCATTGTTTCAATCAAAATACCCAGTTGTAATTCACCACGGCCGGATACTTCGAACGCTTCGTTATTTTCACTTTGTGAAACGCGCAGGGCGATGTTGGTTTCTGCCTCTTTAAACAGGCGTTCGCCAATCATACGTGATGTCAATTTTTTACCTGATTTTCCGGCCAATGGTGATGTATTAACAAAGAATGTCATTG
>CAZJGX010000049.1:0-6461 GCA_964545825.1 uncultured Muribaculaceae bacterium
AAACAAAACTTGGCCTATGCGTCTTATGGGAATAAAGTTCAGCAGTTTTAACCAACAATAAAAATACATTATGTCAAAGGTTGACTTTTGGGGCTTTTTCTCCTAACATAGGAATAAAATAAAAGGCACAAATAAACCTTGGTTAAAACTGCATAATAAAGCGGCGAAGCGTGCGGGGATTTACTTTTAATTTCTGTGCAATTTTATATCGTGGCACCCCTTTTTTCAGTTGTTGCTTGATATAATCTGATTTTGATGTCAATTTATATACCTTGTTCTTGGCACCACGTGGTCGCCCCAGGCACAGGCCTGCCATACGCCGGCGCGCCAACGCCTCTTTGGTGCGTTTACTGATAAGGTCTCGTTCTATTTCCGCCGTCAAGCCAAATGCAAATGCCATGACTTTGGATTGAATATTATCACCCAACTCGTATCCATCTTTGACTGTGTACACGCGCGCCCCGACGTTCATACAGTGTTCTAAAATATGCATTATCATAAACAATTTGCGCCCTAACCTGGATAATTCACTACAAATAATAACATCTCCGGGAACTAATTGCCGCAAACATCCACCCAACGCGCGACTTTCTGGAGCCCTTGTTCCAGACACGCCGGCATCTTGGATATATCGATCAATGGCAATACCCATGGCTGCGGCCTTGGCTTCTATACCGATTTTTTGATTTTCACAATCTTGATGATCTGTACTGACCCGAATATAAGCGTATATCATAATCTGTCCCCACATATGGTTTATATGCAGGTTAGCACACACTCTAAAAAATGCAGAAATATGGAAAGAAATAAAAAATGGACTATCTTATACACATTGGCGTGATTGCATCAGTTTTGTTGCGTTGTTTTCATCTACGATTGCAAATACCGCCGTGTCACTAAAACAATTTAACGACTTTAAGAACACGTCATTGTGTAAAGTTCCTTCTTGGGCAAAGCCTGCAGATTGTGGCACTTTTATACTGGCAGTGTTCAAGGTTGATGCCTGAATAACAATACGTACAATATTTGCATTTATCAGTGCGCCTGTCATCAGTTTTACCGCGCGCGTAGCATATCCACGACCACTATATTGTGGGGCGATATCATATCCCAATTCGCATGCCATACGCCAACGGCTGAAATTCCATACATTTAATGTGCCAACGATTGTATCACCATCACGGATTATGTAATATGCGGTGGTCGCGTTTTCATCATTTGCAATTTCTGTAAAATATTGGCGAATATCCGCTTCGTCACGCCACCAACTGTTTTGGTGTTTGGTAAAATAATCCAGATTATCTTTGCCGTACGCCCAAATTGCCGTCGCGTCATCTGGCACTGCACGCATTAGAGTAATGCTGCCATAGGTTATAGATTCTGGTAAAAATGTCATATTTTTGTATTTCATTTGATTTGCCATATTTATCACATCTGATTACCGTCATCAGGGGTCAGTGTTGTTTTCGTTTGCTTGATGTCGCCCACCACCCGAACAATCGCCGTACCCATGGCAAACGATTTAGCCACATCTTTGCGTTTTAATCCAGTCTGCTGGCAGAACCAACCGATTTTATCTGGATTCAGACATAGTGCATCCAGTCCATTAGCAGAACGACGACGTTCTATACATCCATCAATTTCACCAAGTTTTATTAGCATTGCAGTAATTTTTTCACTTTTAGCCGAGACATATTGTACTAATGCGGTTGAGCTTAACCAATTGCCGATTGATTTGCTTTTTTTGATAAATCTTGTTTGTTCACAGAACCAACCTATTTTTTCCGGGTTAAGGCAATTTAATGTTTTATTTCCACTTTGTCTTTTTTCTATATATCCTGGGATTGTACCAAGTGCATCTAATGCACTTTTCACTTGAGCAATAGAAGCGTCTACGTATTGCTTTGATAATTCTGTTGCTCCCAACCAATTATTTTTCTTTTGCAAAGCAATACGCAAATGTGAAATGTCGCATAGCCAACCAATTTTATCGGGGTTTAAGCACAAAGCTACTTTCCCATTCTTTTTACGCTTTTCTATATATCCAGGTATTTCGCCTTGTTTTTCGAGAGCAGCTAATATTGTGGGGCCTTTCTCTTGTATATATGTGAAAGAAAGTTCGTGAGCAGCCAGCCATGTATCTTTGTCAGGAATTGCTTTCGTGCTTTCCAGTTTTGTCTGTTCCAAGAACCAATCAATTTTATCCGGATTAAGACATATCGTTATAGCCCCCTTTTTTGTCTTTCGTAATTCAATATATCCAGGTCTTTTTAGTTCTTTTAGTGCCTCTTGTATTTTTACATAATCTGCATTTATATATACGGTCTTCAATTCGCTTGCTGCCAACCAATTACCTTTATCAGGAATTGCACTATCTACTAACCACTGGTTATATTTATCTTGAATTTCCAGTAATTTATCACTGTCGACAATCAGGTCAAATTTACCACCAGCCCAGTCTGTATCGGATTTTTGCCTTGTGCCGGTATGTTTGCTGCCACTGCGTGTATTTGCCACATCCGCAAAATCACCGGGGAACAATATACTGTCGCCGGCAACATTGCGGAATAAAACCTGACCGGACTGGGCTGCTGTTATCAGTGTATCATCCAGAAGTTCGTCTGCACTGCCGCGGAATATCGTATCCAAGACATATGCAACCTTGTCCGGATTATTCGGATTCAGACGAATTGCACGACCAGCAGACTGCTCTATACGAACGACTGAACGCGATGGATAATTTATACATAAGGATACAGTTTCATCATCAAATCCCTCGGTCAACGTGTTAACCTGACAAGCAACACTATAAAGTCCGGATTCAAATTCAGATTTTAACTTTTCAAAATTTTTATCTGCACTGTGCATTGCGCATGCGACTGGTCGCCCTATTATTTCGTTTATGCGTTCTGCCTGCGTTTTCGCAATTTCAATTGTTGGACAGTTTATCATTGTACGCATATCACAAAAACGCCGCGCACCATCACCGCCATTTGCATAAATCTTGGCAATTTCATCTGCCAAGGCATCTAACTTTACACCTTTGGGCATTTTTGACCAATCATAGTCCCCGGCAGTGCTGGCTTTGGCATTCGTTGCATCGAATACAAAACTTGTCCGATACAGAATGTTTTTTACTGGCGATAGCATACCAGATTCCACACCACCGCGTATATCCATTGCAAATATTTCTGTTCCTAACAGGTCTGCAACCTTATGCGAATCCGAATATGTTGGCGTTGCAGTAAATCCAATAATAGGACTGTGATCAGCTAACTGTTCCAATATTTGTGCTTTTTTGTCGCCCAAGGCATGATGTGCTTCATCCGCGATTACAAGGCCAATATTTGCCATACCAACGGTTTTCAATAACTTATCCAACGATTGATATGTTGAAATAATAACATCATGCGTTGCAATATCACGTAATTCACGTGCAGTTTTTGTGCCGTTAAATTCGCCTGCCGTAACATGCATGTACGTTGCCAACTTTTCTTGTGTCTGTTTGAACAATGCCAATCGTGGCACAAGAATCAAAATCTTATTATTTTTGATTGCATCTTTTGGCAGGGCGCGACTAAACTCACGCACCATGATTGCAAACATAACCGTTTTACCAAACCCAGTCGGTAATTTATAATAAGACCGTGCGATTTCATCCGGGGCTTTATCCTGCATCGCCCGAAATGCCTCGCGCTGTTTTGAACGCAGTTCTGTTAATACGGCGCTTGTTGATAACATATTTTTAACACTGTCACGTAAAACGTTCGATTTTTCTGTTGGTGTCATTACATCATTCCTTGTTTTTACAGATTTTATCAAAATTTCAACGAAACAACCACTTTTTTTTAGTATTGTTTTGCGCACCAAGTGTCCAGATTTTTTCAAACCGCCCCACCCTATGATTGATGCTTTTTACGACACGGGCATACAGGAAAACATATGTGACCTTCAGCGGAAATCTGAGATTTTTGAGATTTGCGAACAAAATTTATGTATCAGCAAAAAAAGTTCTTGAAATGTTATAGGAAAAGATATTTTATAGCGTCTGCTATTCGGGCATAGTTCAGTCGGTAGAACAACGGCCTGTTAAATTGACTGGGCGCATTTCCCCGCATCACGATAAATCTGAAAATTTCCACAGGAACCCGCCATAAGTTTGGCAATGTTTTACATGCTATTCTTTGTCTTGATGCTGTCAAACACCCCATAAAAACGAACGCAATTTTACATGTATGCTACACACGGCGTGATACATATTTGCTGCACAACTATAATATATTGATATTTTCATCGTTTTATGATATTATCTAAATGATTCAAGGCGCATTGTTGCGCTGTTTTTTTATCCGCTCTGTGCGGACTTTTTTATTTAACCCAAGGACAGAAATATGAGCAGAATACCAATCAACAGATTTGAGAAGTTTAATCACCAAAGCAGAATCGCAGAAGGCGGATACGAAGACAACCCTAAAAAGATAGACCAACCAACAAATAGCGGTATAACCGGCCCAACATTAAAACAATACAATATTTTGCATCCAAACTTTAACTTTCCTGATAATGTCAAAGATTTGACATCGGCACAAATAGACCAAATATACAAAGAATTATTTTTTGAAAACCGCAGAATAGACGAAATTGAAAACGAAAGAATTGGATATGCCATATATGATATGGGCGTTATGAGCAATTTTAAGAACGTGGTAAAAATGGTTCAAGAAACAATCAATAACGCAACTGATGATAAAGTTTCCGTTGATGGCGTAATGGGTGACGAAACTATTCGGACTATTAACAACATCCCCTATGACAAGATTAACGATTTCATGCACACATTAAAAGAAAAGCGTTTAAAATATCTGCAAAGTTTGAAAGATTGGGATAAATATGGTGCCGGATGAACAAAACGTACAAATAGGTATTGATTTCTGTATATTCTCTGTGCGATAAATGGCATAAAATTAGGATATAAGGATTTTATTTCAAAAAACTTTACAAAGCGCTTGACTTGCAGTCTTTTTAGATATAATATATGCAACGCAATTCGGGCATAGTTCAGTCGGTAGAACAACGGACTGTTAATCCGTATGTCGCTGGTTCGAGTCCAGCTGCCCGAGCCAAGATTTACAAACCGCCCACCCAGGGCGGTTTTTTGTTGGTTTTACATAACCTGCGCCCGGTTCGATAATTACCACATCAAAATTGCAAAATTTTGATCGTTATCGAATAATTTAACTGAAAAGTTCTTGTTTTAAATGACATACTACATTTTGATACTAGAATGAGTTTATTCATATTTTTGTTTTATTTGATATTCAATTGTTGTTATAATGTAGCTTAAGGGACCAATAAATGAAATCAAATATTGTTGAAAAAGAACTAATTTGCTCTGGTTGCAACAGGGCTATACAAGTTGAATATAACTCTAGAAGTCGTCGTCTAGTACGTGATACTATGTGTGAACATTGCGGAACAATGATTCAATATATTACCAATGAAGCAAAATACGAAAAGGCAATGAAAGAAATAGACGCATACTCCAAAGATATAAATGCTTTGTACGAATATGCAGAGCGTGCGGATACTGAAATACAAACATATATAACAACCGAATTAGAAAAACATCGCAACCCACGATTTATTTTGCAAGAAGCTCAACTGTTATCAGAAACGAGACAAATGCACGAGTCTGACGTAATACCACCAAAAGAAAAGCAATATAAGGGCGTTAAGAATTCGTTTGTTCAAGACACAAAAACCAACACTTATTTGGCTCAACAAGCACAAGAACAAAAAAAAGACGACTCTCGGAAACATCAGGCCACAATTAAGAATGATATTACCACCGATATTAAATTATGGCTTTCTAAAAATTGGGCTTGGCTTATTTTTATTGGTGGAATGGTTTTGCTTCTACTCTTGGACAAAGATGACAGAGCATCCTTTTTCTTTATATTATTCCTTTTTCCTCTGGGACTGCTGATATGGCATTATTGGCATACAGACTACGACAAAAAGTTCAAACAGTTAGAACAGACAAAAACAGCCATAGACCAAAGGGTGCAATGCTTACGAACGGGAAAATATGCCAAGATGGATTTTTTTATGAAACTATCCGAGTGCGACAAAGACTATGCCGCATTAGAAGTCCGTGAAGAAGCGTTAAAAAAACAAAAAGAACGGGATATTACAATAGTTGTATCCACGTTATTACTGGTGTATTGCTTTGTGTTGCCCATTGCAATTGGCTTTTTGGGTTGGCGCAATATTATAGAAATGTTATCATTCTAATTTGCAGGTCAAAGTACTAAATTCCGATGGACATTCTGCTCGATAATTGCAAGCCACGCCGAGCCAAGATTTACAAACCGCCTCACTGGGGCGGTTTTTTGTTGGTTTTGTATGGCCCCGGCGCGGTTCGATAATTCCCGCATCAAAACCGCAAAATTTTGACCATT
>CAZJGX010000050.1:0-6419 GCA_964545825.1 uncultured Muribaculaceae bacterium
GACAAGATTTCTTTGATTTCGTCTGTAATACGATACACAACACTGTGATAACGGATATCAACATTGGATGTACGTGCCATATCACGTACGGCCGCATCCGCACGAACATTAAATGCAATGATAACCGCACCAGATGCAGACGCCAGACGGATATCACCCTCTGTAATCTGGCCGACACCGGATGACAGGATTTCAACCGCAGCCTTGTCCGTATGGATATCTTTTAACATATCGACAATTGCCTCTACACTGCCCTGGACATCGGCACGCAAAACAATTGGTAATATCAATTTTTTCGTTTCGTCACGACGTGCGAACAATTCTTCCAATGAAGAACGCTTAATCGCGTTGGCCTTGTCTTTGGCCTTTTGTATGCGATATGCGGCAACTTCACGTGTTTGTGCGTCTGTTTCCATAACACGCAATTCATCACCCGCAGTCGGCACAGAATTCAGCCCCAATACAACCACAGGCTGGCCAGGTTTTACAGATTTCACACGTTCACCGGCTGAATTTACCAGACCACGCACACGACCAAATGTTTCACCAACAACAAACACATCGCCGATTTTTAATGTACCCTGACGCATCAATATTGTGGCGGTCGCACCCAGGCCTCGTTCCATCTTGGCCTCTACTACAAATGCGACGGCCGGCATTTCGGCATCTGCCTTTAATTCCATCATATCGGCTTGCAACAGAATTGCTTCTTCCAGTTTATCAAGCCCCATTTTCTTGGTTGCAGAAATTTCAACACATTGAACATCACCGCCCATTTCTTCAACCTGAACCTCTTGCTGCAACAGGTCGGTTTTGACACGGGTCGGGTTTGCCTCTGGCAAATCACATTTATTAATTGCAACGATAAATGGAACCTTGGCTGCGCGGATATGGTTTATCGCCTCGACCGTTTGTGGCATGATAGAATCATTTGCCGCAACCACCAGTACAACAATATCTGCCATCTGCGCACCACGTGCACGCATTGCGGTAAATGTTTCATGACCCGGTGTATCCAAAAATGTAATCATTGGGCCGGTCTTGGTTTTAACCTCGTACGCGGAAACGTGCTGGGTAATACCGCCTGCCTCGCCGGCAGCGACATTTGCATTACGGAACGCATCCAACAAAGATGTCTTTCCATGGTCAACGTGTCCCACAACCGTGACAACCGGTGCACGTGGCGTCAGTTTATTTGGATCAGGCTGACGCTCCATTTGGTCGGCATACGGTTTCATATCAACACGCTTTACAGTCGCACCAAATTCTGTGGCAATTAATTCGGCAGTATCGGCATCAATAGACTGATTCTGTGATGCCATCATACCCATTTCCATTAATTTTTTGATAACGTTGCCAACCTTTTCAGCCATGGCCGCCGCCAAATCTTTGACAGTAATCGTATCGCCCAATGTGACGACATGTTCAACCTTTTGCGGGGCGGAAAATACAGCACGCGCCTTTTCACGAAAACGTTTCAATGATGCCTCGGACCGGCGGCGGTTTGCACCACGCAGACCAATTTCATCCTCGTCATCACCATCACCGATAACAATATCATGAATTGAAATTTTACCGGACTTTTTGAAATCTTTTTTGTGATTATTATTACGCGACGAACGTGTATCGTCATCATCCGTGCTGCGGGATGGTTTGTTATTATTGCGCGGGGCAAAATTTTGCGCAGTGCCAGATTGCTTTTTCTGGGATGCATTTTCGCGTGGGGATGCGGGAACCTGTGCCTCTGATTCAGATGCCACATTTTCACGGGCGGCCAATTGTTCTTTGACCTGTTCGTATTCACGTGATTCCCGTTCTATTTCCGCGGCGCGGGCGGCTGCGGCTGCAGCCTCTTGCGCGGCACGAGCCTTGCGTTCTTCTTCACGGGCGCGCGCCGCCTCTAGCACAGCACGCAATTTATCATCCGCAGCATTATGTGCAGGCGTTGCTGATTTTTCTTCTTCGCGCAGTTCACGCGCACCCGGCGCGATAACGCGACGACGACGTTCAACGAATACTGCGTCGCCCTTGCGGCTTTGTACCGCGTCCATTGTGACAGATTTTCCCAGTGTCAGTGTTGCCATTTATTGTTGCCCCGTGTGTTTTGCCGCGGGACATGCCCGCGGCGTTGTTTTTTTATTATTGTGCATCCGTTGCGTCTGTTGTGTCTTTTGTATCACGAACGATACCGTATGCGATTTCGCGCGCCTTCATAATGACACGACCGGCCAATCTCGGACTCATAGTGTCTTCGCCCAGGATTTCAACCAGTTCATCAGATGCCAAATCCGCTAGGTCAGACAAAGACTTGATACCCGCCGCACCCAACTGCATGATTATCGGACGTTTGATAAAATCAAATTCCAACAAATCATCAGTCATGCCATTTTTGTGACCGTTATCTTTGTAATCCTGTTCGACTTTATCCAGATAGGCTTTCGCACGGGTCTGCAATTCTGTCGCCAATTCCGCATTGAAGCCTTCGATAGATTCCAGTTCGGTTCCATCAACAAATGCGATTTCTTCGATTGTGCGGAAACCTTCGGTAATCAACAGGTGCGCAATCATTTCATCAACATCCAGACCCTTTATAAACAGTTCAGTCTTTTCTTTGAATTCCTTGGCACGGCGTTCTTGTTCTTCGGCCTCGTTCATAACGTCAATGTTCCAGCCCGTCAATTGCGATGCCAAACGCACGTTCTGACCACGACGACCAATTGCCAATGACTGTTGATCTTCGTTTACAACCACAGCCGCACTGCGTGTATCTTCTTCGACGATAATCTTTGCGACCTTGGCCGGTTGCATTGCATTAACGATATAAACAGCCGGGTCGTCAGAATATAATATAACGTCAATCTTTTCACCGTGGCACTCGTTAATAACAGGCTGGATACGTGTACCCTTGATACCGACAGTCATACCAACCGCATCAATTGATGGATCCTGGGTTTCAACAGCGATTTTTGCATGTGAACCCGGTGCACGTGATACTGATTTAATTTTGATAACGCCTTCATAAATTTCCGGTACTTCTTGGACAAACAATTTTTCCATAAACATCGGATGTGTACGGGTCAAGAAGATTTGTGGCCCTGTATTTGAACGTTCAACGTTCATAATCAATGCACGTACACGGTCACCAACCGCCAGACGTTCGCCAGGAATTTGTTCGTTGCTGCGGATATAACCTTCGGCCTTGCCGTTGATATCAACAAAAACATTGCCAAATTCAATACGCTTTACAACACCGGATACGATATCACCGATATTGTCTTTGAATTCTTCGTATTGGCGACCTTTTTCTGCATCACGGACACGTGCAGTCATAATTTGCTTTGCCGTTTGGAACGCCATACGGCCAAATTCAGGTTCCGGCAGCGGGTCTTCAACCACATCACCAACAGATGGATTTTTCGCATACTTTTTAGCCTGTTCCACAGTCAGCATTGTGTTCGGATCGTATTCTTCATCTTCGCCCAGCGCATCCGGTGATTTAATAACCTTAAACAGACGCTTTACATGGATTGCCCCATTATGACGATCAATATCAGCCGTGATATCAAATTCTTCGCCATATTTGTGCTTGGCTATTTTGGCGATTGCCGCCTCTAACGATTCAATAACGATTTCACGGTCAATCAGTTTTTCCTGGGCCAGTGAATCAATTGCCAACAGCAAATCCTGGCGGGGCATCGAAACAAAAGACATTTTGCTTTCTCCTTGTTTGTTTTGGGCGTCTTTTACTTACTTTCTTTTTATTTACAAGGGCGGGATCTTTCGACCCCGCCCTTAAAAAATCTTTTAAGAACAATTTTATTATATACCCGAATCGGCAAATTGCAAGAATTATTTGACGGTACATGTTTTCCGATTTATACTGCAAATCATGAAGATTATTAATAAGTATTTTGCACGCCAGTTAATTACGATATTTATCATGCTGTTGCTGGTGCTGACAGGACTGGCATGGATGATTCAAATCATGTCTATGATGCGATTCCTGTTAAACTATGGTGTGGCATTGGATAGTTTTATCGGACTGACCATTTTAATGGTACCGTTTATTATTTCTATTATCATACCGTTTGTATGCTTTATCGCCGTTATATTCGTCTATAACAAACTGATTTCTGATAACGAGATTACGGTTATGACAGCATCCAGTCTGTCGCCGGGCCAAATTGCAAAACCGGCGTTGGTATTGGCGGTGATATTGACGATTGTACATTTGGCGTTGAATTTATGGATTGTACCGGCAACCCAGGCACGTTTCTATAACACCCAATGGAATCTGCGATATGGTCTGGCACATATGAAATTGCAAGAATCCGCATTTACCGAAATAACAGACAGCCTGGTTGTATATGTGGACAAGGTATCTGGCCATGATTTAAGCCAGGTGATGCTATCAGATACACGCGAAGATGCGTCACAGATGATAATTTTTGCAGAAAAAGGAAAATTGGTATCAACCACCCGCGGGCTGTCTATTGTGATGACAAATGGTTCATTACAGGCCACCGGCGATGCCATGACAACAGGTACGTTTGAAACATTTGATATGGATTTAAATGTATCGGACAGTGGTGGTGATAATGCGTTTAAAGTACGTCGTATTCCAACAACGGAACTGGTGCGCGATATATTGAATACCCCAACACAGAAACAGCATAAAAAGGTCTTGGCTGAACTGTGTACACGTTTTTTAAGCCCGATTATGAACCTGATTCTGGCGGCCTTGTGTGCATGCATATTATTGCGTTCATCGTTGTTGCGTCGACGTGCCAGTTTTGCGCCGGCAATGGCTGTATTTGCAATGGCGGTGGCAATGTCTATATTTATGACGGCATCAAATATGATTGGCAGTCTGACCCAATTTGGGATACTCGCAATTACACAAATTGTTGTGTTGGGAATAATTTTATCTATATTGTTTAGCAAGAAATAATGAAAAAGACATCAGTGTTTTTTATCGTATGTATGTTGACCCTGTCTGGATACGGGATGGGTTTTGACACAGATGCCCCCAAGACAATTACCGCAGACAAAATTGAATATGATGTAAAATCAGAAACGATAAAAACATCCGGCAAAACAGAAATTACCAATGCATCCGGCCAGCGCATGACGCTGACTGATTCATACATATCACAAAAGGGTGCAAATCTGTCCGGTGATGATATTCGCATTTGGCTGGGCCAGCATGTGTATATTGAATCTGATTCTATTACCCGTGACGGTGATTTGACTATCGCGCGTGGCGCAGAATTTACCGCATGCAACGATTGTGACCCATATGGTGACGCATGGACGGTGACGGCAACAAAAATAGTCCACGATATGGATACCCGGATGCTACAATTTTATAATCCGGTGTTATGGGTGTATGACAGATTACCAATATTCTGGTTCCCGTTTTTTGAAATGCCCGACCCTGGTGTAAAGTATAAAACAGGCCTTTTGATGCCGACATTTGGTTCTACGAACAAAATGGGAACCAGAATTAATATCCCGATTTATATAAATATTTCGGACACACACGATATTACATTTACACCATCTATATTGACCCAGGAAAATCCGTTATTCCAATTGGAACACCGATTGAATATTGACCATGGCGAATTCAGAACCAGGGGTTCGTTCACCCATAACAAGGAAGGTGAAAATCGCTGGCATGTATTTAATGATGATGTAATTGAACTGGGCGAAAATGCACGTGCGACAATATTCTTGGAACGTGCATCTGACAAAACGTATCTGCAAAAGTATGGATTCTATGATGCGCAACCGTATCTGGATTCCGGGGCAAAACTGGAATTATTCGGCCAGACAGGATATGCGGTTGCAGACACACATATATTCCAAGAATTGCGCAGTACATATAATTACAATGATACGGTGCCATCGGGTAATATTTTGCCAAACATACACGGCGTTTATCAGACCACGCCAATCTTTGCAGAAACATATGCACTGTTTAATGCGGACATATTGGGAATTTCCGGTTCTGATGTCGCATCCCAGCGTGTGATTGGTGATGCACGTATCGTATCACCATGGACACTGTGGGGCGGGAACCGTTTGACATTAAGTCTGGACGCCCGATATGATGTCTATAATTTTGACAACACTGAAATGATTGACGGCACGGTATATTCGGGTTTGAAAAATCGTTTTCTGCCAAATGGATATGTGGAGTGGGGCCTGCCGATGTTTCGTGCGGGCAGTGCATGGACACAGATAATAGAACCACGTGCACGATTGACAATCATGCGTCATACTGATGAAGATGAATTTGCATTAAACAATGATTCCGCCGGTACATTTTTATCTGACAGCACGTTGTTTTCTGATAACAGGTTTGCAGGATATGACCTGTGGGAAAACGGTACATTTGCAGACTATGGCATGCG
>CAZJGX010000051.1:0-4812 GCA_964545825.1 uncultured Muribaculaceae bacterium
TTCTCATTTGTCTTTGATTATATCATATTTATGATAAAGTAAAAAGTGTAATGATTGAAATAACAGACATGGTTGATGATGTTGCCCGTCAGACGGGATTGTGGTGTCCGGCGACAGATGACGCAGTGGATTTGGCACGCATGGCTGATTTGGTGGTGTCCAATAATATGGGTATGATTTCTGTTGGGACGTCTGCGGTTGCGACTGTATGGCCATGGCTGGAAGGAAAAAATATAAAAATATTGCCACGATTTTATGTCGGTGCGGGGCACTCAATTCGTGATGCCGATATGTCTGAATTGGCTGTTAATATAAATGCCGCGTTTAAGCGTGGTGCATCCGGTGCGATTATTTTTGTTGATATGGCGTGTTTGTCGGATTTTGTTGATATGCTTCGCGTGGTGCGGGATGATTTGTTCTTTAACAAAGAATTGGCGATTGGTTTGAATATAAATGAAATCGGTGTGGATGACTGGGGGCGTGTTTTTGATGCCGTTGCACGTGTGCGTGCCGATTCGTTGGTGTTGGCATTAACCAAAGATACCGGTGAAAAATCAGACTTTGTCGGGCGCGTGTACGGCATGCTTGGGGCGATTGCCGATGGGACGGATTTTGATATATGTTGGGTTGTCGGGGCAAATCCAATGCGATTGGAACAGGTAATGCGGTTGACTGCGGCGATGCGGCCTGCGGTATTGGCGCGAACGCGTTTGATGATATGTGAATAGGGTGTTTACATGAAAATGTTAAAGTTTATATTGTTGGCAATATTTATTCCAAGTTTGGCGTTTTCTATGGCGGACAGTCAGCCGCCGGTCTATGGAATACCAACCCTGTATGGTGAATATGAAATATCAGGCGATGATGTGCGTCGTGCGTCAAATATGTATGGTGTTGCGCCGGTGTCGCGTCCCGCCCCGGTTCGGGTGGGGACTGCACAAAAGTCCCACGCGGCCAAACATCCGGTGAAACCTAAGAAGGTCACGCCAAAGAAAAAGAAGGCAAAACAGAAACCTGTAATAAAACAATTGGAATCTGTTAAATTGGTTGAAAAAGAACAGTTGCCGGAACCGGTGGTTGTGGCGGTTGTGCCCGTGCCGGTTGAAACAAAATCTGAGCCTGTGCCGTCGCCTGTGGCCAATGTCATTGCCGAACATGCGGCGGATAAGATTGATGTCGAATCGTTCTGTATTCACAATCGGCCCCAGGGAAATGCGAATTTACCAGATGGAATTATCCTGATGCCGGGACGTCCCGATTTAATGAGTTGCGTCGGCAGTCAAAATTAAATATTTGGGTTCAGTTGTGTGTGCCATATTCTTGGATTGATAACGCGTGCGAATCGTCGCAATATCGGGCAGTGCTGCATGCAGCGTGGTTTTTGAAACCTGGCCCTGTATCCAATCAAAATATTCCCAATGGTCAGTACCGATAATAATTTGACCGTCCTGTGTCAGGTGTGTGGACAACATGGACAGAAAATCTGAATTCAGCAGGCGGCGTTTTTCATGCTTTGCCTTGGGCCAGGGGTCTGGGTGCAAAATCCAAATTTGTTCAAATTTCGATTCGGTGTCGCGCAGAAAATCACGTACGTCATCCGGCCATATGCGGATGTTTTTATATTCATCCAGTATATTGTTGTCGGCGTCTGTTATCGCAGACAGTAAACTTGCCACGCCGTTCATAAACGGTTCGGCCCCGATGATTGTCTTGTCGGGATAGGTGCGTGCCAGTTCGCGCACATGTTCGCCGGCACCAAATCCTATTTCCAGGATATCCCCGGTATTGCCCGGGGCAATCTGCGGCAAAATATTTTCAATTAAATTATTCTGGCGGGCGGACAATTTTTTGCCATGCCGACGGCCAAATGTTCTTATTTCTTGTTTTTCCATATATTTAGTATAGAATTCAATTTATTAGAAAACAAGGTATTTGAAAATGATAGAATTTCCACAATCAATCAAAGATGGCGATATTGAACTGGTAAAACTGGCACCGACATTTGACTTGGCACGGCGGGTGTTTCAAATCGTAGATGATAATCGTGCGTTTTTTGGAAAGTGGTTGGGTTGGGTTGATTTTATCAACAGCGCCGAAGATGAATTTTCATATGTTCAAAAGTTGGCCCGCAATGATAATGGGTCGTATCATGTTGTGACCAACGGGGCACTTGTTGGTAATATCGGATTTGTAAAATTAAGCGAAACAGATAAATATGCGGAAATAGGGTATTGGTTGGATAAGTCTGCAAATGGGCGTGGCATTATGACGCGCAGTGTCGGGTTAATGGAAAAATTAGCGTTTGAACATTGTGGCTTTAATCGTGTAGAGATTCGTGTTGATACAGAAAATGTTCCATCGCAAAATGTGGCAAAGCGATGCGCATTTAATCAAGATGGGATATTGCGCCAGTCTATGATGTTGCATGGGGTGCCACGTGATATAATTTTGTTTTCAAAATTAAAATCTGACGGTAAAGGAAAATAAAAATGCGTAATGGTTTAAGTAAAGATTTAATCGCACGCGTATTGGGCGGTGCACCAAAATATACAATTGCAGAACTGGAAGAAAAATTCCCGCCGCGCACATTGCCGGACGGGGCGTTCGTCACGCGTTTCGCACCCAGCCCAACCGGATATATGCATATTGGCGGTCTGTATGGTGCATTGATTGACTGTAAATTGGCGTCGCAATCCGGTGGTGTATTTATGTTGCGTATCGAAGATACAGATACCAAGCGCGAGGTGGCAAGTGCAGTTGATATTATTGTTGATTCAATGAATAGATTTGGATTGAATTATAATAATGATGAAAAATATGGGCCATATTATCAGTCACAGCGTAAAGAAATTTATAAGTCTGTGGCGGCTGATTTGTTGGCACGTGGGTTGGCATATCCATGTTTCTTGACAGCAGATGATATGGAACGGATTCGCGAGAATCAGCGCAATGCAGGGTTTGCCACCGGTATATATGGCGAATTTGCACGTGACCGTGATTTGACAGAATCTGATATTGCGGCGCATCTGGATAATGGCGAGGTTCCAACGATTCGACTGTATTCAGCAGGCAATCCTGAAAATAAAATCTATTGTCGTGATGCGGTTCGTGGCTCAATCGGATTTCCAGAAAATAACGAAGATATTGTTTTAATAAAATCAAATGATGGATTGCCGACATATCATTTTGCGCATTTGGTTGATGACCACTTTATGCGTACAACACACGTAATCCGTGGGGAAGAGTGGTTGCCATCATTACCATTGCATACGGCGTTGTTTCGTATGATGGGCTGGACTGCACCAATGTATATTCATACGTCGACAATTGATAAAATTGATTCAGACACCGGCAAACAGCGCAAATTGTCAAAACGTAAAGACCCAGAGGCAAATGTTGCATTTTTCTTGGCAGACGGTTGGCCGGTTGGGGCGGTGTTAGAATATCTGGGTAATATTGCGGCATCTGGATATGAAGAAGCCAAATCCAAAGGTCAGGTTAAGTCAATTTGGGATTATGAATTGAAACCGAAAAAGATTCCGATGTCAGGTGCACTGTTTGATATGAAGAAATTAGAGTGGTGGGCCAAAGAATATATCGGCGCGATGAGTGTTGCAGATTTGGTGGCGTCTGTTGCCAAATGGGCGAACGAATATGGTGATGAAAATCATAAAATGCAGGTTGCGGATATTGATTATTTGACATCTGTTTTGGCGATTGAACGTGATAATCCAAAGCGTATTCGCAAGGACTTTATAACATGGCGTCAAACACTGGAAACAGTTGCCTTTTTCTGGGATGCGTTATATGTACCCAATACCGAATTCCAATATAACAAGGATGTGTTAAATGCGTTCTTGGCAACATATAATCCGGCCGATGACAAAGATGCATGGTGGAATAAAATTGTTGAAATTGCGTCCAATTTGGGGATAAAAAACGGGGACGTGGCAATGAATTTACGTGTTGCGTTATCCGGGCGTACAAATACACCAGATTTATATTCAATGATGACGGTTATGGGTGGTGCGCGTGTGCGTAATAGAATAGGGGATGTAATAAAATGACCAAGACATCAAGACAGGTTAAGACAAAGTTAAAGGCTGTAAAAAAAGATACGCATGCAAATCGTATGTTGCGTGCATTGCGGGCGACAGGCTTGTTTCGTTGGGAACGCAAGTCTACGAAATGTGAAGAAGTGTTGAATATTTTAACACACGGAATTGGTATAGGGCTTGCGATTGCGGCATTGGTTCTGTTGGAAGTGTTTGCGGTTTTGGCCGGCAATGTATGGGCGATTGTATCGTGTGCGATATTTGGATTGACTATGTTTACGTTGTATTTTGGTTCAACCATGTGTCATGCAATGATTGGTCAAAAATCAGAGTGTTTTTTTGAGGTCTGGGACAGCGTTGCTATCTATGCATTGATTGCCGGCACATATACGCCATTTTGTCTGGTGAATTTGCGTGGCGGGTTGGGTTGGACAGTGTTTGGTATTTTGTGGGCAATTGTGATATTTGGTGCATTTATGAAAATTCGCAGCCCGCAACGCCAGCCAAAATGGATGGTCGGGTTATACCTGTTGATGGGATGGACGTTATTGTTTATTTTGCCGGCAATGCTGCGGCATATATCAATACGTGGTCTGATATTTATTTTGGCGGGTGGGTTGTCTTACTCGCTGGGGGTGATATTTTACCTGTGGCGTCGGATGAAGTTTTCGCATGCAATATGGCATCTGTTTGTAATCGGGGGGACGGTTTGTTTCTTTTTCGCGGTATTGTTCGGATGCATAATTGATTTTTAATT
>CAZJGX010000051.1:4912-6419 GCA_964545825.1 uncultured Muribaculaceae bacterium
TGCTATGAATAAATGTATGTTTGTTTTCACAACTACAACTACTACAACCCCTTTGGGGGTGTAAATTCTAATTGCGGTTTTATCCGCCCAGTGCAATAATCAAATCAATTTAAAATAAAAAAACAAAAACTAAGTAAGGGACTTTTATTATGTCATACGAAATTGAAACGGTACGTCACAGTCTGGCACATGTTATGGCGGCGGCGGTTCAGAAACTGTATCCTGATGTTAAATTTGCAGGTGGCCCGGCAATAGAAAACGGGTTCTATTATGATTTTGATACAGAACATCGTTTTTCCGAAGAAGATTTTGAAAAAATTGAAAAAGAAATGCGTGCTTTGATTAAATCAAATGGTCGATTTGAACAGCGCAATGTCGATTTATCAGAGGCCAAGGAAATATTTGCCGCGCAACCATATAAGATGGAGTGGTTATCTGAATATGATGCGGCCGGTGCGGCGTTATCTATTTATACTTTCCGTGATTTTACAGACCTGTGTCGTGGGCCGCATGTTGAAAGTTCCAAGGATTTACCACGTGATGGGTTTAAAATTCGTACCGTTGCTGGTGCATACTGGAAGGGTGATGCAAAAAATAAAATGTTGCAGCGTATCTATGTCGATGCGTTTGCCAGCAAGGAAGAATTGGATGCGCATCTGAAAATGATGGAACAGGCCGCCCAACGTGATAATCGTAAACTGGGGAAAGACATGGATTTATTCCATTTTGAACCGGAATATGCACCGGGTGCCGTGTTCTGGCATGACAAGGGATATAAAATCTATCGCAAATTGATTGAATATATTCGTGCACGTCAGGAATTGGCCGGATATCAGGAAATATCAACACCAGCTGTTATGGACAGATGCCTGTGGGAACGTTCTGGTCATTGGGCAAAGTATGGTGAACATAACTATTCCGGCAAAACCCAAGATGGTAAAACGTTCTGTGTAAAGCCAATGTCTTGTCCGGGTGGTATGTTGGTGTTTGGTCAGGGTATCAAATCATACAAAGATTTGCCGTTATATCTGGCCGAATTTGGCAAGGTTAATCGGTACGAGGCCGCAGGTGGTTTGTCGGGGCTGATGCGTGTGCGTGAATTTACCCAGGACGATGCGCATATTTTCTGCACAGAATCTCAGTTCGAGGCGGAAATCGTTAAAATCTTGTCCTTTGTAAAAGATATTTATTCCAAGTTCGGTTTTAATCAGGTTTGGATGAAACTGGCCACGCGCAAGGAATCTGAATTCCGTATCGGTTCCGACGAAATTTGGGACAAGGCGGAAGCGGGCCTGCGCCACGCGCTGGAGGCGAATAATATCGAATTCGAAGTGGCAGAGGGCGACGCCGCATTCTATGGCCCAAAGATTGATATTTATCTGAAGGATTCCATCGGTCGCACGTGGCAGTGTGGCACAATTCAGCTGGATATGAATCTGCCGGAACGATTCGATTTGTCTTATGTTGGTGAAGACGGCGAAAAGCATCGTCCGATTATGTTGCATCG
>CAZJGX010000052.1:0-1610 GCA_964545825.1 uncultured Muribaculaceae bacterium
ACGACCATTATCCCCGCCGGGGTCATGCCCGGGATGCGCGATAATGCCGCAATGTTTTCTGGGCGGGCAATGCTTAACTTTTCAATTAATTCGTTCGTCAATCCCGGCATGTTTTTATATTCGAAATCACGCGGTATTTTTAATTCTGCATCACGCTTATACGCCGCGATTTCACGCGCGTTGCGTGCAATATATCCGGCATAAAATTTATCGTTTTCTGCAATTGCATCCGCGTGCAATGCATATTTTGCATCGCGTTGCGCCCCGGTTATCAATCCGGCCGCGACGGACAAATCACCCAAACGCGCGATTGCATTATCCGCACGCAGGGCAAGTCTGTATTCCGCACGGGATGTAAACATACGGTATGGCTCATCCACCCCCAGCGTCGTTATATCGTCAATCAGCACACCAATCATTGAATTCGTTCGATCAATATCCAATGTCGGCAGCCCCAGCGCATATGCGGCGGCATTTGCGCCGGCGATAAGGCCTTGGGCGGCAGCCTCCTCGTACCCACTGGTGCCGTTGATTTGGCCGGCAAAGAATAAATGCGGCACGTCGCGCGATTGCAAATGTGCGTTCAAAACACGCGCGTCAATTGCGTCATATTCAATTGCGTATCCGTATCGCGCGATACGTGCATTTTCCAATCCCGGTATCGTGCGTATCCATTTATCTTGGATTGATGCCCCAAAACTGGTTGAAATACCATTGGGATAGATAAGGTCGCTGTTTAAGCCCTCGGGCTCTAAGAACACATGATGCGACGTGTGTTCTGGGAAACGCATGACCTTGTCTTCCAGTGATGGACAATATCGCGGGCCAATCCCTTCTATATCGCCATTATACATGGGGGCGCCTGCAATATTTTCACGTATTACATCATGTGTTTGTTGTGTTGTATGTGTGATATAGCACACGGCATCATAATTGTTATTTGGATTAGGCGCACTGAACCAATCGTGTGGCCGGTCGCCCGGTTGCAGTTCACAAACAGAAAAATCAATACTGTCACGATATATACGCGCAGGCGTGCCTGTCTTTAAACGCATTAAATTAAATCCCGCCGCGCGCAACACCGGCGACAGTGTTGTATCCGGCGATTGGTACGTTCCATCATCCGCCAGACGCCCAGACGGAATTTTTTCCGCCCCGCGTGTCACCAGCCCACGCATAAAGGTACCCGTCGTCAAAACAATCGCGGTGGCACTGTATTTATTGTTAACGGTTTTGGTTTTGATATCAAAACTGTCAACTGTTTCGAACGTAATTGTCAGGTTTGGTGTATTGCGCAGAATATCCACAACCGCGGTGTGATATAATTCGCGGTCTATTTGCGCACGCAGGGCCTGGGTTGCCGCGCCATGGGATGCGTTAAGTGTTCTGAAATGAATTCCGGCAGAGTCTGCCGCACGCGGCATAACGCCACCGAACGCGTCCATTTCTGCAACCATTTGCGATTTGCCGGGGCCACCAATACTGGGGTTGCATGACATCGCCCCCAAATCTGCCGCACACATTGTTATCAACAATGTTTTTGCGCCGCGACGTGCCGCGGCAGATGCAGCCTCGGTACCGGCATGTCCACCACCAATAACAATAACGTC
>CAZJGX010000052.1:1710-6292 GCA_964545825.1 uncultured Muribaculaceae bacterium
ATTAGAATCTGCCCATACCACCATTTACTGCCAAGACTTGGCCGTTGATATAACTGGCCTCGGTTGACGCCAAAAATACGCAGGCAGCCGCGATATCGTCCGGTTCACCAAATCGTCCGGCCGGAATCTGTGCCAAATACGCCTTTTTCAAATCATCCGACAGAACGTCTGTCATTGGTGTTTTGATAAATCCTGGTGCGATACAGTTCGCAGTGATGCCACGGGATGCAACCTCGGCCGCGATGGATTTTGTCATGGCAATCATACCACCCTTGGATGCTGCATAGTTCGCCTGGCCCGGCCCACCGATTTGACCGATGATTGATGCCATATTGATAATACGACCAAAACGATTTTTCATCATTGGCATAATCGCCGCACGGCACATCTTGAAACAAGAACGCAGGTTTGTATTTATAACGTTATCAAACTGTTCGTCTGTCATGCGCATTAACAGTGTGTCCTGGGTAATACCGGCGTTATTGACCAAGACGTCGATTTTGCCGGCTTGCTCTATCGTGTTCATAACCAGTTCAACACCCGCACCTTCATCCGCCAAATCGGCCGCAATCTTGATATATCCGTCATCAAATTGCGCGTTCAGTTTTTCCATGCTGCGACCGGATACGACAACTGTCGCGCCGGCCTCCTTCATCTTATGTGCAATTGCACCACCGATACCACCGGTGGCACCTGTTATCAAAACAACTTTATCTGTTAAATCAAACATTATTAAATCTCCAATTTCTTTGCGTTAATTTCAGGACAAATACGTGTGGCCAGGCCGGTTAAAACATTGCCTGGGCCAACCTCTATCATGTCTGTAATACCAAGTTCGTGCATTTTTAAAACACTTTCACGCCAGCGCACACCGTGTGTCATTTGATACACCAATTCGTCACGGATTTCATTTACGTCTGTCATTGGGGCGGCGGTTTTATTCGCGATAAATGTGGCGGCGGGTTGCTTGATTTCAACATCTGCCAATGCGGCACGCATTTCTTCTGCGGCCGGGCTTTGTATTCTGCAATGAACCGGTACAGACAATGCCAACGGCATTGCACGTTTTGCACCGCGTTCTTTGGCCAATGCCATTGTCGCCTCAACAATATCTTTGGCCCCCGAAATCACAACCTGACCGGGTGAATTATCGTTTGCAACATCGCAATCGGTCGTGGCGCAGATTTCACGCACCGTATCAATATCCAGCCCCAGAATAACAGCGGTAAGACCGTGTCCCACAGGCACCGCACGCTGCATCGCATCCCCACGCAGACGCAACAACTTTGCAGTATCACGCAGTGACAGGGCACCCGCCGCACACAGGGCGGTATATTCACCCAAACTGTGACCTGCAACATATTCTGGTAATTCTGCACCTGACGCCCGCAGCATTGCAATAGACGCGGCCATAATTGCGGGTTGAACATTTGCAGTTAATGTTAATTCATCCATCGGCCCGTTGAAAATGATATCAGACAGTTTTTGATTTAATGCGTCATCAACCTCATCAAAAACTGCGCGGGCGGCCGCATTATTTTCATATAAATCGCGTCCCATACCAACAGTCTGTGCACCTTGGCCTGGGAATACAAAAATAGAAGACATATTATCCCCTTTGGTTAAATAATCTTTCTGGGATTATACTTTGCGAATAGAAAATTCGCAACCGCAATAATTTTGACGGTAAAAATCAGACGCACGACCAATTTGTTGGCGCAATTGTTCATCCCACGCAATCGGCAGATAGCACACACCATCACCGCATTTTGTGCGGGCGGCCGTATCAACCTGGGACTGGTCTTTGTGACGGGATACACCGAGTACCGACGCCACCGCGTCATATCCGTTGCGCCGAGCAAAACGCGCAGCGTATTCAAACCGAAATTCAAAACAACGGGAACAGCGCGCACCACGTTCAGGCTCGTTTTCCAAACCCGCAACCGCCGCACGCCATGCATCGTGGTCATATTCACCGATTGCGTATTTTACACCCAGACCTTCACAATATCGAATCTGTTCACGCATACGTTTTTCATATTCGACATTTGGAAAAATATTTGGATTGAAAAACAGTACGATAAAGTCATCAACGTCCGGAATTTGTCCGTCTGCCAACTGTTTAATCGCGCCGGCGCTGCACGGTGCACAACAAGATACCAGAACCAATTTCATTTATTTATATTCCGTACCGATTTCTGCATTTGCATCCAATTCAATAATTTTATCGTCATCTGTGCCCACACCAATTTCGGCCGCCGCGCACATCATGCCAAAACTTTCCGTGCCAGCGACCGTGCGTTGTGCAATCGGCTTTTTTGCGCCGGGCAACATACATCCAACCGGGGCCAGCACACCAACCAATCCCGCACGTACATTTGGTGCACCGCATACAATTTGCAAATCATGCGTTGTGCCGTCATCCACCGTCAAAACATGCAAATTTTCACGTGTCGGATGATTTTTTACATCAACAATTTTTGCAACTGTTAATTTTGGTGCGTCATCCTTTTTCGGTGCATATTTTTCAGCCAGTTCCAAAACCTGCGCATCATCAATGCGATTAAACAGGTTTTCAGGCACTGTAAATTGTTCGCCATCTGAAATGCGATATTCAAAGACATCCGGCCAGGTCAGGTCATGTTGTACACTGAATATTTCCTGTATCTTTTTGGCGGCATCCGGAATAAACGGCGCAGACACACGTGCATACAGGTCGATTAATTGGAAACAGTTGTTCAAAACCGCCGCCGCGCCGGTCATATCACCATTTTTAACCAACGCCCACGGCGCCGTACGTGTCATATATTCATTACCAATTGCATACATTGTACGCAGTGCGACAATTGCACGGCGGAACTCACACGCATCCAGGCTGGCCGTCAATTCAGCAATCTGTGCATTTATTTGTGACACCAATTCCGCGTCCGGTGTGCCAGCCGCAGGTACGGCCGAGCCAAAAATTTTATCCGTTAATTTGCATACGCGCGATACAAAGTTCCCCAACATGCCGTTCAAGTCTTTATTCACGACATCTGCAAAACGGATAAATGTAAAATCTGTATCATCTGTTTCCGGGGCCGATGCCAACAGCGCATAACGCCACACATCCGCCGGCGCAATTGATATCGCATCATCCAAGAACACACCACGTTTTTGTGATTTTGAAAACTTGCCGCCTTCAAAATTCAAGAAATTCATAGATTTCAGCATATCCACTGTTTTCCAGTTATCATGCATTGCCAATTGCTGTTCCGGGAAAAATACGGCATGGAATTTTACGTTATCCTTGCCCATGAATTGTGCATAGTGACAATTCGGATTTTTCCACCAATCGGCCCAGTCTTTATTTGCCGCCTGGGAAATAGAAACATATCCCCACGGCGCATCAAACCAGACATAGAACACTTTGTTCTCAAATCCGGGCTTGTTCACCGAAATTCCCCATGGCAGGTCACGTGTAATTGACGTGTCGTGCAATTCATCCGACGCCCAACCCTGGGCGATTGCACTGGCTGTTTTTGACCATTTTGGCGCATGTGATTTTAACCAATCGCGCCACTCGTCCTGTAATGCGGATGCACGGAAAAACAGATTTTTTGTCGGGCGCATTTCAATATTGGTACTGCCGGATATTTCACTGCGCGGGTTTAACAGTTCTGTTGCCTCGTACGTGGCACTGCATTTATCACACTGGTCACCACGTGCACCATCAAATCCGCATTTTGGGCATGTGCCACGCAATTGGCGGTCGGCCAAAAACATATTGTCATCAACTGAAAAAGGTTGAATTGTTTCGCGTTCTTCGATTAATCCCTGGGTGTCCAGGCGTGAAAACAAATCGTGAATTAATTTTTCCTGTAATTCAGTGTGGGTACGACCATATAAATCAAAAGACAAATTAAAATCACGCACCGCACGCAAGTGCTTTTCATAATATTTGTTGTTATATTCGATGACAGGAACGCCTTCCTTGGCGGCACCGACAACCGCCGGCGTACCATGTTCATCCGCACCACAGACATACAAAACATCACGACCCATGCTGCGGCAAAAACGCGCATAAACGTCCGACGGCAACCAGCAACCAATCAAGTGCCCCAGATGTAATTCACCGTTCACATACGGCAACGCAGATGTAATCAGATATTTGTTATTTGTCGTCATTGTTATGTACCCTTTGATTTATAAAAACAGACGCCCAACGGGGCGCCAGTGAATCCCGTCAGAATTTTTGATTAAAGTTAATTGTACATTCGTTTCATTATTTATGTTCTTTTTTGCGGACACCCCTTCCGATGGCGGGGAAATAATGGTGGGTGGTATTGGACTCGAACCAACGACCTTTACGATGTCAACGTAACGCTCTAACCAACTGAGCTAACCACCCAAAACTGCCTGAAACCACGTTTCAAACGTCGTTGATTATATCAGACAATTTTCAGATTGCAATATTAAAAATCAATTACAGCACTTTCTGACAAATATAGACAATATTAGCAAATCAAGGTGACGATTCCTGTATCTGAATTTACACCGATATGATAAACTGGGGTAATATGAAAAAATCAACTGACATTGT
>CAZJGX010000053.1:0-6292 GCA_964545825.1 uncultured Muribaculaceae bacterium
CGATAGGTAAAAATAAATATTACATACGGCTCATTGGCATCCCCTTAAACGAAGTATAATATATTATTATATTCAATCTATTTTCAAACACAAGGATTTTAGATTGCCCCATCATACCACATTGGTTTATTTATCAGTGATAAAGATGTAATTGTACATCTGTTAGTAGTTATTGGTGCGCTTGGTCCAACCATTTTTTGATGTCGGCCAATTTTTTGTTTTCTGCAAATATTCCAGGCGTTGTGCTTTTAATATATTCATAAAATCAAATATTTGGCTTTCCGGAACAGAATTTAAAGCATCAACTGTTTTGGGGCCAATTCTGCCATCCAACATAAGTCCGGCAGAGTTAAAAGCGTTTAACGCCCGTTGAACCACCACCCCGGCGCCACCCATCACCCCCATGTCAAAGACCGCATTTCGCACTCTGCTATTCAATATTTTTGGAATATGTGTTTTATCCCAATATATATCTTTATAAATTTCTTTTGCTTGGGCGGGGATCAAATCTTTTACATCAGATGGAAATTTCTTTTCTGGATGCTTTTTCACATAATCGTTCAATGTACTTTGCTTTATACCCATATTTGTTGGTTCATCACAAACTTGATTTTTACCATCGGTATAGCCGCCTTCTGGTTCTTTTAATTTATTATATGCTTGTTCAAAATTTTCGTCTGTCATGATATAGTCACCTTTTCTTTGATTATGTAATCAGTACTGTTTTATCTGTATAAAATTATGGTGTTGTATGTATGTTGTATTGGTGGGGAATAAAATAAAAACAGCGACAAATGTCGCCTTTGTTCATAGTGATTATTATACCATAAATCGCCGAGAAAAGCAATTGAATACTATCAAGCGAATATAACCATTTCTTGTTTTCATCAACTGACGCCCCGAACAGGGAAATAATGGTGGCACATTAAATATTTACCCGTCTATATTTGGCGTGTGAATACGCACCGGAACACGACCCGCATCTGAAAACAACGCATCACCATACGGCAGCAGTAATTCCGCCCCTGGCTCTCCCAATGACTGGCGTGATTTGGCCGCTGTATCCACATGGAACGATATGCGCGTCGGGAAATTCGCCTTTAACGTGCCGGACATCGTTTTGGCATCACATTGCGCTGTTGCAACAATCATATGAAGGCCGACGGAACGCCCTTTTTGTGCAATCTGGGTCAAGTATTTTTCAACCTTGCCACGTGATGCAACCATTAAGTCAGACAAATCGTCTATCATCACAATCAGGCGCGGCATATCAATATTATTCGTCTTGGCGGCACTTAACAATTTACACCGGCGTTCCATTTCCGCCACCACAATACGTAATCCGGCCAATGCCGCCTCTGCATCGTCTGCAATTGGCGGCCATGCCAAATACGTATCTGCCACATCGCCCCACGGCAAATTCAAAATCATGAACTTGCATTTATCAGGCGTGCTGCGTGCCGCAATAGACCGGACGATAGACCTTAACAATGTCGTTTTCCCGGTGCCATTATCGCCCGCAACCAGCATATGCGGCATATCCGACAAATCGGCAATTACCGGTTGCCCCAATGTATCACATCCCAGTATCATTGGCAGTGTTGCGGGCGCGATCTGCAATTCCGGTTCAGGCATCAAATCTGCCAACGAAATGCTCTCACAATTTTCACTTTGAACCTCAGCAGTTGCGTTCCGAAATTCTGGTGTCGACATCAAATCTGACAAAGACACACTCTCATGATTTTCATGCGGAACCTCAACCACTATCTGGTCGTAATTATCCCCACGGCACCAATCCATATAGAATCCGCATTTGGATATCGCCGATTGCAAATCAGAAAAACGGACACCGGATGTCACGCGGAAATAATGTCTGTCTACAACGGGGCCGGATTCCACCCTGACCCGCGCCAGAGGCAGGCGTAGTACTAATTTTTCTTCCAAATCCTGAACGCTTGCCATTTTATTTCCTTTTCTTTGCGGTTTTCTTTTTGGTTGCCTTTGGTTTCGCGGTGGCTTTCGGTGCAATTGGTTCCGCAGGTGCCGCAATAACATCATTAAAGAACAAAGCGTTATATTCATTCAGCGCATCTATCATGAACTTTACTTCCATTTTCATTCGGGTGCGCAGATTTTCTTTCTGTTCCGCATTAATGCTGTAAATCTCAAAAATTAACATATACATTAATTCTTTCATTCCTGCATATCTGTGCATATCAGGACGGAATCGTGCGCCACGTGCAATCAAATAATGTGCAATATTCATCTGATCTGTGATTGCATCGTTCTCTTTATCATTCAACAGGAACAGCAGAGCATATTCCAATGGCGTCTTTCCATCATGGTCCATGGCATTTACATTTGCCAAACCATTTTCTACCAGATAAGTTGCAATATCCCAGTGCCCCTCAGATGCGGCAAGATGTAATGCAGATGCCCCACACTTCAAATCAATCGTCATCGGGTCAAAGCCATATTCAACCAATGCCCGTATGATTTGAACATCACCGGTAAAAACGGCGTGATACAGCGCATTGCGACCGGTATCGTCATATTGCATAACAATATCGCGCGGCATGTTCTTAAGATATGCGCGAATTCTGCGCATATCTTTGGACATTATTACATCTGATGCCGAGACTACTTTCTTTTGTGTCTGTTTGGCAGATTTTTTTATTTTTTGTGACGCCATTTTTCTCTCTTTTTTATACGGATTACAATCTGTCGGTAAATTCAGGCAGGGTCAACATACCCTCGTCATACAGGCCATAGCCCAAGAATGACGCCGTTGCAAAACGCAGATCAATATTTTCCGGAACAGTTTCAGATTCCAATGCACTTTTCAGTTTGCTGGATTTCTGATTATAATTTGCGATGGCAAATATCATCTGGGGCTTTTTTGCACTATCAATTTCCAACCGTTTATTTCCAGGCATATCCATTAAACCCAAGTCACGCAGTTGCACCACCATTTCTTCTATATCTTTGTAAAAATCTTCGGTTATTTCATATTTGACAATATCCTGCAAATGTTTGGCGACACCGCACGCGCCATCAATTGCATTTTGACCGGCCTTGATCTCTATAAACGCGATACCAGGTTTATAATCACGTTTGTCACGCATATCGCGCGACCAATGCAGTGCAATCGCATCAAATCGCGCCCCCGGTTCAGCATATTCCGTATCAACAATGAAATAATCTGTTGATGTCGCACCGCCAAACAAATTGTTTTCCAAGACAATACGTTGCTGAATTTCTTTCTCGGTCTTGCCACCATGCTGGGCGCGCCATTTATCTATACCGCGCATAATCATGGTTAAAAATCCAAACCAATCAAATGTTGCCGCATCCTTTATGTTCAGGTCACAAAATTCTTTATCGCCCAAATCTTGAATATAATCACCGAAAATCGGGTCTATGTCAGATTCTGTCGGAACAACATATTCTTTTGTAATGCCAAACTTTCCATTTTCTTGAATTTCCAGAACACGCAGCCCCTTGTAATAAATCGTTGCATACGCGCCACGCAAATTTAACATAAAGTGTGGAAAGGCCTGTAAACATTCAACCAAACCTGTCAAATCGCCTTCTTTAAATCTTTTGAAAAAGTTTTCTGACAATGCACGTTTTTTCATTTTATAACTCCTTTATTTCGTTATCGTTCAGAACCAGCGCAGGCACACCGAACTGTGATTCAAAATCATCTTTGCATTCCGTATGCACGGGAATAATCTTTTTTGGGGCCATTTTGGCGACAAATGCTTTCAAATCGGGCACCGCCGCATGACCGGACGTGTGAATCTCCATCAAATGATCTTTGAATTTATCCCACGTCTTTTGGCGGGTTAAATACCCATGCCACATTGAATATATAAAATCGTAATCGGCCAGTCCCCGCTCCAGCAACGCATTGGTCAAAACCACATTATGTTCCACCAAGTACCCGGCCGGATTTTCCATTATTTCTTTAACAGATATCTTTTTTGCATTATGCTTATACAGCAGGCCATTTTCTTCCATCCGGCTGTTTATACCACCAGGACGATCGCCATAATAAATGCGCAGTCCGCCAATCTCGTCCACAGCCGGTATCGTTTTGGGCGCCAATTCGTGGAATATATCCATTAGCGCCGCCGTATACGGTTTTATAACCAGACTGCGCCGCGTGCTGCCACATGCACCGATTAGCGAACACAGGCGATCCAAATTCTGGGCGGATACGCTGATAAAAGCGAGTTTCCCCGACGACGCCAGCAGATCTTTGAAAGCCGCGCGCACGTCCATTTCTGTTGGGTATTTATCCGCCTCATCAGTACGGGACATGCGTGTCCCCTCCATAATCAGATAATCCGGGCTATGTGCCACGTCGGACAATTTCCATGATTTCCAAGACTGATTTGAATGGAATCTGATATCACCGGTGTATACAACACGTGTTGTACCATCTGTTATCTCAAACGCGGACGCCGCCGGTGCATGATCCACAGTATGCGCCGTAACGTGCAAATCGCCAATCTGAACTGTTTTCCCAGGTTCGATTTCACGAATATCCAAATGGGAAACATCAAACCTATCGCCTTTCAGGGGTTCTATTTCCAGCAAAATGCGCTTTAATGTGCGACTCATATAAACAGGGATTTTCGGATTTATCAATGGCAACAGGCCATAATGGTCACCGTGATTATGCGATATAAATATGGCATCAACCGGCCGTGTGTCGTCATCGGCATATACGCCACGCACCGGCGCCTTGTACCCGGCCAGCCATTTTAGATACGCGTCCCTGTCGCGCGGACTTTTGTCTTCCATCGAAGACAGCGGCGTGCCAACATCCATTAAAATCCGTGTTGTATCGGTCGCCAATTCAATGCAATTGCCGCCGACCTCATTCGTACCACGATAAATACACGTTTTCATTCTGTGCCCTTTTTATTTTGTTCCTATATAAATACGAAAAAAGGTGTCCATTTTTAAAAGCAGATGCAAAAAAAATGATTTTTTTTCGCATTTTCCCCCTGTAATCAGTCTATTTTCAACACCTGGTATCGCCACAAAAAGCCCTCTACTCCCAGACGTTTCATCAATTCACGTGTATATTCACATTCGTCCATGACATAGTGATAATGCTGATGCCCACGTAAAAGCACCAAAATTCCCGGAACAATTCTGTCTGGCGCTTGTGTGTCGGACAAACTATTGGCCCTAACATAATCCGATATAAATTTTTTGTGATTTAACTGTTTCCACCGCGTATAAATTTCCAAGACGCAATGCAACAAAGTATCCTTGTTTCCAAACGGTCGCACACCCAAAACATATACAATATTGCGGTCAAGGCCATCACTGGTCACCAAGTCTATTTTTTCGGCAGTTTCATCATCTGACAATGGCAAATTGTACGCAAGTACGTCCCCTATATGGTCATACTCCACGTCCCACATTTCCTCTGCAAATTTTTCACGCCGGCTTAACTTGTTTGATCGATTATCGCGATTAAAATACGAACCATGACGCGAAATCTGTTTGATTTTATCCAAAACATCAATATGTTCCAGCAACCATTTTGCCGCAACCTCTGTACAGGGCTGGTTTGTATCGGTTGTTGGTTCGATATTGTTTATAACATCGCATTTATACAGGTTGGAAATATCACCGGCCACTGCCGCAGTCAATTTTTTTATAACCGTTGCCGATGTATATTTTCTTGGCATTGGCGCCCCCTTTGATCTTTTGTTGACAACTATATCCCGCTCTCAATTTGAGTTCAAGAATTATTTGATATCAAAATGATATCAATGAATAACAAGACCATTTTTGATCAAAAGTACAAATCAATGATAGAATCATTGAAAGTACTACGAAAAAACAAGGGAATTACCCAGAGGGAATTAGCCACTCAAATGGGTGTAGCACATTGTTATATTGGCCGGGTCGAAACATGTGAACGCCGACTGGATATAATGGAACTTATCCGGATATTAAAAATATTTAAATTGTCAGATAAGCAGGTCTTGGATTTCTTAAAGCAACTATTGTAAAGCCCCATAAGCTTTTTATCACCAATTCTCTGAACTTTACATTTTTGTAATCAGCACTATTGAACCCCGGACGTTCTAATCCGACTATCCGTTGTAAAAATAAAAAACACCCCGATGGGGTGATTTTTTATTCTGGCGGAGTTAGACAATTTTACGGTTATTTGCATACAACAACAGGGAATCTACAGGGAAATTTTGCGTTTTAAGCCATAAAAACACCACAAGCATGCCACAGACTCCCCATTTATCGC
>CAZJGX010000054.1:0-6280 GCA_964545825.1 uncultured Muribaculaceae bacterium
AACGTTAATATATTAAACAAAACCCCGCGAAAAAATCGCGGGATTTTATTTACATTGCAACGCATTTTATGAATTCATATGAATCCATAGGGATGTGGGTTCGGGACTGTTTGAAAAGCCCTTTTGTGCGGTGCATGTTGTGCGATTTTTTGTCACACAGTTGCATTTGCAACCATCGTAAATATGACGCAAATGGGGCTGATTCTCAACAGGCACCTTTTCCTAGGTAAAAATCTATGTTTATTGATTTTATGTTGTTTTTGTATTACGATAAACATGCAACTCAAATAAAAAAAAGGAGTTCGATATGAACAAAAACACTATATTAATCAATCTGAAAAATACAGCATTGTGTATTGTTATACCTTTGTTGATGGTGGCATGCGGTAAACAAAAAAATACTAATGTTGATGCAGAATTGGCTGACACTGATGCAAAACTTGCAGTTATTGACCAACAATTGGGTTTAATGGGACAGCAGACTGACTCGTTGGTATTGGATTCTGTGCCTCGCAACCCAAGAGCTATCGAATTATCCGAAAAAATTAACCAATATAGACAGGGATTAAGCAAATTAAAAGCACCGAAAGACACTGTCAGAATCAAGGCTTTTAATAGAAAAATAGGTTCGTTGTTGGTGGATTCTATAATGAACGCAAACAATGTAAAGCAACAGATTATAAAAAATCGTCAGAACGAATATCGTCCGCTGTATAAAGAGCAGGATATGTTGCGTGCACGTCGCGATTCTTTGATGAAAATCAAAACACGATAAATAAAAATCCCGCATATGCGGGATTTTTATTACTTTACAACTATCTTGCGGCCGGTGTCATGTTCGCTGATATAGATATGCACGGTATCCAGTGGCAGGATTTCCGCCGCAATATCTGGCCACTCTATCAATGTAATGTCGTTTGCAATCGCATAGTCTAAACCGATTTCTATTAATTCTGACGGGTCTGAAACACGGTACAGGTCAAAATGTGAAATCCCATCATAATTTTGCACAATTGTAAATGTAGGACTGGGGACGACAGTATCCGCCCCGCGCAGTGTCTGGATAATTGTTCGCGCAATTTCAGATTTACCCATACCCAAATCACCATGCAATGCAACAGTCACAGGTGCCTTTAAAGTCTTTGCAAAATCACGTGCCCATGCGCGTGTTTGTTCAATATCTGTTGTTATGCTTTCCATATTTTTACCTTGACTTATTTTTTTTACATATCACTATAACACAACCAATACGCATTTCGATTAAATTTTATACAAGGATAATGACAATGGCAAATAAATTAAGAAAAATCGCAATTACAGCCGGGCTGGGTGCGATGACAATGATGCCACAAAAATCATCAGCACAAATTCCAAAAGAAAATTTAACAGAAATAATACCTGCTGAAATAATGCTTGATGATAATAACATAATTGCCAAACTGGATTCTTGCAACAACGCAAAATACGATACGCTTATTACCCAACTGATAGAATTACGGGAAAAAATTGTAATAGCACAACGGCTTGTCATTATTTTTAATGCAGACCCATCAAAAGAAAATTCTGAATTCGCAAATAAACTGTGGCGTGATTATGGTAAAACATTGGAATTGATTGATTCTGCCATCAAGGCTTTGACCCGCAGCAGTTTAACATATAAATTAAACGTAGAATTATATAACAAACAATGTACAAGGTAATCGCATAAAAAAAACAGCGCCATTTGGCGCCGTTTTTTTTATTCCAACAATAATAAATCATCTTCCATACGGTGAATTGCATCACGCAATTCGGCGGCGGTTTCAAATTCCAGGTCTTCGGCAGCCTTGTGCATCTGTTTTGTCATATCGCGAATCTGTTTGCGTAAACTTTCCGCATCCATAACGCCACCAGATTTATCATAGACAAAGCGTTTCTTTTTATCTGTCTTTTCATCGCGGTCGCCAACCTCGGCAAATACAGCCTTGGTGACAGTTGTTGGTGTAATGTTATGTGCGGCGTTATATGCCATTTGCTTTTCACGGCGGCGTGCCGTTTCCGTCAATGCCGCGTTCATGGAATCTGTTATTTTATCCGCATATAAAATCACGCGCCCATTTGCATTACGCGCCGCACGCCCGATTGTCTGAATCAGTGAACGTGTTGAACGCAGGAATCCCTCTTTATCCGCATCCATAATCGCAACCAATTCACATTCTGGTACGTCCAGACCTTCGCGCAACAAATTAATCCCAACCAATACATCATATTTACCAAGGCGCAAATCACGTAATAATTCAATGCGTTCCAGTGTTTCAATATCACTGTGCAGATATCGTGCACGCACCCCGTTTTCATTTAAATAGTCGGTCAACTGTTCTGCCATTTTCTTGGTCAATGTTGTCACAAGCACGCGACCCGTGACACCCCGTACCTGTTCCAGTAAATCATCAACCTGGTGTGTTGTCGGGCGCACATCGCATATCGGATCCAGTAATCCTGTGGGACGTATAACCTGTTCAGAAACAATTCCGCCAGACTGTTCCATTTCCCACGCCGCAGGTGTTGCGGACACGAATATCGTTTGTGGACGCAGTGCATCCCACTCATCAAAAGTCAATGGTCTGTTATCAATACATGCCGGCAGGCGGAAACCATACTGTGACAATGTTTCCTTGCGCGCGCGGTCACCGCGGCTCATTGCGCCGATTTGTGGTACGGTCACATGACTTTCATCAATAAATAAAATTGCGTCGCGTGGCAGATATTCAAACAATGTCGGTGGTGGCTGGCCAGGTGCGCGTCCAGATAAATACCGTGAATAGTTTTCAATCCCGCGGCATGTTCCGGTACTTTCCATCATTTCAATATCAAAGTTCACGCGTTCACGCAGGCGTTGTTCTTCGATATATTTCATGTTTTCATGAAAGTATGTCAATCGTTCATCCAGGTCTGTGCGTATTTGTCCGATGGCCTGCAATATGCTCGGCATAGGTGTTGCATAGTGTGTATTTGGATAAATTGCGATACGGTCCAGTTTCTGTAATTTGGCACCGGTCAGTGTATCAAATTCCCAAATTTCTTCGATTTGGTCACCCCAAAATGATAATTTCCAACCCCTGTCTTGCGAGTGTGATGGAAACACATCCAGCGTATCGCCGCGCGCGCGAAAGTTTCCGCGTTCAAACGCCGTGTCATTACGCTTGTACTGAATATCAACCAGTTCGCGCATGACCGTGGATATGCCAATCTGGTCGCCGGCGTGCAGAACAACGCGCATCCCGGAATACTGTTCCGGCGACCCCATACCATAAATCGACGACACAGATGACACAACGATGACATCGCGTTCTTCCAACATGGCACGCGTCGCACTGTGGCGCATGCGGTCTAACTGTTCGTTAATAGATGCGTCCTTGTCAATATAAGTATCGGTGGTGGGCATATAAGCCTCGGGCTGATAATAGTCATAGTATGATACGAAGTATTCAACATGATTGTTCGGAAAAAATGATTTCATTTCCGTATATAACTGTGCGGCCAGAATTTTGTTCGGCGCCATCAGCAATGCCGGTCGTCCCAGATTTGCAATAATATTCGCCATGGTAAAAGTTTTACCAGAACCCGTCACCCCCAGTAATACCTGGCTGCGGCGGCCATCACGGACACCGGCGGTCAATTCAGATATGGCCGTCGGTTGGTCACCCATGGGTTTATATGCACTTTCAAGATTAAATATTTTTTTATTCACAACTATTAGTATAATCCATTATAATCGAAATACAAGGGACAGAGAGTAATGGCATTAAAACCCAGATACAAGCGGCGTATATTATGGACGTTAACCGGTATTATCGGCATGTCAGCGTTGGCTGTGGTTGTTGTGCCGCCGATGATAAACCTGAATAAATTAAAGCCAAAAATTCAGTCTGCTATATTGCAACAAACGGGAATTGACGCCACAATCAATGGTGATGTGAATTTCAGCCTGTTGGGGCATGCCACAATTGTCGCGCATGATGTGACAATACCAATGGGTAAAATCAATAATGTTGCGTTTCGTGTTCCGCTGAAAAATATATTTGATATTGAAAATGCACCACTGTCTGGCGATATATCTATTTATGGTGGTAAATTCCAGATTGACAGTCTGTCGCCATTGCCGTTGAATCATGATATTAACATATATGATACGACTGCACAATTCTTGGGGCATGATTACACAGTTGTGCGTGGCGTATTATCTGATGGCGGGATAACCGGCACCATCCGTACGGACCAGCATAAATACGATATTGATTTTTCAGACAATGAATTTTATATCCATAATCAAAACGATAATTTGGAAATATACGGCGGCCTGTATGGTGACGGAACGGCGCGTGGTCGCATGGCAATTGATACAAACGATATAAATCGTTGGTTTGAATTTACAACACCAAAAATCCCAGGCCGTGTCCGCATGACGGCGAACTTTGATTGGGATGGTGAATATGGTTTTACTTTTTCAGATATATATGCAAACGATACTGTCACCGGTACTATAAAACTGGAACCAAATGGTACGCGTATTATCCAATTGCGTGCAACAGATTTAAACTTTGATTTTTCATTTCTGACAACACCGTCGGCATTGTTTCAAAATATCGTTTTGGATTTAGACCTGGCTGGCGACATGACATTTGGCAGGTATGATTTCCATCATTTGTTGGCACGTGTGGTTGGGAATCCAGATGAATTAAAGATTGAAAAAATTGTCGCTGATGACATATCACTGACGGGTGGCACAATTGATAAAAACGGTGCGCATAATATAACAATACAAATCCCATACGAAGGGCGCAGTGCCACATGCGTATTTTCGGGCATACCTGAAAACTGGTCTTGTTCACAATTCACATGGGGCAATGTTTATGGCAGTATTTCTGTACGCGGTGACACGTTTGATGTGACGGTGGTGTCGCCTGACAATATGCCGGATAATGATACCATCGCACACCATTTGGCAAACCTGGGGCGGCGTGGTCGTGTTGCGTTTACATTTGCAGATATTGGCGGAACTGTCACGATTGATAAAAAGAATACATCCCCAAAATATGAATTTGCGCGTAATAAAACATTAAATTGGTTGAATCCGAACTTTCGTTTTTTACCAGAATTTATGACACAAGAAATCGGCGATTTCACATGGCGTGGTGGTACAATGGATTTTGCCCCACGTTCGGGTCAATGGTTTTTATCACTGTCGGGTAATCGGTTCTTTATGTCTGGTAAAAATATAAAAGATTTGTTTCCTGATTTGGATTTACAATCAGTAAACAATATGGAATATACAATTTCCGGTGCGTATGATAAAAATAATATTTCAGATTTATCTGTTGAAATCGCCGGTCAGAAATTTACAGGCACCATGACCAAAAACAACCTGCGTCTGACAACAGGATTGATGAATTTGGATGCATTTATAAATCAGAAATTTATTGATAATTATGAAGAATTACAATTCTTGGTCAACAGCCCGATTGTCATACCGTTTGAAATAAAATCAAATGTATTTATATCCGCCGATAATGTCATATACAATGGTGATGAATATCAGAACTTTACATATTCATTAAAGCCAAATGCTCAGGCATTATCGATTACCGACAATGCACGTGGAAACCTGTTGGCGATAATAGAAAAGGATAAAGATAAATATGACATATCTATCCAGGTAAACAGATTTGTGACAACGGGGCCGATACTGTCACAGGCGATGCCATTGAATCTGCGGGATGTGACGATAACCGCCGATATAAATTTGGCCACCCATGGCATGATTGCGCATGATTTGACATATAATATGGCCGGCACAATAGACATGACAATAGATACCGGATTTATTGATGGTATCGGGATTGATGATTTTTATGCGTCGGCAGAAAACATAACAACATTTAACGCCGAATACGCATTGGCAAACGCATTGGAATCTGGAACAACACAATTAAAGAGTGCACATATCATCGGCACATATTCAGATGGTGTATTTCAAACGACTGAACCTGCGACAATACAAATCAGGCATGCCGATGCAGTTGGTATGATTGATATTCGCAACGGTCAGATGAACGCAGTGTTTGATATCACAATGCGTGGCACGTCACCCGCGCCTGCACCGATACAACTGGATATCGCACCCGACGGGTCACGTGGATATTCGTTGTCGGAAATAATGTCGAATTTTGACGCGGCATATATGCGCGCATTTGTAAAGACACATAATCGTTTTTAAGAAAACCGCAGATGAAAATTCTGC
>CAZJGX010000055.1:0-6249 GCA_964545825.1 uncultured Muribaculaceae bacterium
CCCCAATCGGTTCCGCGTCTGCGTTTTCGTTCACGGCCATCCCGATGACAGATATTGCGATTTTACCAAATGCAGTATTTCATACCACATCAATGCCGGCGGTCGACGTTATGGAAAAGTATCCATCATGGACACCGCCGTCAGATATTCGTGACACCATAAAACAAGATCCGCAAACACCACTGCGCCTGGTTCAAAGTCTGGTGGGGACAGAATTTACCGCATGGTTGGATGTTGGTGGTGATATTGAAAATAATATTGTGTCAACCGGGATATTTGAAACAAATCCGTATCTGATATTCCGTTGGGCAACCGCATCTGGTGAAATATACGGCCGTGGGCCTGTGTTGCGTGCGTTGCCGGATATCAAGACCGCGAACAAAGTCGTTGAACTGGTGCTGAAAAACGCGACAATTGCCGTGTCCGGCATCTGGCAGGCCGATGATGACGGTGTAATAAATCTGAATAATATCAACCTGACACCGGGCGCAATTATACCAAAAGCTGTCGGTTCATCAGGGCTGACCCCATTGGCAACCGGGGCGGATTTTGATGTGTCCCAGATTATATTAAAAGACCTGCGGGAACGCATCCGGCATGCATTATTGGCAGATAGGCTGGGATTATTGTCTGAAAAAGAAATGACTGCGACTGAAATTATGGCGCGCAATGCGGACATGATGCGGATTTTGGGTGCAACATACGGACGATTGTTGCATGAATTTATACGCCCATTGGTTGATCGTGGATTGCAGATTTTATCACGACGTGGCGTGATTGATAAAATATCACTGCACAGTGATGCGGAATTGAAATACATTGCACCAATTGCACAAATGGTCGCCATGGAATCAGTAATATAACAAAAGGATGATATATGCGAGAAACAGAACAAAATTATGCACGTGCATTTTCAACCGCCGCAGGTCGTGCAGTTTTGACGCACCTGCGTCGGATAACGATTGAACGCGTACTGGGGGCAGATGCCACAGATGCGCAATTGCGCGGGTTGGAAGCCCAACGCGCCCTGGTACATCAGATAGAAAACATGATTTCGCGGGGTACATAAAATGCAACATAAAAACAGTGCAATGGAAATTATTGATTTTCTGCGCGACAGTTGGTTTTTAATTGCGTTTATCGCAGGCATGGTTTATTGGGTCGCGCGCCAGGATTCATCATTGGCGGAAATTGAACGTGCCGACAGTCGCATAACCGCACTAGAAAACCGTACAACGATTCTGGAAACAGGTATCGGTCAATTACAAATGAAAATCGATGGCATCAAAGAAGACGTATCATTAATCAAAGGTGCGGTAATAAAATAAACAGTGACCCGGCACAAAATTATCTGCCGGGTCAAATAACCTTATCCGGGTCATACGGGTGTCCCGGCATTTTTCTTTTTTGTGTGGAGATAGATTATGAAAAACACCAGGACATAAAAATACCACCGAAACAAACTTGGTGGCTGGAGGTTAAGACCTATGTAGATTAGAGCAGCTGATTCAATATATTCGCTGCGCTCCAGCCTTTGCTGGTTATCTATAATTTTGCGCAACCCGGTGCGCTTTCTACAAGAGGGTCTTAATCCTCATGCTGGTAAAACACCAACACGACATTATTATAGCATGGATATTATCAGCAATCAAGAATAATAGGATAAAAATCCTGTATTGTGGCACGCATATTTTGTCGTTAATAGGGGGGTACACAATCAGATGCCAGGTCAAATAATAAAATGCCAGGATAATAGGCGTCCCGGTGATTCCTTTTTTGTGTGGAGATAGATTGAAATGCGCCGGGACATTTAAATTACCATCTGATACATATATTGCCAGAAGGTCATGCGGATATTTTAATAGCGCATAATTACTATACACGAAAAAAAACATAAATGCAAGGCAAACGTAAATTTAATTTAAAATATCACCGGCCTTGATATATTCAGGGTCTGTTTTGTGTAATTTTTTTTGTGCCAATTTTGCGTATTTTTTTGCGTTTTTTGTATCACCGCGCATGGCGTATAATTCGGCGCGTGCCCAATCGCTGCGTCCGTCATCATCGCCATATGCGCGCGCCAAAACCCAATATGTTAATGGTGCCGGTGCGGTTAACAACGATGACTTGCACAGGGTGATTGCACGTGCGCTGTCGCCCGGGCCGTTTCGTTCAGCCAGAACCAACGCCAATGCTGTTTGAATCTGGGGGGCATTATTGGACAGTGATAATGCACGTTCATATGATTTCACACTGTCGTCATAGCGGCCGTATTGATATTCAATATCACCCAATAATTCATAAAAATATGGATTGTTTGGCTGGCGCGATATCAGTGTGCCGACGCCCCGGCGTGCCGCATCCAGATTACCACCGTTCATATTTGCAATTGCGCGTGCGTAAATGGCGGCGTCTGTTTTGTCTGAATTTGGATACAGTGCGCGTACTCGTGACGGACTGTCCAGATATCCGATTAATTTTGCGCGTATTAAATCATATTCTTTTGCGCGTTTTGCATCACGTGACGCATCACCGTTATATGTTAATTTTTTTGTCGTGATTTGCTCTTGGATATTTTTTAATCGTTCACTGGTCAGCGGATGATTAATTTTGTTCGGATTTATTTTAGATTCTGCCGCACCTGTCAAATTATTCATTTGTTTAAATACCTGAACAAATCCGTTTACATCGGCATTTGCGCGCGCCATTAAATCCAGCCCCAGATTGTCCGCCATGCGTTCTTCGTCACGTGAAAACGCCATCATAGACTGTTGCGCCACCCCGCCGGCCCCAGCCAACACACCGATACCCATTGACGGATCGCCGCCTGCCGCCATTAATCCGACACCCAATGCCTGAATCAGCATTGTGCGTTTTAATTCCGCATCCATGCGCGCCGACATTTGTGCCATGTGACCGCCAATTGTATGGCCTAATTCATGCGCGACAACCGCCTGTAATGCCGCAGGCGTCGTGATACGTGTCAACAGACCGGTGTATATAAACACATCTTCGCCACCACGAACAAACGCATTAAAATCATCATCATGAACGATATAAATATTTAATCTGTTCTTTGGTATATTGGCCGCCTCTGCAATCGGTGTGATTAATTCGGTTAAATATGTTTCAATTTCCGTATCGTTAATCAGGCTGGCCGCATGTGCAGGCATGGCAACGGACACAACCATCATAAAAATCATAATAATTTTACGCACTGATTTGAACCCCACGGTCAAAGATAAACATTAAATCGTGAATCCACGGTGTGAATTCCGGTAATTCGCGTGCGGCATTTGTTGCCAATTTGAATAAATCACGATGTTCACGATAATCAACAAAGTGATATTGAATCCATCCGCTTTGTCTGGTTCCCATTAATTCGCCAACACCACGCATCATTAAATCTTGTTCTGCAATGGCGAATCCGTCATCAGACCCGCACAGTATATCCAGACGCTTTAATCCGTCTTCTGTCACATTGTAGCCAAATATTAAAATGCAATACGATTGCAAGTTGCCGCGTCCAACACGCCCGCGTAATTGATGTAATGCGGCCAGTCCGAACCGTTCTGCATTTTCAATAACAATGACAGTTGCGCGGGGGACATCAATTCCAACCTCTATAACAGTGGTTGCGACCAAGATTTGCATCCCTGAATCATTGTCTGCAAATTCGGCCATAACGGCGTCGCGCGCGGCCTTGTCCATTTGGCCGTGAACCAAACCCACACATCCAAATTCACGTTGCAAATCTTCAAATCGTGCGGTCGCGGCGGTGGAATCAGATGTCTCGGTCTCAGATACCAATGGGCAAACCCAGAAGACCTTGGCACCGTTTTCAATCTGGGGGCGCAGACGCGCGACCAAATCGTTAACACGTGATACAGATAACTTGGTTGTTTTAATCGGAATACGACCGGCGGGCTTTTCATTAATAATTGATACATCCATATCGCCGTATATTGTCATGGATAACGTACGCGGAATTGGTGTCGCAGATAACGCCAGCATGTCAGGATTGTGACCCTTGGCACGCAGAGCCTCGCGCTGGGAAACGCCAAATCGATGTTGTTCGTCAATGATTACCAGGCCCAAATCTTTGTATTCAACATCATTTGAAAACAGGGCATGCGTGCCGATGATAATCTTGGTACGACCAGAACGAACGGACGTTAATTTTTCACGACGTGCCACGCCCTTGTCCCGTCCGGTCAGAATATCGCACACGATACCGATTTTATCGCACATATCGCGCAGTTTTGCATAATGCTGCTGGGCCAGTGTATCTGTTGGGGCCAGAAATGCGGTTTGGGCACCAGATTCTGCCATTGCAACCGCGGCGGCCAGTGCGACAATGGTTTTTCCACTGCCGACGTCACCCTGAACCAGGCGCATCATCGGAACCGGTTTTGCAATGTCAGACATAATTTCATCAATTGTGCGCTGCTGTGCGCCCGTTAATTCAAACGACAAATTGCCATAGAATTTGGCTAATAAATCATATTTTTTGGCGCGCACCTGGCGTTGGTTGCGAACATCAGTCCGGTTGCGACGGCTGATAACGATTGCCGATTGGTGTGCCAATAATTCCCAATACGCCAATTTCATGACATACACTGAACCAGGTGCCAAATCATCGGCTGATTGTGGGAAATGCACATGATGCAACGCGTCAAAGAATTCGCGTGCCGTGTCATCGGGTTCGCGTTCTACAATCGGCATCAGATGTGCAAATATCTGGTCACGGACGGATGCAAATGTTTTCTGGGTTAATCCCTCGCCCGCAGGGTAAATCGCCTGTAATGTTGGGATTTTGTCGGCGTGGTCTGGGTCTTCGATAAATTCAGGATGATTTATGATGGCCTTGCTGCCGCGTTCTAATTTTCCGCTGACAATGCGCCAGGTACCAATCGGCATTTTTTTCAGCCAGTAATCCAAGAAATTCACATTAAAAAATTGCACGGTCACGGGATTGGCGGCCTTGTCGGCGCATATCACCTGGGTTGGACTGCGCCGGCCACGAAAACTGCGCCCCGCGCGATGTGATTTAACCTGTAATGCAATGGTAATTGTGTCGCCGGGCGTGGCATCCAATACCGAATCCATAATATCGCGTGCGCGTACGTATGATGGCCGATGCAACAGAAAATCCAATACACGCCGCCCGCCGATAACGTCGGCAAAGCGTTCTGCAACCTTGGGGCCCACGCCCTTGATAAATTGCAGGTCTGTATTTAGAAAATCAAATAAATCCTTCTTCATATATATAAAATTTATCTGAAAGTGCCGCATTTATCAATAATAAAAACAGGCCCAGATAAGGGGCCTGTAAATTTCGTAGAAATCACGGATTAGCAACCGCCAGTTGCATTGCCGATGATTTTAGAAATAGAAATATCTTTGTGCAGCAAGAAATCATATTCGCAATTGCCTGATTTATAAGAACCTGTGCAGGCAGCCAATGTCAAAACAGCAAACAATGCCAACATTACTTTTTTCATTTACTTCTCCTTTTATTGTTAAAAAGTACGTTTGGTATTATATAGGATATTATTCCGATTTTCAAGTTTTTATATCGCACCGCGCGCCCAATGAACACGCAATCCGCACACGATAATTACATCAAATCTGGCATCGCCCCGCCATGTGTTTTTCGCGATATAGTTTTCTGCCGCCCGCCGCAAGCGTACCGATTGTGATGGGGTTATTGCGTCCCATCCTGTGGAAAGGTTGGGGCGACATTTAACCTCTACAAAAATCAGTAAGTTGCGGCGACGTGCAATGATATCGATTTCGGCGCGACCTGTATTTCGGCCGGTAATATGGCGGGATTTTACAATTCGAAACCCATGTAATCGCAGATACATCCGCACCAAGAATTCAGAAAACAATCCTGTTTTATAGGTATTCATACCTATCATTATAATCGTCAGTTTCAATTCAAACAACCAGAAAACTAGACAATAACAGGAGATATATAATGTCTAGACAAATTCAAATCCGTCGTGGTACGGTCGCACAACATGAAATGTTTACAGGTGCGCCCGGGGAATTATCTTTTGATTTCAATACGTTAAGGGTTCATGACGGGGAAAATCCCGGTGGGATTATTCTGGCACGTGCCGACCAAATCGCAGACGCCGGCATCCCGGCAAACGCTGATTACGTCGTTGAAAGCCAATTGCCAACCGCAGAAAACAATTACACATGGTATCGGAAATACGCATCCGGCTGGGTCGAGCAGGG
>CAZJGX010000056.1:0-6033 GCA_964545825.1 uncultured Muribaculaceae bacterium
ATTGTCTATGCCAAATGTGATGCAGCAATTGTTCATAATGAACATTGAATCTTTACTGAAAGAATACGCCGCCTATCGCGCGTTTAACAAATCAGACTGCGTAATAAATATGCGCATCCCACGTCCGATTTTGGATAAAATAAAAGAACTGGCCGATCAACAACATGTCCCGTACCAGTCCCTGATATCATCCGTATTATTTTCATTGGCCAATATCGAAGATAAAAAATAATTATTGATTTAACATCATACCTAATCGCTACACTCTATTATCTTCACTCTAATTATAAAAAAAATGCCCAGTCGGGCATTTTTTTATAATTTGTCGTTTGACCCCATAATATTTTTTATCTCATCAACACAGTTTTCATACATCAGTTTGCGCCCTGCGCCCAAATATTCACGCGGATTAAATCCATCAGGGTGTTCACACAATGATTGACGCACCCCGGCGGTAAACGCGAGTCTGGAATCACTGTCGACATTTATTTTGCATATATTTATTTTTACCGCGCGTTGCAATTGTGAAACCGCGATTCCACGCGCACCACGCATCGCACCACCATATTCATTTATAGTTTCAATAAATTGGGGCGGAATACTGGACGCGCCATGCAATACCAACGGGAATCCCGGCAAGCGTTCTGCAACATCAGTCAAGATATCGAACCGCAATTCTTCCGCGTCTGATTTACGTTTATACGCGCCATGACTGGTACCAATCGCAATCGCCAATGAATCACAACCTGTTTCATTTACAAACCGAACAACATCATCCGGATTTGTATAACTGGATTCCGTCCCAAATGTATTTTCATCTTCGATACCCGCAAGGGTTCCCAGTTCCGCCTCTACCGACACATCGTGCGCATGCGCCATTTGAACAACCTGGCGTGCCAGCGCAATGTTTTCTTCTATTGGCAATTTACTGCCATCAATCATGACTGATGAAAAACCCAGTTCGACCGCACGGCGACACGCCTCAAAACTGCCCCCATGGTCAAGATGCAACGCAACACCATTTTCCGGCAATAATTTTTGCCCCAAAATTAATCCCATCAGCGTATCGCCCCCCATATATTTCAATGCAGATTCACTGACCGCTAAAATTACAGGACTGCTGGTATCACGTGCCGCACCCAAAATCGCAGACAAAGTTTCCATATTATAAAAATTAAATGCCGGCACCGCATAACCACGATTTATTGCGTCCGCAAACATACCGCGCGTATTTACCAAACCATAATCAGAATACTTCATATTAAAAATCCCCCTTGTAATGGATAATTATACCACAGCCCACCACACACAAACAGATTTTTTTACAACCACACATTGACAATCATGCATTTTGTGCAACAATTATTATAACGAATCGGGGGCCAGAGAGCATAAATTTTTGTACCCAAAGGACAGATACATGAAAAAAGGTCTGATTGCTGTTATTTCACTGGTCGCATTGGCAGGCTGTGGTGATTATTATGATTATTACAAAGGCGGCATCCGTTATACCCAAGACGGCGCAGATTGCATATACTATGCCGGTGAATACGGATATAAATACTCGGCCGACATCCGCAGTTTAGACAACACCAAGAAAATCGTATACCGCAATACACGCTGTGCAGATTTATATGCACGCGATAACTTTGGCATGGCACCACGCGCCGACCGTCAAATTTTGGCACCGGCCGCACAGCATGTCACAACATCATGCGGTTGCAACACTTGCGGTATGCCGAAACCGGTTGTGCGTCGCAAATACATTGTCGTATCCCAGTAATGTATGATGATTCCTATTTCTCCTGTAATAACGCCCAATCGGGCGTTTTTTTATAATGTTGCCACTTGAACGCAAGTAAATATTATGGTAAAATATATAAAAAGAAAGGAAGTAAATATGAAGAAACTGATACAAAAAATAAGTTTTGCAAGTTTAATGTTAATGGCAACAGCCGGTTCATCTTTGGCCGCCAGTAATGATATTGCCGCCAACATGGAAAACAATATTTGCAGTCTGATTACCAATATGAGCGGATTGTTCAAAACATTGCGTACATTGGCATTTATTGGTGCGGCATTTATTATCGCAGGATGGGCATGGGGATATATTTCCAGTGGTAAAGGCGTTGATATCAAAGATGTCAAAGACAAGGGTATCGGCATGCTGGTTGGATTTTTGCTGTTGTTTATGGTCGGTGTTATATTGTCAGTATTTATGGCAGACAACGGCCCATGCAAAGAAGCATTACTGAAATTTGGTATATAAAAAAAGTACCATTACAGATATTGATTCAAAACGGCGATATAATCGCCGTTTTTTTGTTGTCATATCACATAAAATTAGAACGGTATAGATGCAGTGAGTGCGAAAAATTTATTAGAAAGATGTAGATGTGGGCAAATCCGATTACAAATAAAATTAGAATAATGTAGATGCGAAAAATGGGCGTGTCGTAGTGTACAAAAGTACATGAGCAATCCCCACCCAACAAAATAAAAATAACATTAGAATTGTGTAGATGCGCCGTTGTTGGCAAGCGTAGTGTACAAATGCTACATGAGCGCGCCAACAACAAGCAGATGCGCAATTATAATGTTATTTAGCCCTCTCGACGTATTCAAGGGTTTCAGTATTAACCACAATCTTTTCGCCCTGTTCGACAAACAAAGGCACCTGAACGCGAACACCATTATCCAAAATAGCAGGCTTACCACCAGATGATGATGCGGTCTGGCCTTTTAATGCTGGTTCTGTTTCTTCAACAGTTGCAATTACTGTTTTCGGCAATGAAATTGATACAGGATGACCTTCGACAAAATTCGCCTTTACCATCATTTCAGGCGCCAAGAATTTCATCTGTTCACCCAATGAATCAACCGGCATTGTGAACTGTTCATAATCAGACAAATTCATAAAGAACGCATCCGTACCATCCGAATACAGGTATTGGCAATCAAAATCTTCAACCATTAATTTTTCGACTTTGTCTTCTGCACGCCAGCGGTCACCGCCCTTGTTCCCAGAATCAATATCACGCAAATCTGCCTGAACAAATGCACCGCCCTTGCCCGGTTTAACTTTTGTAATTGATGTGACAGAATAACGCTTGCCATTGTGAGAAATCACCCAACCCACACGCATATCATTTGCAACATAAGATGCCATTGTTTTACCTCTTTATTTTTATATATCCGATTATAAAAACCAAATTGTTGTGCCGCAAGTAATTTTATTGCAATCCGCGCTTGTGCGCCCAATAGCGATCGATTGAATCCATTATGATTTTATCAGCAGCCTCACGATTTGCCCACTCACCAACCTTAGACCAAGAATTCGGTTGCAAATCTTTATAATGCTGAAAGAAATATTTAATCTTGCTGCGCAGGATTTGCGGCAACTGTTCGATAAATTCTGTATCCGTATAAAACGGGTCAATTTTATCTAATGGCACGCAAATAATCTTTTCATCGCCACCGGCCTGGTCTTCCATTAACAGTGCACCGATGGGGCGAACCTCAATCAACACACCGGGACGCAACGGCGCATTGCATACAACAACACAATCCAACGGGTCACCGTCATCACCAAGTGTCCCCGGAAAATATCCATAGTTGGCCGGATACGCCATTGGCGCATGCAAAATTCTGTCCACCCGCAACAGTCCCGTTTCTTTATTAATTTCGTATTTTACGAATCCGTTTTCCGGAACCTCTATTATAGCGTTCATCTGCTTTGGTGGCATTTTACCCGGTTCGATTTCTTCCAGCGTCATTTTATACCCTCTTATTTGAATTCGGGCGATTTTATCATAAAAATGCGAATTTGCAACGGATTTTAATGGATTGAGTCAATTAAATCGCCATTAGCAGAATATTGACACACCCCATTTACGATGCCACTGCCGGTATCATCAGAAAAAGCACCACCTGATGGGATATAGCATGCCGTAATAAACACATTATTACCATCATCATTGGATGTTCCACCCGATGGACATTGCAGGCATTGCGAATTTGCCCCCCATTGAGAGAAATCAATCCCAAGTGGCTGAATATATTTCCCAGCACCACATACACATGCCCCAATCTGGTGACAACGCTGAATAATCGCGGTTGCAAGTTCACGTTTGCGAGCCCACTCATAATCACTGTCCATCATAATACAGTGAAAATCACCATAGAACCATGCACCATCACGAAAAGCATCTCTGAACAAATCACGTACCTGGGACACATTATAAGCCGACTGGGCAAAAGACCGACAATATTCCTGGGCCTGTTGTTGATAATCGTTCGTTACCGCAGTAGCATCTTCATCACATCCCACAAGTTGCATAATGTTATATCCATTATCTGCCCCACACGTCAACCATGTGACACACTGATTACAAAACGAATTATCAACTGTTATACCCAGGCTTGGTGCCAGTACCGACTCAAATCCAGAAACCGCCGCGGTGGCGCGACCACCCATCGTCAATATTCCAACCAATCCAATCAAACAAATTTTTTTCATATATCAAACTCCTGTTGTTTGTTAAACAAAAACCACCGAAAAAATTCAGGTGGTCAGGAGGTTGATAACTATCTAACGAATAGCACGGTTTATTGGATATTCAACCGTCCTCCTGACCAATAAAGTCAGGAGTTATAATTTCGTTGTAATAAAAAACGGCGCAACGCGCCAACAGGTTTCTATTCCAACGCGTCAGAGAGGTTATCAAGCCCCATCATGGCATCACACCATGACAAGAATATTATAAAAAACAATCCATTTTATGTAAAGCGCATTTTATATAAAAAACCCACCGTACGGTGGGCAATTTTTATCGACACACAACTTACATACGCATCGGCATCAATATAAACAATGCATCTGTATCCTGGGCAGTAGATTTAATAATTGTTGGTGATAACGGGTCCTGCATTTCCATCTGGAAACGATCACCTTCGACCTGGCCGGCGACATCCAACAAGAACTTTACATTGAACGTCACGGTAAATTCACTGTCACCATTGTATTCAATATCTAATTCCTGGGTCGCGGTACCTGCATCCGGGCTGGACGCGTTTATAACCAATTTGTTCATAGAATATGTCAATTGCACAGATTTTGTCTTATCCACACTGGCAACAGACACCAAGTCAACCGCATTTACAAATTGTTTTCTGTCCAAGATTGCAATCTTGTCATTACCCTTTGGAATAACAACACGATAGTTTGGATATTGTGCATCAACCAATTTACTGGTCAATGTTGCGGCACCAACGGTAAAGCGCGCCTTGGTATCAGACAATTCAACAGTCACATCATCGACAGTTGCATCTTCTAACAATTTAGACAATTCACCAATCACGCGACGCGGCAAAATAACCGACGGCATTTCCGCAGCACCCGCCGGTGCCGGCATTGCACACAACGCCATACGTTGTGCGTCTGTTGCAACCGCAGTCAATTTATCTTCTGAAATATGGAAATAAATCCCCCCCAGATGATAACGCACATCATCGGTTGGAATTGCAAATTTTGTCTGATTAATCAGATGTGACAGGTCGCCTGTTGTCATCTGGAATTTTGTGGTCAGATTACTGCCCGCCATGGCCGGGAAATTTTCTGCCGGCAATGTTGGCAGACGAAATACCGCGCGACCACTGCTTACCACCAATTGGTCACCGGATTGTTTAAAATTAATTTCCGCATCGTCCGGCAATTTACGCACAATATCATATAACATCTGAACAGGCACAGTTGTTTTACCCCCCAGGGTAATATCTGCATCAACATGTTCAACCAATTCCAAATCAACATTTGTCGCAGACAGGATTAAATTGTCTGCAACCTCTAACTTAACGTTCATTAAAATTGGCAAAGTCGCACGTTTTTCAACAATCGACTGCATATGCCCCAGCGCACGTATCAATACCTGACGAAACACCGAAAATTCCATAATAGGCTCCTGTAATTAAATAAATTTTTATTTCTTATGTGACACTTTATCAAAAAATGCCGATTCGGTGCAAGGCATAAAA
>CAZJGX010000057.1:0-5955 GCA_964545825.1 uncultured Muribaculaceae bacterium
ATTCACCCCATCCTGAATTATATTCCAAAACAGGCTGCATACTGCCATCAATACGAAAATAAATCGTGGTTTGGTCTGCAACCTCGATATGAACGTCTGAAACCTTTTGTGCGGCGGCCTTGGCGATGATATCGACAAAATCCTTTTGCATTTGATTGTCATAGTCTTGATGTCCATGACTGTCCGCACCCAGATTTCCCTCATACGCCTTGTATATTGCGGATACCAATCCTAAATCGGAATAAAACGGTATACGCATCGGGCGCCCACGCCGTTTTAATAAATCTAAAAACGCCAATACGCGTCCGTCATAACGATGCGTACGTGAAATAATGATTTCACCACCGGAAAAGTACGCAATCAAACTTTGTGTATCCGCCGGCAACGCCAATGCGCCCCCGGTTGCGGTCATCAGACGGTTTCCATTTGAAAACAGATAATCAACAATTTCTTTATTTTGGGCATTTTCCAAACCTGCTGGCACAGACGGCCGCATTGCCCCGCTATCAACATTATTCAAAATATCGTTTTGGTCGTTCATCTGTATACGTTTCCCGCAAATTGCCTATCGTGATGATGAAATGTTCAAGTTTTCTGTCACACCGTCTTTTACAAATACAACGCCTTCATCCAGTGATATGGATTTAACCGTATATCCGGCCAAAACCTTGCCAACTGACACGCGTTTATTCTGACCTGTGGCCAAATCTTCAACAGTGGCCTGCAATTGGTTCCCTGCACCAACAACATTAACCAAGCGATATTTATCTGAAATCGGATCATCATCCTGTTCTTTACTGGCAGAACGCGACGAAGTATTGGTCTTTGTTGTTTCGACCGGACGTGATAATTCTTCCTTTTGCCGGGCAAGTGACGCTGCCTCGGCCTCTAATCTGGCCTTTTCTGTTTCCAGTTCTTGTTGTGCCTGTTCGGCCCGACCTGACAGAGTATCAATTTCCATATGCAATTTGATTTTTTCTGCGGCCAATCTGTCCAATTCCAAATCCAATTGTGCACGTTCTTTTTCCAATTGCATTAAAACTTTTTCTTGTTCCAATGTCGTTATCTGTTCAAACAAAGAACCTTCGACCTGATATTCAGACACTGCATCTGCCGACGCTTTATCTGCCGCAGACATGGTTGCACCAACCGCATCATTATCAAATTCTTCGACCAATTCAATTTCATCAGCAACAGTGGCGGCATATGATGGCCCCCAAAATGCACATGTGAACAATGCGCCAACAACAAATAAATAATTTAAATTGAACTTACTTTGCATAGATTATTACCTCATAGTTCCATGTACGACGTGTGGCATCCCATGTGCATTTAGCCATATAGACACCACCAAATTCTGAAAATATTTCCATAAACTGCATTGGCACCAATTTGGACGATGCCGCAACCTCAACAATATGCAATTCGGCTATATCCACACCATTTGTCAATGTATCAGACACAATGTTGATATCCGCATCCGTACCCATACCCTGAAACACCGTGGTCAGGTCACGCACAATGCTTTCTGCATCACGCTCGTCTTGTGATGCAACCGTCTTAACCGACGGCAATACCGCATTGATAACCAGATTATCTTCACCCAATTCATCAACAAACGCATTTGGCATTTTTTCACCTGCAATCGCATAAAAATCACCCAGTGTACCAAAACTGCGCCGGATATTTGCCCGTGCATCTGATTCATTACAAGATGCAGAAACCTGGTTCCAACCCAGGATTGGTTGCATTAAAAATCCAATTGCCTGGAAACATACCGACGCACGCCCCATAACATCTGGCAGATTATTATACGGCATAACTAATGGTTCTGGTGGAATTGGTTTTTGTATATTAAATTCCGCATCTAATTGTTTGTTTTTTTCTTCTATTTGACGTCTATATTCTGCTGCCAATTCCGGGTCAATTTGTGACACCTGGGGTTGACGCCGCATCATTTCACCCAATTCACCACGAAACACACCCAAAACCAATGCTAAAAATACAGCCAATAAAATCCCAGAAAAAACAATTCCGCGAAAATGACTGATGGGACGCAAAATCGCACGCGCACGCCCGGTAATGATATCGGACGCCTTGCGCTCTATGGCGCGTGGCATCGCCCAAGACGCCGGTGCAATCAGTGCAGACCAATCCGGTATTTCAAACAAACGTGCATACTCTGCACGCGCGGTGGCCGCATTTTGAAACAGTTTATCTTCCAAAATAACACCATTTCGTACCGCAACCAGATAAAAAGTACTTCCAATCTCAAACACAGCCAGAAAAGAAGAATATTCCGACAGCGCATCCACCACTTCGGCGGCGGCGGACAACATCCCGGCATGCAATCCATTACGACGTGCACCCAATCCGGTCATTGCACGGTATTCGGTGTATAAATTCAACTTTTTATCAACAGACCGCGCCAATGTACGTGCATAATTGCGCACGCGTTGACCAACACCTGTTGGTTGCCAAAATAAACCAACAGCATACTTTTTTCTGTGAACTGTTATGACTTGATTTGCCAATTTCTCTCTCTACTATCGTGTGTAATTATAACACAAAAGTACAGGCCATGGCAAACACAGAATAAACAAACGTCGCCAAAAAATCAGCGACGTTTATATTTTATATTAAGAATTATTAACGACATACAACTGATGGATTTTCATATCCCGTATTATAACAACCACTGCTGCTGGTGACAACCGGTGCCACTGTCATAGAAGACCCACCATCACGTGCGGTACGAACCTTGTTCGGATATGGACAATCATATACATTTGCAGTCAACACAAAAGAACGTTCTGGCCCGAATATGACCCACTCGTTCGGACGTGTACGCTGTGACACAATCCAATATGCATTACCGCCACGCGCCTGGTCTGCAATACGATTTTCCAAATATCTGCGCGCGTCATCAGCATCATAGACAGATACCTCTGATTCTATTTTATATAAAAAAGTACATCCAATCGGTTCCGCATCCAATTGAGTCAAAAATTGACTGTTATTTTCGTTCTTTATCATATTTCCGCATGCACACAGTGCCAATGCAAAAATAAATCCAAAATATTTTTTCATTTTAAATACCCTCGTTTTCTTCAACTATATCATAATTTGCCGCATCACTGAATAACTTTTTCAAGACCAAATTATTCATGGCATGACTGCCCTTGTACGAAACTACATTACCAACAACAAATCCGCCACCGGTATACATATCCCCCAGTATATCAATAATCTTATGGCGAACAAATTCATCCGGCCAAATTGTCTTGTTCAACGTACCGTCACCCGCATCATTTAATGCGATAACATTGGTTTCATCTGCCCCGCGTCCCATACCATGTGCTTTTAAATATTCCCACTCGGAATACTTTCCAAATGTACGCGCCCGCGCAATATTGCGAACAAAATCGGACACAGCCTTTTTCGACCCATCAAATTTATAGTTATAAGTCTGTGATCCAATGATTTTTTCTGGATATATCAGTGTCGCGGTTATATCCAACATACCGCTATCATTTGGAGATAACTTGACATAACCATTGCTTTTGCGCCCGGCCATTGTGTTAATAATCCATAATTTAACACGTGTCATAATGGGCAGTGTGCGCATAATTTCGCCTGCGGTTGCAACAACTTCACGCCGCACAATAATGCGACGCATCGGTGTTTTTTTATCGGCCACCAAATGCAATGCATCAAAAAATACAGACGCACTGCCGTCCAAGATTGGGGTCTCGCACCCATCAATTTCAATAATCGCACTGTCAATACCAACAATAAACAGTGCCGCCATCAAATGTTCAACTGTTTGAACATGTGCACCATTTTTATCACCGATTGTCGTATTGCGCATTTTGGTATCGCCGACATTATCAAAACGCGCGGCAATTAAATCACTGCCCGGGATATCAACGCGCTGAAAAAATATTCCCTTTTTATCAGACGGCTTTATCACAATATTAACAGGCGCACCAGAGTGAATTCCGCGCCCAGCCAGTTTTACTTGTTTTTTTAATGTTGTCATTTTAATTTTCCCGCCAACCATGTAAAGAATTGTTCATCGATAACTGTTTCCAGTTTTGCAAATTTTATCTCGTCACGAACATTTTCAGGCAACCGTACCCAGTCTTTTTCAGTCGTCACCAGTTTTGCCCGACGCCGTGCCGCCATTTTACGCAACGCATCAATATCTTCATCAGTATATTGATAATGGTCTGCAAACGCGCGACGCCCCACAACATTTGATAACGCGGCAAAGAATTTTTTAGGATACCCAATGCCCGCAAATGCAAATAATTTCTGTGATTCATTATATGGCGACACTGTTTTATTATATGCATAAAATACCGGAACATTATCAGGCAATTTAAATTTTTTACGCGGCTTATCCGACCGAATTACAATAATCGCATCCGCCCGCGCCGCAGATTTCTTTGGTGTGCGCAATGGCCCCGATGGCAACAAAAAACCATTACCATAACCCAACCCCTCATCAAAAACCAATATAGATACATCTTTTTTAATAGACGGATTTTGCAATCCATCATCCATAACAATAGGCGTGTTATCAGATTGCCGATTTAATAAAACGATATTGCTTTTACGATGGCCGGTATGCACCAGAATCCCATCACGAGATAACATTAACGCCTCGTCCCCGGTGCCATTGGTTTGGGCGGTCTTTTTATACCCACGCATAACAACCGGTGCATTTAAGCGCATTGCAATTGCACGTACAATTGGGGTTTTTCCAACCCCGCCGGCCAAAATATTCCCAACACAAATTATCTGACGCCGTGATTTATATGCACCAATTTTACGAAAAAAATACACCAGGCGCCCGATAAGATAATACAACATTGACACCGGCAATAATAACATCGCAATCGGCGTTTTATGTAAAAACCACCATGGTGTTTTCATTTTTTTACCCTTGTTTGCGTTTTTTGCGCGCATCCCGCTTGGCCGCACGTGCGGCACGTTGTGCCTGTTTGAATTCAGTTGCGTTTAAATCTTGTTCAACGGCCGGCAATCCAAATTCAGCATCCATATCATGAACCTGGCGCACCATAAAGTCTTCCAAATTTTTACGTATGCGTTCAAATTCATCGCCACTGACTTTTGAATCAACAAATACAGGCTCTCCTACTTTACATGTAATCTTAGAAAAAGGTAATGCGACCAAATACCTATCCCATCGATTTTGCAACCATCCATTTGATGCAGAAAAACATACCGGAATAATCGGCGCGCCTGACATTTTTGCAAAATATAATGCACCTTCTTGGACACGCAGCGATGGGCCACCGGGCCCATCTGGGGATATACAAACCGAATAATCGCCCATACGCAATACTCGTACCCCTTGACGTAAAACAGACAGCCCACCCTCGGATGTACTGCCATATATAGATTTCAAACCAAACAAACGCTGTAATTTTGCCATCATGCGACCATCTTGGTGACGCGATGCCACCGCATAAGATTTCATCCCACGCATGCAAACAATTGGCGACAACATCATACTGCGCCCATGCCAGAATACAAATATTGCCGGCTTTTTCTTATACTTTTTAAAAGTTTCTATATTGGTAAATTTGACCCAACTTGTAAAATAAATGAACCAAATACACAACGCCATAAGTCCGGCCACCAGCCACTGAATCAGCGGCAAATGCAATACCGGTTCCCAGAAACCCTTCCACAGGCGACGAAACAAACTCTTTTTTTCATGACTCATAAATAAAACAACCTTTTTTATAATCAGCCAGATAATAGCAACAAAAAAAATATAATTCAAGAAAGACCTAGGAAACACATCCTTGTACTTATATAAAATTCTTGACATATAAGAAAAAATACTGTAATAATACACGCCGTACATAACGTGAACGCGGGATAGAGCAGTCCGGTAGCTCGTCAGGCTCATAACCTGAA
>CAZJGX010000058.1:0-5866 GCA_964545825.1 uncultured Muribaculaceae bacterium
ATTGTATTGGGGACTGCAATAATTTATTATTTTTGTTTTTGGGTATTCAATAATGTGCGAATATTGCTATCCATTAACTTATGTAGTTTTTTACATGTAAAACATCTGTCTGCATTGCTGTTTTTGCAATTGCCACATGTCATATTTGGAAAGTTTACTCGTCTGGTGCCGGCAATGTGACCAACGGTTTTAAATTCTGTCAGCCATTTATAGAATATATCCTTGTATTCCGGATATTGATACATGTCTTTTAAGAGTGCAGAAAAATGTTGCACTGTTGATAAATCGTATGCCGGCCAATAATTTGATGGCGTTGATGCTGAATTATTGTGGCGGGTGTACAGATACATAACGTTTGGTGCTGTAATAATTGTTTGGGCATGTAAAACAGCCTGCATGCAGAACAATATGTCTTCGTCCAGTCTCATCGCCGGCTGAAATCGCAGGTGATTTTTGTGTAAAAATTGACGTTCATACAGTGCAAAGTTCGCGCTTTCACGCATATATGCATTGCTTAATGCTTGTGATTTATCGCTGGGGCGCAAATCAAATTCGTATACATCGTTATATGCATGTGACACCATGATTTTGTGGCGCATGTCCAACCCCAGTTTGCCACCCAAAACAATATCGGTATCCTGTTTCGCCACACGCAGCATATTTGTAAAATACGTTGTTGTCATTGGCGGGACAAATTCATCAATATTTTTATATGTGGCGGCATCAATATACATTGGGCCGATATGTTCCCGTTCAGCATATGGGCCTTTTATCAGCGGGTGTACATCATCATAAGACACACCAACAACGTCATCTGCATCAACAAATGTGATAAATCGCCCGTGTGCCAGACGCATGCCGCTGTTTCGTGCGACAGATATTCCATGATTACGCAACAGGTTTGCCAGTTGAATATTTGGGCGATTGTATCGGTATTCTTGAACAATTTCGCCTGTTTTGTCTGTTGAGCCATCATTGACAACAATGATTTCAAAATCAGATGCGCCGTCTTGACGCACAACACTGTCCAGACACTTGATAATTGTGTCTTGGGCATTGTATGCCGGTATAATAATAGATATTTCAGGTGTTTTCATAGCAGGATGTATATTATACTGTGTTTGTGCTTTGTCAATATTTTAAATTAGTCCTTTACATTTGGGGATTTCTTTGTAATAATACACATCACTGGATAAAACTAATCAGGGCGTACAATAAAATGAAACTGAATTTGAAAAAATCTTTGTAATATAATGTGCGACCATCGGAATTAAGACGGACGCACTGAACGGCGTCCGTTTTTTTAAGGAAAAACACAAAAGGGAAAGAAAAATGTCTGAAAATACAACTGCAATATCAACAAACGAATTCATTGCGCGCATGCAAAAGGCTGAAAATATTCGCGCGCGCGACGGTGTTGTATGGAAAGACAAATTTGACCGCACCCACACGATTATTGCGGCGCGTGACTTGGCGGACGGTACGCCTGTTCGGTTGGCTGGACGCGTGACGGCGTTGCGCTGGCTGGGGAAATTAATGTTTGGGCGTATTTATGATATTGACGGTGAAATCCAGTTTTCAATGTCCCGCGAAGAACTGGGCGAAGAAACATATAAATTTATGAAGGCGAACGTTGATTTGGGCGATTTTATTGGAATCACTGGCGAATTATATCATACGACCGCCGGCGAATTGACGGTAAAGGTTTCGCATTATGATATCTTGGCCAAGGCTCTGCGTCCGTTGCCTGAAAAGTTCCATGGGCTGACTGATATGGAAACACGCTATCGTCAACGTTATTTGGATATTATTTCCAATGAATCCACACGTAATACAATGAAAATGCGTTTCAAGATGTTGCGCCTGATACGTGAATATCTGAACAATAACGGATTTGTAGAGGTCGAAACCCCCATCATGCAGGTTGTGGCATCTGGGGCGGCGGCCCGGCCATTTGTGACGCATCATAATGCATTGGATGCTGACTTCTATCTGCGTATTGCACCCGAATTATTCTTAAAGCAGACAATTGCCGCCGGGTTTGACCGCGTATATGAATTGGGTAAAAATTTCCGCAACGAAGGCATGGATGCAATGCATTTGCAAGAATTTACTATGTTGGAATGGTATGCGGCATATTGGGACTATAAACGCAATATTGATTTTTCGTGGCGTATGTTGCAATCAATATTGATGGAATTGCGTGGTACATTACAGATTGAATACCAGGGTACCCGGTTGGACTTCTCAAAGTACGAAGAAATCGATTATACCGCCCGCATGAACGAATTGCTGGGGGTGGATATCTTGGAATTCAAAGATACAGACGCATTAAAAGCCCAATTGGTTGAAAAAGGCATGTTCCCATCCGATGAACTGGAACCATTAAAGTCTGTGCCGTCAATTGTTGACTATGTATTTAAACGCAAAATCCGTGACCAGATTGTTCAGCCTGCAATTGTGCATAACTATCCGGCATATCTGATACCGTTGGCGCGTCGTAATAACGATGACAGTCGTCGTATTGATATATTCCAATTAATTGTATGTGGTGCAGAATTGATAAAGGCATATTCTGAATTGGTTGACCCAATCGTACAACGCGCAGCATTTGAAGAACAGGCCAAGAACAAAGCCGCCGGCGATGACGAGGCTTTTGATCTGGACGAAGATTTCTTGCGTGCAATGGAACATGGTATGCCGCCGATTTCCGGACTGGGACTGGGGATTGACAGATTGTTTTCAATCTTTGCCGATGCGCCAACACTGCGTGACGTGATACTATTTCCTATAATGAAATAACGGATTTATAATATGAGCAAGACATATCTGCCGCGCCCATGGACTGAAAATTATGCATTTGATATAACGCGCGATAATGACCAAAATAATCTGGCGGTGATAGAGGCAGCACGTAGCGCCGGTCGCATAAATGACGAGGCCGCCCAATATCTATCCGTCTTGTACCGTGATGGTATGGAGTGGTTGCGTGAAGTATTTGTTTTTTTAGGTAAATGCTTTGGCGCGCCAAAATCTCCAATACGTCAGTATGATTATGGTACTGATTCTGCGGTTGGGGATACGATGACCATAGTGGATATTAATCCGCTGTTTCCATATATCGTCAGTCATCGTTTGGATATGGATCCGATGCGAAACCAGTTTTTTACCAGTGGTCGCGGACATAAAATTGATTTGGCGGTATCTTCTATTGTGACTGTTATTGTTGGTGCGCAAAAGAATATTGATCGTGCGCTGGATAAAATAACCGGAAAATATTATGCAAAATATGTGAACGATGTATGTGACACTGTTTATAAAGTAATCGCGTCGCATGATCGCGAGGCATCTGCCCGTGCGATTTCAGACAAGATACGCAAAAAACTTAGTGAAAAATATATCTCTGCGGCATCAGAAACTGTTTTGGCTATAATCGGGGCAGGGCACGAGAATATCGCAGCTGATTTAGTTCGCGCCTTGGACAAGGTAAAAAAGCCGCGCATGTATTTACAGGATGTGTGGCGTGTAAAATGCTTGTTTGACCTGGTGCCGCAGGCACGGACGTTTATTGAACGTGTGCGTGGTATGATGCCTGAACGTGTTTTGTCGGTCAAAGATACTTTTTATGACATTGAAAATCCGCGTAATTATCGCGATGCAAAACTGGTTATAAATATTGGTACCGATGACGAAGTTGTCCCGATGGAAATCATGTGCCAGGTTCGGACATTTTTTGAATTTGAAAAACAAACACATAAAAAATATGAAAATGCACGTCGTCGCGTCAAAAATGCCGAGGCTCAGGATGGTGATGTTGCGGCCCTGCATGATGCTGGCACCCAAGAATATAATTTAATGGTTTGTCACTGTCTGGAAGAATTGTTTGAACGTGTCGGTTGGAACATTTTGTACAGCCAGGGTGACAATGCAAAACTGTTTGACGGATTTCCAAAAAAATGCACATTGCACTATCCGGCAAATGTTGTAGAACGCATAATGTCCAAGGTTGATGATGCCATTGAAAACGAGATATTTGATATAACCAATGCCCCATCAAAACTGACAACATCACAAAAGTACGATATTTTCAGATTTATGACTGAATTTATCTTGGTGTCTGCAATGCCATATAATAAAAGTGATTGGCAGGTTCCGTCAGATGCCATGGCTGGAAAACTGTTTAACTTTGTTATGAAGGAAGTACAACGGTATTATAAAAAGCAAGACAAATAATAAAAACAGCGGGTATTATTTGCCCGCTGTTATTTTAAAACTTAAATCAACCAGACTTTTTATTTCGGCGATATTTATCGTATCGTTTAATATAATTGAAATCCAATTTGCCTTGGACATGTGATATGCAGGGCGATACCCAGGGCTGGCCAGCAGGGCGCCCATCAGTGTCGCATCGCATTTCACGTTCAATACATCAACCGTCCCATCCCCATCAATACGCATGGTTTCGCATTTCACAGTCATAAAAACGGCAAACCATTTGCGGTTGTCAACATGGCGGCAAATTCCATCTGTCGGGCTGCGCGCCCATAAATGTTCAATATGGGAATTATATTTTTTTAAAATATATTGTTCAATTTGTTCGCGCTGATTCATGGCGGACAACATTATAACAAATTTTTGACTGTAATACTAGGAAATCAATTTGCTTGCTTTAAATGTGTGAATAATAAACAATAGTATCAGGTTCTTGTAGTTTCGCAGAACCATAACAAGCATAACAAAGGATAAAGATTATGCGTCAAGGAAAAGTAAAATGGTACAATGGCAAGAAATGTTTTGGGTTTATCAGCCCGGATACGCCAAACGATGCAGGTAATACAGATGATGTATTTGTTCATTCCAGTGCGTTAAAACAGGCCGGCATCAGATTTTTAAATGAAAATGATATCGTTGAATTCGAAGAAGAAGACCGCAATGGCAAATTGTCCGTCACAACATTGGTATTGGTACAGCGTGACGAAGAATCTGCCCGCCGTTTCCAGGAACGTCGTGCCGAACGTCGCCGTGCGACCGAAGACAGAAAACAGCGCGAAGAAAAATCCTCGCGTCGTGGATTTGCGTTTTGGAAGAAATAATATATTTGTATATTAATTTATTCGCCCGCATTGCGGGCGTTTTTATTGCAGAATTAAACCCTCCCCGTTTTTATGCGACGCATAAAAACACCCCTCCGATGGAGGGGAATAACTGGCGGAGACGAAGGGATTCCCTCGGCACGGTTGTGCCTGCGGGGCAGTCGTGACGATTACAATGCGCGATGCTTTTGTAATCTACTCCTTGTCGAACCCTTTTGTCGGGTTCAAATCCTTTATCATATCATTATCAATAAAAAAATCCCCCATTGGGGGATTTTCCTATTGATGGCGGAGACGAAGGGATTCGAACCCTTGATACCGTTGCCGGTATACTACATTTCCAATGTAGCGCACTAGACCAACTATGCGACGTCTCCGAATACTTTATTCTTCATCGCTTTCTGCTGATTCACCAATTGGTTCATCCGCCAATGCGCTTTCCAATTCTGCATCAATTTCACGCAGTAATGGGTCTTCGCTGGTCACTTCCAGGCCTGTATCTTCGGCACTGGCGATTGGGGCCTCTTTATAAGATTGAACAAATTCATGACGTACATCATCAACACTTAATTTGCCACTGGCGATTTCGCGCAGGGCAACAACTGTCAACTTATCGTCGTCTTTATCAACCACTGGCGCTGCACCACCGTTCAGGTCGCGGACACGTTGTGATGCCAACATCCCCAACTCATAACGGCTTTCTACATACGGTAATGTATCTGAATTTGTTGTACGGGCCATTGTAAAATCCTTTGTTGAAATCGTTTTTAACC
>CAZJGX010000059.1:0-5696 GCA_964545825.1 uncultured Muribaculaceae bacterium
AATCATAGACATGAAATAATCAAAATATCGCCGCCCCATCCACGCGGCGATTTTTTTTGACAAATATATTTTTCGTTTTATAATATCACTTAACAAAGAAACTAAAAAAGATGTTCAAAAACATATTTTCCACAAAAAATTATACAACAACGCAGCCCGCAACGATGCCGGGCACCATCATTCGTGAACAGGCAACCACATCGGCATTACAACGCGCACTTGGGCCGCATTATAACGAAGTTGTAATCTATGACTACGAAAACAACAAACTACTGACCGAAACATATAATGCACAAAAAGTGACATGGGACGATTACTGCAACCGCGGCACCAAAGAATTTAAGAACTGGTTCGATAAAGAGTTTAAGAACGATAAATTAACATTGGTATGTAATGTATCGAAACAGGTATCAATAACCGCCTATCCGGGTTGGTTCGCATGGACACAATCAACCAAGGATATTCGCATGGCTAAACGCGGCACATACACGGTGTGCAACTTTGTTGTACGCGATGAAACAACCGGCAAATTACAATTACTATCCAACACCGCTTGGTTAACTATCTGGATTCATTCAACCCCAACCCACGCGGCCCGGGATGGCGCATTCTGCGTGGCGGACTTCGGGACATGGAATCCGGATTTCCGTCGCGCCATTGCTGAACAGTGCAAACGTATGAAGGCGGCCGGCAAATAAGAAAATATTATTTATTAAACCCACAAAAATAGCGATGCAATTGCATCCCTATTTTTATATTTGTTTTGTAATTGCGGGGTGCATGGTGTTTTGTTTTTTCTGTCATTGCGAGGAGGCCGTCAGTCCGACGTGGCAATCCAGAACATAACGCGGAATAGTTCATTATTGTTTACTGGATTGCTTCGGCATACGCCTCGCAATGACAAAAGAATATGGATTGCTTCGCTACGCTCGCAATGACAAAGGTGCATAGCCCGACATTTCTCATAATGACAGGGGAAAAATCTGAACTCTGCACTCTGAACACTGCACATTATATATGGCACTCTGAACACTGAACTCTAATAAAAAATCCCCCGACGGGGGATTTTTTATTCAATATATATTTATTTACATGCACCATGCGATTTGGCAACCGTGTAATTTTCGATACATACACTGCCGGACGGGGTACATGCCGAACGAACCAATGTCATTGTCGCGGCATCCAGCGGTTTATAATTTATCTGGGCATTTTTACAATAATTCATATCGTTTATCATGCCGCATACATTATGCCATGATGCGCAATCGGTTACCATCGCCGTCGGCTGAACTGTATCCGGCAATTTCAGATTCCATTTTACATAGAAATCTTTTAATGAACCGATTGAATATGATTTGCCAAATCCAACCTGAGCCAGGTTATCGCCAACACGGCAATTAATATTACTGCGTTCGACCAACGCGGTTATGGCCGTGGCCAAACCACCCGTGCCGGCACCAACCGCCGCACCGATGGCAACACCCTTGCCTATCGTGGATTTTTCACCCTTGGCAATCAATGTGTCAATATCAGCGGTAAATACAGAGCCCAAACGGTTAACATCTTGTGTTATTTCGTACGGCTTTTTGCAACGATCATCGTCCTGGCAATAAATGCCGGTACCATATACTTTATCCAAGTTAAGCGGTTGGAATGTGCATGATTCTTTATATGTGCCATTATCCGTCGCATTGGTGGGTTTGACGATGGCATTTTCGCTGACACCGGCATTCCGCAATGCTGTAACACAGGCATCCGCCGTTGCAACATTTTTACAATAATTATTAATCAAATAACTGCCACATGCGGCGACCCCACTTTGACCTAAACACGGCGCGGCATATGTATTGAAACATGTATTCAATCCAGATTGTGTCGAAACATCATCGCACGAAAATGAAATCCGAACAGATTGAGACGATATACCGTCTTCTACACAATCAACCAATGCGGTTTGGGTTTGATGCCATCTGTCGAACAGGTCCAAAACTCCTTCGCATTGTTCTTTGTCCATTGTTTTGGATTCTGTATTAAGTCTTTGATTTATCGTCAAGTATTCATTAATTGTGCGAATTGTCCCATCGGCACGAAATTCTTCGAACAGCATTTGACGATGTTTTTCATTATCGCAACTAAATGCGCGCTTACCATGGGCGGCCAATGCACCAATGCCCGCACCCAATACAGTACCGCCCGCAACGCCCACGACGGCCGCAGTGCTGGTTTTGTTCATAAGCGAAAATCCGAACAAATCCTTGTTACAACTGAATGTATCACCGGCGGCACGCCATACCTCGGCCGGTTCATTATCGCCCGCGGCGCCAAACAACCAACTGTTTTTTATATGAGTATCTTTGTTATATGCCGCGACACGAATAAAGCAATCGGCCGTCGCCGCATCCCAACGCGCGTAATGTCCACGCTGACCATCGACACCGGCGTTGCCAATATTAACATCAGCGCCCAGCGGGTTGGTCTTAATCAATACGCCACCATTCTGGCTATTATATGCACCAACCTGTTTATTGTATTCCGCACTGACATTACCAGATGTTGATACGGCCGCAAATGATGACCCATATGTGTTCATATCCAACAAGCGGCATGTATTTTCCGCCTGGTTCGGGGTAAGACCAGTTTTGCGCAACACGAAATTATAATATTCCGGCTGAACCCGACGCGAATTAAAATCAATCCATACATCGGCCGATGAACGATAAACATTGCTGCAATTCTGGCGAACATCTGTTACACAACGCTCAACCTGGGTACGACACAGGCCCATGCCATTTACAATAGAATTGCGCAAATCTTCGTCAAACAGGCTGTTTAATCCGTTGGGCAACCCATTTGATACGCACAGCATGATACTGTCCATGCAATTCTGTATGGTATATGTTGAATTTTTCACGCCACCATCGGGACATTCGGGGGTTACCGGATTGTCCGGAACATCCGGGTTATCGGGATTATCGGGGATATCCGGGCCCGGATTATTAGGCACGACCGTCACCACCGGGTTTGATGGAATATCAATTGACAAATTGCCACCCGGCATTATCGGCATAGTTGGCATAGACGGCATGCGTTGCGTCGCCGCATTGCCATTCGCGGCACGATTTACACGTGCATATCCCGCACGACCCGAATTATCCGCCGCATTTGCCCCACCAACATAGGCCAATAAACCACTAATAACAACCGGTAGATATAAGCCCTTTAGCCAATTTTGCATAAAATCCCCCTATTCTTTTTGTTTCAATTATATCATATCTTTGCCACATAAAAAAACACTTTTTAGACAAAATATGTACATATATATTTTTTCGGCACAAACTCTTTGGTTGACAAATTTGCATTATTGTGCGACAATAAAAATATGAAAAAAATTAAAGAATTATTTACAGCAAACCGCCCCGCCATTATTTGGAGTATCTGTTACATCATTATTACATGGCTGATTTTGCAATTAATGTTTAATTTTTCCATATTTTCCGCCACCGACTGGATTAGATTATCGCATGCGCGCCTGCACGGATTTGCGGGATTTGTTTTCGGAATTTTAATTTTAGCCGCGGTTCCATTATACATCGCAACAACAACAATTATTGTTCGCACAAAGAAACCATTACTAACAATTTCCGTTCCGGCAAAAATCAAACCGATTGTCGATAAAGTTAAAGATTTTATAAAACGCCTAACCGCGGATAATAATGAGGCAACATCTCACCCAGAAACAGATGCCACCCCAGATACAGCCCCAACCCAATCATCCGATACGGATGCGACCGCCCCACTTCCCAATAATTTACCGAATGAATTGAAGGCCTCTTTCCTGCGTGCACGGGCCAGATTATCATTGCAATCAAAGATAGACAACAGCACCACCCAAACCAAGATACCAACACCCGCACCACAGGCGAATACAGGAATGGAAACACGCCCGACCGACACGACAACGGCGGATAACCCATTCCCAATTCCGGATGATTTTGATTTTCAAATGGATGCCCCATCCGACCAATCAATCATTACAGAGGCACCGGTGTTCACATCCATTGATTTTGACACCTCATCCGAAATAAAAGAAGACACAAGCATTGCCACGAATCCGCCCCCCGTACCAGATGCAACCGCCAACAATCCGGTTATGGAATATATGCAATCCAAATCGATTAAGGCAAGCATGCAAGGCGACATAGTATTGACCGCCAAACACGCAATTGCATCACATACCGATAATGATTTCTGGATTGCGGATGACGACACCTGGTTTGCCGCCGGAAAATCCCGCCCATCACCAATAAAAACCGTTATTGAAATCGCAACAGGAAACAATTTATCACCGGTGATATTTTTAGGCGCCACCAACATTATGGATTTAGACGAAAGATGTAACGCATGGCGCAAAATGGGTGTAACAGTTATAACAGACATAACCGAAATACCGGAATAAAAAATCCCCACGTTCAGGGGATTTTTTTATTACATTTTAACTGAATTTGTTGTTATAACCGGATCCGCAAACTTTTTGCACGCAACACCATGGTATGTTTCAGACTTTACATTTAATCGTTTTATTTTATTGCCGTTGGAAATCTTTACATTCCCAAGCTTTACCGTATTGTTAGTGAACACACCTGCTTTCATTTCCTTTACCGATACTGAATCTGTTGTTATAATCTGTTCAGTATCCGCGCATGCAATGCTATTAGTGGTAATAGTACAAGTATTTGTCTGTGGCGAATAAGTTGATGCCAAACTTAACCGTCCCAACATATTTCCAAACTCATCGGTCTGAATAAATTCGCCATGTCCTTCAGCGGCCATCTGCGCCCGTTTTTGAATTGTTGCGCCATCAATTACATATTTTATGGCATACATGTCGGAACCACTAATGCCGGTGTTACTGGATGTGCCAAACATATTTTCAAATGGCGAATAGATACCGTATTTTGTGCACGACCCGTCATCCGCATAGTTCAGACAACGCGGATCGTTATCCGGGTTCATCGCCATCCCGGCACATAGTGCAGATTTGATAGCGTCATTTTGATCCTCTATCGCCTCAGCGACCAATTTTTCATATTTTTTGCTATAATTGGCATTCGCCCGTTCCAAACCAGAATTAGTAATAGCCATAATAGCGGAATCCAATAAATGAGGGAATCGCTTGTCCGCTCGGTTGGATTGTCCTTCGCCGCGACGTCTTATTTGCGACATATCACGTCCGTTGATACACATGTCGATAGTCGGATCCTGAGATACAATGGCAATTTTCTGAGATATCTTGTTCGCTGCCGATTGCAAGGCCGCAACAACTCGCGCCGCCGCCGGATCAGATGTATTTATATGTGACTTATAATCATTAATATTAACCTCATATGAACCAAGTGCAATATTCGCATCATCAGATGTGCTATTATTAGTTTTTGTTACCTTAACATTACCAAAGGTTATCAAACCCTCCAAAATGGTATCACCATCATTATTTTTATAACTGACCAGACTTTCAGTACCAATTGCATCATCATCAACAAAGGCATCTTCACATGAATCTGTTGCGCCACAAACCTCTAACATTTTGGAATCTACGGCGGCCTGGCATTGTTCAAGCATAGCATTATCCAAACCTAAGAAAACGCCATAAACGATATCATGAATATCGTTTAGAGATTTTTGTTTACCGTTTT
>CAZJGX010000060.1:0-5242 GCA_964545825.1 uncultured Muribaculaceae bacterium
TGGGAGCTGACCAACCGTCGTGCCGACGAGAAAACAATCAGCTATGTGGAAAGCCGACTGGTGATTTCACGCAATATTACACGCGCGATATCGTTGTCTTTCTGGCCCAGATGATTTGGCAAATCGACAAACCAGCGCAAAGAATCATCAACCGCCATATCACATACATCCATGATATCCATGCCATTGACTTTTACACACAACGCCTGGATATTTAACCGCTTTCCATGACACATAGGGCACGGTTTTTCAGACTGATATTTGGCCAGTTCTGACCGCACAGCCTCGGAATCCGATTCGCGCCACCGTCGTTCAATATTTGGAATCACGCCCTCGTATGGCTTTTCGTAAACAAATCCGTTCCAATTTATCTTTATTGACTCGTCCCCACTGCCGTACAGAATTATATCTTTCTGTTCAGCAGTCAATGTATGCCATGGCTTTGACATTGGGATTTTGTATTTCTTTTGCAATGCAGATAATAAATGTTCAAACTGACTTAACATCCCACCACGCGACCATGGTGCAATTGCCCCATCCAATATAGATTTTGACGGGTCTGGCACAACCAAGTCTGGCGACATATTCAATTGTACACCCAACCCATCACACGTCGGACATGCCCCCATCGGCGCATTAAAAGTGAACAATCTGGGCTCTATTTTTGGCACTGTAAATCCACTGACAGGGCACGCATAGTTCTGCGAATACAAAATATCTTCATCCGTATCCAGACGTCGCACCAATACCGAACCCGGCACCAAACGCAATGCCCCCTCGAACGAAGAATACATACGTGATTTGAACTCATCCATGTCATTATCAGAAATACCTGCCGCAGGCATGGCCAGACGATCAACAATAACAAAAATATTATGCTTTTTATTTTTATCCAACGGTGGCACAGATGACAGATCATATAACTGTCCATCAACAATCGCGCGCTGATACCCCTGCTTTACCAAGAACGCCAGTTCCTTGCGATATTCACCCTTACGCTCGCGTACCAATGGGGCCATGATATAAATTTTTGTACCCCCGGGGATTTTCAGCGTCCAATCCACCATTTCCGCAATTGTCTGGGATTTAATCGGCAAACCGGTCACAGGCGAATGCGGCACCCCAATTCGCGCCCACAGCAAACGGAAATAATCATAAATTTCTGTGACAGTACCAACCGTTGAACGCGGATTTTTTGATGTGGTCTTTTGCTCAATAGATATTGCAGGTGCTAATCCCTCTATCAAATCGACATCTGGCTTTTTTTGCATATCCAAGAATTGCCGTGCATAAGACGACAGACTTTCTACATACCTGCGCTGGCCCTCGGCATAGATGGTATTAAATGCCAAGGATGATTTCCCCGACCCAGACACACCGGTAAACACAACCAATTTATTCTTTGGCAGATCAATATCAACATTTTTAAGATTATTCTCGCGCGCACCGCGAATTTTTATTGTTCCAGTCATAGTGACAATAAATATAGCCAAAATATAGAAATTTTCAACCGAAACGACAAAGAATAAATCACCATAAAATCCATAGTTGCACTTAAGACCCAGACACGATATAATCAAATTGTTGACAGGAATTCTGTCAATGGGGTGTGAAGACCCGTGCTTACGCGTCAGAATACAATCTTGTGGCGCATAAATGCGCTATTTTTTATTCTGATGACAATAATCTCCTGACCCATGGTCAGGAGGGTTGTGAATAATGTGCACTGCGCGCAGAATAAACACACAATTCGTAAGATTGTCTTCAACCTCCTGACCACCAAAAATCTGGTGGTTTTTGTTTATCTTAACAACAGGAGTTTGAACAAATGAACAAAATAATATTTACCACGTTGATATTGGCACTGATAACCGATACGGCATTGGCGGCATCTACATCCAATTGTGTATCATGTACAGATGCAAATACGGGCCGGTGTAATTCTTATGGCTCCAACTGTTGCGTACCATGCAAGACAGATCTGGGTGACAACACAGGTGGCGACAGCAGTTTCAGCCCCAGCGAATGTGCCGAAAACTGCCCATCTTTTGACTGGATTACATTACCCAAATATCCGACTTTCTCAGTTGGCATAGATAAAGTCTATTGGGAGGCAAAATGCATGCCTAGTTTGAGCGGTCAAAAATCCAGATGCGATTTCAGATGCTACACAGGCGAATATGGCACCATAACATCCGCATACACCACAGATGGCAAAACATCATATATGGCGACAAACACTTGTCAACAATGCCCAGGAACCAACATAACCTGCCAATATTCTAACAACAGCGGTTCCAGCCTAACACTCAACACCTGTAAAACGGTATTCAACCACACAGGAACATCTGTTGCCGGTACTAATTCCAGCATCACACACTGCTATATTCCATCTGGGGAATATGGCGATTCTACAGGATACTTTGAATTAAGTGGTAATTGTTATTACAAAATTTAATAATGACACAAAATAAAATAAACGCCCCAAATGGGGCGTTTTACTATTTTGTTTCCGTCTTTTCTGAATCCGATACTGCGTTATCTTTTTGTGCAATCAATTTTTCCGGACTTAATGAAATATCCGACTTGCGCACGTGGTCTGGGCCTGCCTTGGGTGCCAAATTACCGTTAACCCAGATATCAATACCGCCGGCATCGCCAAATGTCGCCTTGAACTTACCCACTGTCGGTACATAATATACATCACCTTCGACCAAGACACGTGAAAATTCAGTCTTGCCGCGTCCGTCTTCAACCTTTATCCACGAACCACGGTTGGCCTGTAAAATAACCTGAGCCTCTTCGCGGTTTTCCACCCCCCAGCGCTCGCGCACTGGCAAATTATATTTTGGTTCGTTTACCGCTGTTGTCACAACCGCAACATCACTATCAACCACCGGTACATCCGACGATGATGTAATTGCAAAAATCGCCGCGACAATAACAATCGCCAACAACACCGCACCGGCCGCAAATATTTTCCAATGCCGTGCAACATATCCCACAGACGCCTTTGCCACACCACCTGCCGATACTTTTGTACCAGGTTTCGCCTTTGTTGCCTTTGCCACAGTATCTGCATTATTTGTATCAGCCGGCGTATCAGACATGACACCCATTTCAATCTTTATTTTCTTTACAATTTCATCCGGATTTAAGCCCAATTCCATTGCATAATTACGCGCAAAGCCCAAAATATATACCAATTCCGGGATAAAAGTATAATTTCCGTCTTCTAATGCCTGTAAAAATTCTTCACGAATACATAACTGCTTGGCAATAGTTGGAATTTCACGTTTGCGTCGGCCGGTTGTTCTGGCATTGCGCAACATTTCACCCGCTGTCATTTCTGGAATCTGTTCTTCTGTTTTTATTTCATCCATGTCGTACATCCTTCAAATTTTTATCGTCACATATGATAGAATCTATATATCCGTTCTGCAACCCCAAAATTTACGTATTTCTGATTTTAATTCATCCGTATCGGTAATTTGGTTAACCCGTATACGAAATTCGGCAGAATTTGGAATACCCGCACTGTACCATGCGGCATGCTTACGAAACATTGGAACACCGGCACGCGCACCATAATATTCCAACACATAATCCAAGTGTCGCAACACAATATCGCCAACATTTTTCGGTGCGCCCACATCATCACGCCCCAATTGCCCCAGCACCCACGGCCGCCCTAAGATTCCACGCCCAATCATCGCACCATGATAACCCAAATCTGTCACGGCCTCTACGTCTGCCACGGTCTTTATATCGCCGTTCGCAATAATTGGGATTGGCATATCAGAATCAATCTGTGGATGCACCGCCGCCCCCAGATATAATTGCGCACGCGTACGCCCATGTAATGCTGCAAAACTTACCCCACAATCTGACGCAATATTTATCAAATCGCGCCAATTACAGTGTTCTGCATCCCAGCCCAACCGAGTTTTAATTGAAACAGGAATTTGCACCGCACGCACCACGGCCGCCATAATTTTACCAGCCAGCACATGGTCACGCATCAAATGCGCCCCGGCACCCGCCCGGGTTGCAACCTTTGGCACGGGGCAACCCATATTAATATCAATCCATTTTGCGCCACTGTCTTGTAAAATACGCGCCGCATCCGCCATAAGTGCCACATCCGCCCCAAAAATCTGGGCACCGATATCACCTTCGTCATCATAGCGGTCAAAATTACGCAGACAATTTTTATGCATTTCCACCAACGAGTGGCAAGAAATCATTTCCGTCACCAATTTTGCACGTGGTGCAAATTCGCGCAAGATACGCCGAAACGGCCGGTCTGTAATCCCGGCAAGTGGCGCTGCAAAAATTTGGTTCTTATCTGAAAACATTTGTGATATAATAAACGCTATGGGTGAAAAAATCAAAAATTTATTCGGATTTGTTGGCCGTGCATGGTCACTGGGGATATGGGGCAAATTTGGCGTTATGATTGCCGTATTCAGCCTGTTTGTATTCACCGGCATATTCTTTGGCCAGGTCAGCGTTCAAAAATTTGTGATAAACATATGGCGCCTGGACGCAGAACAAACACAACTGGCCGCAGAACAGGAAAAACTAAACACACTAAACCACCATATTGAATTGTTGCAGAATTACAGTCCGGACTATGTCGAAGAATTGGGCTTAAAATACCTGAACATCGGTGATCCCAATGCCCGGGTTTTGAAAATATAGCCCTAATTCAAATACAACACCATACCATTTAAATACATGGCCAGCATTAACCATATCAGATATGGCCACACCAGTGCGGATGCCCCGCGACTGATTTGATAGAAAGCCCGTTTCATACATAATGCGAACAAGAATAACAATACAATCACAATCATGCCAGCGCCCGCCATATGCAAACCAAAGAACACATACGACCACAACGCATTTAACGCCATCTGGGTGACGAATAACAGATAAGATTTAGTCTTGCTGTACCGCGAACGCGCATTAATAATCATGAACAACGCAATACCCAACAGCGCATATAACACAGTCCACACAACAGAAAACACCCACGGCGCCGGTGTTAATATTGACTGATTTAACCCATTAAACCACGCATCCCCATGCCCCATTGGCGTAAACATAATACCAATTAATCCCGGAACAAACGACACAACCATTGCAAAAATAAACAATAAAAACTTTTTCATATAAAATTCCTTTTATAAAAAAATGATATCAGGCAAAAGCCGCCATCACCATAGGTATGAATTCA
>CAZJGX010000061.1:0-5187 GCA_964545825.1 uncultured Muribaculaceae bacterium
TCTTGGCAGCCCCAACCAGATTCGAACTGGTGTTCTCGCCTTGAAAGGGCGGTGTCCTAGGCCTCTAGACGATGGGGCCGAAACTTGGAAATTGAATATATCAATTTCACCTAGCCTTTGTCATTCCTGCGCAGGCAGGAACGATGGGGCCAAAACTGCCACAAATTTAAATGATTTTATTCAAATTTGCCGCCAGATTATAACCTGATTTTTTTGCGCTGTCAAGTTTTATTATTCAGAAACGGTATCTGTCACTGTTTCTGATTCAATTGTTTCTGTTTCCATGACTGCATCGGCACCGGTCTGGTTGAAAACCATTGTTTGGCCGTCTGTTCCATACAGGGTCAGTGTATCGCCATCCAAGTCATATTTTTCCACAGTTGCCATGAATTGGAAATATTCTTGTTCTGCGGTCATGGCATCCATTGGCCCCATCATCATCGTAGACAGCATATCGCCAAATTTAATCTTGTTGCCACGTGCGGTATATGATGCATTATACAGATTTACAACCTGGCCATTTATGCGTTCGGCATCCGGTGCAAATGTTAGTGTAATTGGTGTGTTGTTTGATTGTGCAATAAAACTGAGTCCTTTTAATTTTTCGGGATTTTGTTCGCCACCGCCGCATGCCGCCAGTGTCAGTACGCCCAATCCCATTGCAATGGTTTTAATATTCATCAGTGCGTTCCTTTGGTTAAATTGATATTTATCAGTATATGCAAACACGCACATGATGTAAATATGAATTTATATCTGGAAAAATCTCTTGCGCGATTATGTGCGATTATTATATCATAACAACGATTGCGAGAGAGTCGCAATTAGGCGTCGAAACCTAAATAAGAAGTGTCCGGAGTGGACAGAAATATCTCCAGCCATAGGTTGGAGGGCGGTGAATATATTGAATAAGCCCGCTATTTCTTCTTATATAGTTTCGAACCTCCAACCACACGATTGATTTCGGTGGTTTATTTGTAAGATAAAGCATAACCGAGGGCAGGGGATGAGGTTCGTTTTAAGTTTGTTATCTATTATGTTAACCACATTATCGTGGGATTCGCACGGTGCAGAAATTGTAAAGTTTGGTGCCACGCTGTGTCCCGATGGCCAGCATATGAGTAATGGCACATGTGTTGATTTATTGCATGAACGTTGTCCATCAGGTTTTCATCAGTCGTTGATTGATAGTGGTACTTTTTCCGCGCCATCGTTGGAACTGCGCAATTGTATGAACGCGTATAATGCGTTCACAATGCCAGATGAATTTTATGCAATATATAATGGTGTGTTGGTGAATTTTGGCGCGACACTATGCGATGAAAATTCACAATATGGTAATGGTGCCTGTGCCGAACGTGTCCAGGGACGCTGTCCTGACGGGCAATATCAGACTTTAATCGGTGCCAGTACTTTTTCGTCACCATCTGCAGAATTAAACGAGTGTATGAATTCATATAATCAGTACGAATTGCCTGATTTTTGGTCTGCGATTTATAACGGGGTATTGGTAAATTTTGGTGCAACCCTGTGTGGGGCGGGGCAATATTTGTCTGATGGTGCGTGTGTTTCAAAAACACGTGGTGATTGCCCGGAAAATTTTTATGACATAACGGTATCCGACACAACGATGATGCCGATTGAAAACAAAGTCTGTGCATCCGGATATAAATCATTTTGGTTGACTGCAAATTGTGGTGCAGGCGAAAGGCAAAACAGTATGTGTGCGATTTTATGTGATGGTGATTTGACATATACCGGTGTTGGAACATGTGCCGCGCTGTGTCCGGGGATTACACGTGATAATGTCACATTAAATATGACTGGTGGTCGTTCATGGCCATTGTATTCCACGCGGGTGACGGCACCGTCTGTAAATGTGCAGACATCCGGCGGGGTATGCTATGGCAATCTGGAACAAGGTGCCCAGTCCAATACCATAAATGTCACCATTGGTGGTGCGAATTATCATTTGACAGATTAAACAACAGGGGGAACAAACAGATGCAAAAAATAGTATCAATATCTGCGATTTTGGGTGTTTTGTGTGGTGCGGCATATGGTGCAACCACATGCATACATAACCAAACGCCGGTATTCGTTATCAAAAAATCGGTCAATCCAACATCTATGTCTGTGGATTCAGATAACATGACGTTCACATTGCGATTTGATTATGACTTGGTGCCGAATAATTCGTCGTATCGGACACTGGACGGCATGGCGACGTGTAATGAGATTTCAACAGATACCGCCGGCGGAAATGTCAGCCAGGGTTCTGCGAACACACATTTGCGTGCATCCAGTGCGGACGTCGGGACAATGTGTTGGTGTCAATTGGCTGGGCCGATTACGTCATGGTGGGTTTATAATCGTCAATATAGTGATGATGCGTCATGTGCGTCAAATTGTGCACGTGATTGCGCATCAGCGATACGCGACAATACAAACAATTTCCGCACAAATGGTGTGTACTTGGCAATATGGTAAAATCCCCTTCTCACCGAGAAGGGGTGGCCCTGCGAAGTCGTGACGAAGCAGGGACGGGGTAGTGGTAAATAAATACTGTGCGTGACAAAACAAAAAAGCAAATGACACGAAGAGTTAAAACAAGAACAAAGAAAGGAAGAAAAGATGAAACGGATATTAATGGTTTGTATATTGGGATTAATATCATTGCATGCAAATGCCACGACAATGTGCGCGGCAGACGATACATTGGCAATTGTGCTGGACCCACAGGTCGCGGGTACAAATAACTCGTATAATGCGGAATTGTTTGAGTGGAACGCAACATTTCCATACGGCACGGTGTTTGGTATTGCAACGTGTGTGACAACCCCCAGCAGTGCCGCCACAGATACATTGATTGATGCGGATTCTGGTGATATTGCAACGGGTGGTGAACGCACCGGACAGTATTGTTGGTGCCAGATGACACATCCTGTGAATTCGCGTTGGGTGTTCCGTTTCACCTGTGGCTCGGTCTCCGATTGCAGGTCGAACTGTGCGAGCATCTGCGGCAGCTACGTCCGCTACTACTCTTCGTCTCGCGCGGGCCTGTTCGGGTCGGTCGGCAATTGATAAATCGGTATGCGTCCGTGGCAAAAATGCCATGGACGCCGGAAACGGGTGGGGGCGTGCATAATAAAAACGAATAATCGTTTTTATTATGCACGGTGGGGGCGGCGGCCCCGCCCCCGTGTCCCCTTCTGTGGATGGGTGGCGAGAGGGTTAAAATCAAAAAAGGAAAACATAAAATGAGATAACGTTTTTATTAACAACAGTTTCCCAGCCAAAACTGGGAAAGGGGTGTATCACCGTAACGATGACAGGCGGGCCCTGTGTGGTGGTTTTCGCGTTGGGTGTTCCGTAACACCTATGGCTCGGTCTCCGAATGCAGGTCGAACTGTGCGAACAACTGCGGCAACAACGTCCGAAACAACTCTTCGTATCGCGCGGGCCTGTTCGGGTCGGTCGGCTCCTTGGGTAATGATGACTTTATGACATCACGGATTAAAGTTTTGCTGGCCTGCAGGACAAAGTGCATAATGCCACTTTTCAGACGACAAATATGTCTGTTTCTATGCCTTGCATTATCAAAAGGCGGGGCGATATATCCCGGTGTGCTGTGAAAATTCTCTGTGTTCACGGCGACCAAACAAATAGCGCAGGAAACATCCGGGCCAGTCACCTGTTCCCGCTTGGTAAACGTCCGGATGTTTGATTAATTCATTTAACAATGGGTGATGCATCATGACCATAGATGATATAAAAAAACTGGATAAAACAAACTGCCCAAAATTTTCTGTGTTTGCACGTGATAAACTGCCGATGCCCGGGGACAAAAAGTTCATGAACGATATTTTAAATCGTGAAATAACTGTCACAGATTTCAGAATTTCGGGATCTAAAAAGCGCAACGGCACCGATTGTCTGCAATTGCAATTTCTGTTGGGTGACAGCATATTCGTCGTATTCACCGGCAGCAGTGTCTTAATCGACCAAATTCAATCGGTCAAAGACAATATTCCTTTCTCGACAACAATTGTAAAAATAGATAAATATTATTCTTTTTCATGAAGACACACAAAAATTTGTGGAGTCAGTTTATTTCACCAGAAAACTTTGATATGGCCGCCCATCGTGCACTGCGCGGTAAAAAGTCCAAGGCGTCTGCAACACGTTTCTTGCGACGGCGTGATGCAAAATTGGCGCGATTACGCCAGAATCTTGAAAACGGTTCGTTTCAAACCGGACGATATCGCGTGTTTACAGTATATGAACCCAAACAGCGTGATATTTATATGTTGCCACTGTATCCGGATCATATTGTGCATCATGCACTGATGAACGTATTGGCACCCATTTGGCAAAAGATGTTTATTCATGATACTTATGCCTGTGTGCCGGGGCGCGGATTGCGGGTGGCGTCTTTACGGTGTTCGGAATTTGTGCGAAAAAATAAATATGTGTTGCAGTGTGATATCCGAAAATTTTATCCAAATATTAATCACGATATTATGATGCGTATAATCAAACGTAAAATATCAGATAAAAAGATACTGGCGCTGTTGGAAAATATTGTACGGTCGATGCCACCGCCACGCGGGATGCCGATTGGAAATCTGACCAGTCAATGGTTGGGTAATTTATACATGAACGATTTAGATATGTTTGTAAAACACGTATTGCATATCAAGCATTATATCAGATATTGTGATGATTTTTGTGTGTTCGGAAATGATGCAAATGAATTGGTGCGTATTCGCACACTGTTGCGCGATTGGTTGTTTGAAAATCTGGGGTTAACGTTTTCACGGGCCTATGTCAAACCAACCGCGCATGGTGTTGACTTTATCGGATATCGGCACTTTAAGACACATGTTATATTAACCCGCGCCGGCGCGCGCAAGATAAAGCGTAAAATGCGAATATTAATCCGTCACGCAGAAATATCAGCACATACCACCAGTCAATTGGATTCATATCGTGGATGGTTGCGATGGGCATGTACATATAACCTGCGACATGGTTTTTGTTGTGATGCGGCAAAGGCAGACCCGGGCTTTGCCAGTTTTTTTAATAAACGTATGGAATAAATAAAAAAAATACACCAACAATTGGTGCATTTTTTATTATCCTGGCGGGACCTCGGGGTTGTAAATTCCCACGCTTTGCGCGGGC
>CAZJGX010000062.1:0-4885 GCA_964545825.1 uncultured Muribaculaceae bacterium
CATCTGACTGGGATGTAATCAGTGATGAACTGGCGCGCAATATTTATCGACATAATAAAATGTGTGAAAATCATGGTTGACAAAAATATTGTGTGTGCTAAACATTAAAGCATGAAAAATAATCATGAAATATCTTTGACCCGTTTTATGCGCCGTAAATTGGATATGCAGCATATTAATTATATTGTAAATAATTTTAATGTGCGGCCGTTTGTTGGTGGATTGCCACCGCAGTTGTGTGCGTGTGTTGCGCCGGATTTACGTGGTGTGGCAACGTATGAGTTTCACGATATTATAACAGATTTCCTGGCGAATAATTTATGTTATTTAACTATGCCTGAATCTGATATTGTTGTGGATATTGATGCGGCACGGCAATTGTTTGGCACGGATTGTAAATTAACGGCACGCGGAATAAATATTTGCGGGGTTAGTCCTTGGTCAGGACTGATGGCGGTTGTATTTAAATTATCCTTTCCAAAAATTAGTGCGGAATATGCCTTGAAAAGTTATTATAAAATCGGTGAGAGATATCGTGGACATGGCGCCACATTTGAAATACAGACGGCGTTTGCGGCCAATCATGCGGAACCGCGTGATAATTGTCCGGTATATATGGCGTCGTTTGGTGGGGTGCAAAACTATATGTTGTCAAAGTGGGCCGGTGAACGCCAAGATGGCATAATCCGTCATAATGAAAATGGTATCTTTGCCATGTCGGATGCCGAGGCTGACCCTCGCAACTATCGTAATGGGCGTCGCATTGATTTTGGTGATACGTATTTAACCGGTTATGGTGCATTATCGTACCGGGGGCGTAAAATGTTTCGGACAGTAATGAACGCCGCATCACGTGGATATGCATCACAAATTGATTATTTATATGCAACAAACACACATCCATATCAGCGTCATGAACTGAACCAAGTTATTGATTTGGCTGTATGGGTATGTGTATTGGATAATAAATATCACATGGCTGATTTAATAGAATCATGCATTAATCGCCAACGTTGATATTAATTTATTCTGCGGCAATTCCAACCAGTGTTTGTACGATATTCGCGCTTGATTCGTCGCCGGTTGGGGCGTATTCAACAAATTCAAAACTGTGGGCGTTTGGTGCCAATTCGCGTGTAAAATATTCTGCTATTTCCGGTGAAATACCGCCTGGTTCCGGAACCCAAACATCTGGAAAATATTTTGGGTCAATTGCATCAAAATCAAATGATACAACGTATGGACGGTTGCCAATTTTTTTGCGAATTTCTGATAATGCGCTGATTGCGTCCGTTTTTGTTTGTAATTGTTCTGCGCGGCGCATAAAGATGTTGTTGTTTGTCACATATTTAATTTCCGCAGGTTCATATGAACGTGTGCCCAGATAAAATATATTTTCTGGTCGCAGGGCAGGGCGTTTGGATTGTAATCCAATCCATCGTGCGTCCCCATCGCCCAGCAGTGCGCGGACGTTCGTCCCATGTGGGGCACCAGATGCCTCGTGCTGGCTGGATTCCGGGCTGTGAATATCCAGATGCGCATCAATGTATATCAGGCACAGGTCTTGGTCTGGTATCCTGTCGGCAAGGATTGCAAAATGACCAAAGTTTACCGAGTGATCACCGCCAATCATTACATGTGGGGCGCTTGGTGTTTTGTCATATATTTTTTTGTGTATTTCAAAAGTGTCCCCAAATCGGTCGGCCCGACATGTGTCTATATCCGCCTGTATGTGTTCAATCATTATCCAATTTGTATTTGGAAACATTTGCTGTACTGCGCGTGGCGCCAACATAGGGCCGCCATCAACGGGATTGGCGCGTGCGCCACGACTGTATTCTATTCCTAAAAAAGGTTTCATTGATAAGACTCCACTAAACTTTCTGCGACATTTTTTATAGTCTGCAACGCATTTTCATATTTTGCACAATCGCGCGATATTTCTGACCGGTATGCGTCACGCATGTTTGATGCCATATATGCACATCCGCGTAAATGCTGAACACAATAATCGTGACCGGTGGCAAATGCCTGCTGGCCGCGAACACGGCTTTCAGTGCTGGCCCAGTCTATGTTTAATGCATTGTCCAAATTAGTCCATGAATTTTCACCACTATATTTGCCGACAGTATTCATCCAATATTCGTTCATCTCGGCTTCTGTCCAATAACTTTTGTTTTGCAGTTGAATAATTTGCTTGATTAAATCATCAATATTTTTTTGATATTTTGAATCAATTTGTGCCAATTTAGAACTGCAATAACAACGGTTATAGGCGGTGTTTTCGCGTACACAATATCTGTTCATGCAATCAACATAGTCTGCCAGGCATCGCGCCGATGGTATCGATTCGGTTGTTGATTGTGGTTGATTGTTGATATTGTCAGATATTCTGGCCAGGTACGATGTGTCACCACGACTGCCCCCGATGTTGGATGCGTCGCCACGGATTGTGCGGGCATTGGATGCACTGCGTGCAATTCCGCCGCCATTTGTTGCGCTGCGTGCGACAACACGACGTGGTTGTGCGACAGATGATGCACCGATGGAATTATTGCCAACTGTGGTGGCGGCGCGTGCTGTTGTTGTGGGGTTGGTTGCGCGGCGTACAGTGCCGCCACCATTTGTTGCACTGCGTGCGACAACACGGCGTGGTGTGCCCAGATTTTCTGTTCTGACGACGGCGTTGATTGGACTGGTGCTTTGTGCGATTGCGGTGCCGGGGTTTAAATCAGTCCGCATTTGGTTGTTCATGTATGGATACATGTAATTATAATTATATGCAGATGTCTGTGTTGCTGCACTTTGTACAGTCGCCGCCCCCGATACAGATATCAGGCAAAACATGCATAAAATAAAAGTAAAAATCCTAGCCATCAAAATCATTGTAAGAAAATTCACAACATCAGACAAGCATAAAAATTATGGATAAAAAAGTCTGATTTTGATCTCCACACATAAAATCAATAATTTATTGATATGTTTATATTATTACATTAAATAAATAGAAAATAAACTATTAATTTAATTTTTTTACATGAATCTGATGGGGAACAAAAATAGCTATAAGACTTTAAATCCCGGATATTTTATGGTAAAATCATGTTTATATATAAAATTTCAAATATTGATTTTAAGGCGTGGATATTTAGATGTGTCAGATATTGTTATCAATTAACCCTGAATATGTTGAAAAAATTTTTGCCCAGACCAAGAAGTTTGAATACAGAAAAAGTCGTTGTAAATTAAATGTTGATACAATCGTTATATATTCTACTTTTCCAGTAATGCGTATCGTTGGCGAGGCAGAGGTTTTAGAAACCATAGAAGATGAAACGAATAAAGTCTGGGAACAGACCAAAGCCTTTTCCGGAATATCCAAGCAATTTTTTGATAATTATTTCAAGGGCAGACAAAAGGCGGTTGCATATAAACTTGGCACAGTAAAGAAATATAAGAAACCACTGATGCTAAATGATTTTGGATTAAAATCTGCCCCACAATCATTTGTGTATTTGAATAAAACAGTATAGATTTACAGCCCAACCAGAAATGTGGAGTTTATGGCGCGAACTAATGTTGGTTTATTAGGCATTTTAAAGTTAGTAATTTAAATGTCCTTTTTCAGCCAATCCCAATTCTTGAAATTGCTTTAAAAATCCTTTTATATGATTCATATCCTGACGATTTGGATCGTTTTGTGCCCATGATTCATAATCTATTATATATGCGTGCAATTTGCCACTTTCATCACGCTGTAGAAATAAGTTTGATCCTAAATCACCGTGATTTATACCATTTTGCTTTAATTTATTTATGGAATTAAGTAGTTCGTTTTGTTCGTTCAGTGTTAATGGTTTACTTTTTAGTATATTATCAAATAAACTGGTGTCGCCATGTTTGAAAGCCTCACTAATTGTAAAAAATGTTTCTTGGGTATCTGTAATTTCTTCGGTCAGAAACCATTGGAATCCGTTTGAACCAATAAAACCGTTTTCTTTGGCAACCTTTGCCAATTTTTCCTGGTCTTCACTTACAAGTTTTACTGATGAAACCATGTTGTCATTTCTGTAAATATCATATGCACGTTTTGTGCGCTCTATTTCTTGTAAATCGTTTGTTGATTTTAAGTAATATGTTTTTCCATTGTATTCAAATTTAAAAACCTGAGGCCGCCAGTCAGAAATCTTTATCGCTGTAAAGTTTTTTACCCCACTTTTCGTAGTTTTTATGGTGTGTGATTTTTCTATTATAGCGGTCTTGCTGGATTGTGCCTTGGTTGTAATTGAAGAGGTTGCCTTTGGCAGTTTTTTTGCCAACATACCTGTTTTACTTAAAATCCATTTACCAACTGATGCAAATGCGGATGTTAATTGTAATCCGGCACCAACCGCGCGCCATACCTGTTCCGGTTCCCAACTGTCTGAATCCATCAGGCTTTTTGCATTTGCGCCTGTTAGGCTTTCGCCGACAACGATATCGGTATAAAATTGTGATGTTGTGGGAATAAGTTCGTTTAAGCGTGCCAATTCTGCATCAACTGCCTGAATTTCAGCATCGGTCATGTTGCCTGCGATGTTTGACATGCGTTGCAGATTTTGTTTCAGCAAATTTTCTGCGCAAGATGCACTTTTACATTGATTGCTTTTAACAAGAAATTCATCTGCAATACCGTCTATTTGTAATTGTGATGTTAATTCAATTCCGGCACCAATGGTTTCAATGCCGGTTAATACGATAGGGGTTATGGCGGCACCGCTTGCCCCTGCAGTCATAACAGTCACTGCAACTGCAACAACTGTTCCGCCAACAATGATTCCGATATTTACGCCTTTTTGTAAATTAGTGGCGGTGGCGCCCGCCGGCAATACACATGTGTTTGTTT
>CAZJGX010000063.1:0-4853 GCA_964545825.1 uncultured Muribaculaceae bacterium
AAAACTGCCTCCAAAACGATAACCGCTGCGGTAAGGATTATCAGAATTGTATAGGTATGGATGTTGATTCCCTTATGGATATGTGTCCAGAGGATTTGCTGACCGCTTGTGCAGATGGTGATACCAAAAAAAGTATGAAATCTGCAGATGTTCGAAAATATATTATCGGCATTTTCATGAATATTGATAATACCATGCTGGATCAATGCCAGAAGTTGGCCAATCAGAAAATCATTGAAGTCTGTGGTGGAACGGATTCTTGCGCGGCATTTGATGATGATGATATAATCGGTACGGAAAGTTTGTTAAAGTATACAGACAATGATAACAACTATGTTATCGAGGGTTTGATATCTTTTGGTAATATATCCATAGTGCCGAACGTCGCGAGTGGTAGTACAGATGTCGGCATCTTTGGCGAAGATACAAAAGGTAATATAAATCTGGGTGCATATAAAATTAACATCGCAGGGTACGCAGGTCATATGGATGATACAGACGCGGCGGCGGCACGTGTTGTGACGGCGTTGCAATCAACGGCAAATAAAATAAGTCAAAAAGTTGCGATACTGGTGAATGACCCAAAGGTTCAGATGTGTACAACTGGTCGTGATAAAGCGCGCGCCACCGGCGACAAATCGGCCACCGGTAATACCGCCGCACGTTATCCGCGTTTGCTGGACAGTGCAATAATAATGATTGCGAATGCGGGTCTGGATCGTGCAAATAAAAACTATATGAAAAAATATAATGATTTGGTGGCCGAGGCTTTGGAATCCCAGAACGATTCCATCAAGGCGGCAACATGTGCAGCGTTTGCGCGCAGTGGAAAAACAAGCGAATGCACAACGGACGCAGAGGGCAAGACGACATGTCAATATTATAACACGCCATATGCCGATTTGTTCAGCAGTGTTGCCAATGCCGGCGTTTCCGGGGATATGTACAAAACCAAATATGTTATCAAGGGTGCTGATTTACAAAAATCTATGGAAATCGCATCCAGTGGCAAGGGTGAATTTATCCAGACGGATACGTTTGGAAATATGATGGGTCGTGTTAGTATATCGGCTGTTTATTCCGCCGACAAAAACACATGTACGCTTACCACCACAACAACAATGTGTAAAAATGCCGAGGCGGTTATTACAACTGATACAGATTGTTATTATTCTGGTGTTAGCATTGGTGCTGGGGGTGTTGGTGGATGTAATAACGCAAAAGGTAAAGCTGGGGGTAGTGGTGGCATTGGAATAACTGGTAGCAGTGGCAGTGTGACAACAGTAGAGCATTATGCCGGTAATGTCTGTACAGAATTTCGTGCGCCCGAGGTCACAACCCAGGCAATCAAGATGTAAAATATAAATCCCCGCACCGGCGGGGATTGTTTTTACAACTCATCCGGTGATGTGATTATGCGGATGCCTGATTTTTCCCAGGTGTCGCGCAGTGTGTCGATATCCATTATATTTTGCGACGCCAAATGCAATACCGGTTTTAATCCGCGTTCCGTCGCCGCGCCCAATGCCGCAATCGGCGACGATTTGGATTTGCCGGCTGCAAACCATGTTTCGTTATCGGCAATCCAGAAATCCGAATCGCAATGTGCGGCGACGGCCATATCGTCCACAATAATTATATCGCCGTCACGGACAAATTCGCGACCCGCCGATTCCAGGTATTTTTCCATTTCCGCCGTGTCGGCCGGCGCGTCGTCGGGTGTTTCGGGCACGGGCATCGGTGCAAATTCCGGCGCGGCGGGCGTGTCAAAATTGATATCTTTGAACATTGGTGCGTCATTGGATTCCATTGGCGCGGGTTCAAAATCAAAATCGTCGGGCAGGGCAAATCCCGCATCAGGTGTGTCAACCGGCGCGGTTGCCGGCGTGTTTTGCACGGGCGCGGGTTGCGCCGCCATCTTTGCCATTATGGCTGATTTGGCGTCGCCATATTGACGGGCGCGACGAAATGCGGGCTTTAATTCATTTGGTAAATTTGCGGGAAATGTCTGTGTTTCCACCGGTGCGTCATTGGCCGGTTTTTCGGATTCTTGGTCATCGGATGCGTCGTCTGCTTTTTTTGTCGGTTTGAACAATTCGGTCAATTTCGGCAATGTTATTTTGAACAGTGGTTCGCCTGTGCGTTCTATGACCATTGTTGTTGCCGTGTACATTGGCAACATGGCCAGTATCAATATGATAAAAACAAATCCTGCGAATCCGTGAATGTGTGCGTGGGTTAATTTCCACCAATCGTGGGCGACCAACATATTAAACCCAAACATTACGCGCAATATAACCCACATGCACGCGAAATAGCACAATGTCCATATAATTGCGTGCCGATGTTTCTGTATAAAATCAGTCATATTCTTTATCATATGTATGATTGTATGACATATATTTGCATTTGTCAATAATTTTTAGTAAATAAAAAATATGCGTATAAAAATTTATAACAAAGTGCTTTTTTTTAGTTTGGATTTGTGATAAAATAACTGGTGATAATAATCAAAAGGGAGAAATTTCATGCGTAATATGTTGAAATTGTTTGGGTTGTCTGTGGGCGTTGGTGCGCTGGTTGTGGGCGGTGCCGATGCGGTTGATAATTCGCGTGCGGGTTATAATATTTCGCGTTTGAATCGCAATTCCGGTGCAACGTCGCGTTCTGTGATACAACCGACGTTAAGTGTGATGCACACGGGTAATTTTACCACAAATACGTCCCAGGGCGGTATCAGTAATACGGGCGTCAACCCTGGTTCCATGGGTAATAATGATGATAATAATAATAATAACGTGATTGAATACAACATTGACGATTGTATGAATGATATTTTGCGTTGTGTCAACGGCGGTGCGTTGCCGGGCGGTTTGAACGACCTGTTTGATGCCGATGCGCGCAACATGATTTTCAGCGCGGGTGGTGTTTGCGTGACCCAGATTGAAAATTGTATGGCAAATGTTATTGGTGTCGACAAAAAACCGGTGTACAGAAGTCCGATTGATGTCTGGTACGAATTTAACCAGCGTAAGATTCAGCCGGAATATTACAACTTTGTTCTGCGCCAAACGGGATTGACCCCGTTCCAGGCCCAGGAAACGTGTAAACGTTTGGATAACGAAATGTATGGCACGTCGTTTGCGGCCAGGGGTGATACCGACAATTTGTCGTATGAATACAACCGTGGTCTGAATGCATATAACAAGGCGAGCGAAAAAGTAACAACAAATGAATTTAGCCACAAGTATATGAATGGCAAAGGTTCTGGTACTGTTAAAAACGATAGTGTTGACGGTAAACGTGGTTATTATGCGCGTTGGGATGCGACCCAGGGTCAATGCTTGGTTCGCGTTGCGGCGTATAATAATGAAAAGTTGGTGACAAATTCGTGGCTGTGGGGCGCGATTGGTGATGATACCCCGGCCGAAGTCTGGAAAAAGACCGGCGATTCGTTCAAGTGCAACAAAGACTTGTTCGGGTTTGCATTGTTGAACCAGACCAAGACGGTTGCGTTGGTTGGTGTCGGTGGTGGTACACTGTTGGGTGCCGGTATCGGTGCCGCAACCGGTAAAAGCAAACATTCATTTGATTGTTCCAGTGCAAAAGATCGTAAACAGTTGTTTGATAGTATTACCGACGCGGATAAGAAAATATTGACGGCTTATGGCGTTGATATAGCAAATGAGTTAAAACAGGATCAATGTACTAGCTTAGTCAAATTGTACAGAAAGTACGAAGCTATTACAGAAGATTTGCTGAACTGTGGTCAAAAAGGTGATGGCGATGACTTTATAGAAGTTGCTTCTATGCTTACTGTTCCTGATAATGCTGATGCCTCATGGTATGGTGCAAATATATTGCCATGTTACAAAGCTAATGCAATGGATGGAAAAAAGTGTGATGATGTTTTGAATAATCTGTGCCAGAAAGAAGATATAAAAACAAAAGAAGCCTGTGAGAAGGCCTTGGAGCCATATACTAAGATAACTGTTGGTTCAGGAACAAATGCTAAGCCACTATTGCAGATTTTTAGTGTGGAAGTGAAAAGCGGTAAAGCACTTTGTAAGTTTAAGGCACTGAAAACCAAGGTCGATCCGGAAGATATCCATTGTGGTGCGAATGAAGAAACGGATGAAAATACTTGCTTTAGCGCTGCGGGTATAAAGCCCCAAGTGAATGAAATAGCGCCTGTGATGTCCCATTTGTCGATGGATGGTCAGGATAAAGATACGCATGGTCAAAACGCCGGCATTGGCGCGGCGGTTGGCGCGGCGGCGGGTGGTGTTGCCACGGCAATCACAGCATTTGTCGAACGCAGCAATATCACATGCCATGTCGGCGATAACCTGGCCAAGGTTGGTATGGGCAAATCCTATAACATTGAATCCCTGCGTGATTTCTATGTGAAATGGGGTCTGAACCTGAGTGATTTGCAACCGACCGCGGACGAATCCGTCACCAGTGCGGCCGTTTGGGCGGATGTGTGCAACAAATATAATGATGATTTGGGCACATGCCAGATGGTAAAAGTTAAAATTCCGATGGTCAGGGATTTGACGAAGAAAAGTACCAATTTGGTGGCAGGGAGTGATGTTGGACCGGTGCAGATGATTGTGGCGAAGGATGAAAAAATTGATTCTTATCAAACCGTATCATCGGCGTGCCGTGTGCAATCCGGTCGCTGTGTGATGAATACGAATGTATCGTCAAACTATTTCAACTAATAAAAAATCCGCCCGTTTGGGCGGTTTTTTATAAAGTTCAAAGTGCAAATAATTACTGGATTGCCACGTCACTAACGTTCCTCGCAATGACAGGACGTGCTAAGTTCCCCTCTGGCAAGAGGGGTG
>CAZJGX010000064.1:0-4804 GCA_964545825.1 uncultured Muribaculaceae bacterium
GGGCTATTTTTCCGGTTCTGTGTGCCCCAGGCTGAAAAATTCTGCCTCGCTTATGCCGGTTGTGTGCAAAACTTTGGACAGTGTTTGACTGGACGGCCATCGTGGTTTGCCATATTTATCGTGACGTTTGCTGGGGTTAAAAGTAGTTGAATCTAATCCACAATTTTTTGCCAAGCCCGAGCATGATTTTCCCAACTTTTTGGCCAGATTATCTATTGCCGCCCATATATCATCATGTGTCATCTTGTCATCCCGTTTGATAGTTTTTGCATGTTGGCAATTCTTTCATATTTTGACACGAATTCCTATTGGAAAGAATTCCTTTGATTTTTATCCTGTGGTCATGAAATCGCTCCTGTTAAATACACTGCGTTAGTTGGTTATCATCTGAATATAAATCATTATAACCAAGGGAGAAAATCTATGTATCACAGCAGTGGAAACTATGAAGCATTTGCAAATCCATTACCGCCAACAGACGCAAAAAACAAGTCTGCATATATTATTGGTGGTGGGCTGGCAGGCCTAGCGGCGGCGGTATTTTTAATCCGTGATGGCCGGATGCCAGGTAAAAAAATCCAGATATTTGAAGAATTAGATATTGCCGGTGGCAGTATGGATGGGATATATAACCCAAATCGTGGATATATTATTCGTGGTGGCCGCGAGATGGAGGCACATTTTGAAACCCTGTGGGATTTGTTTCGTTCGATTCCGTCACTGGAAAATCCAGACATATCTGTATTGGATGAATTTTATTGGTTGAACAAAGCCGACCCCAGTTTTTCACATTGCCGTGTGATTGAACGTCGTGGCAAAAGATTACCATCAGACGGTAAATTGACCCTGACACAAAATGCAATTCGCCAATTGATTGACCTGGCATTAACACCCGAAGAAGACTTGCAAGATGTACAGATAAACCAAGTTTTCACCGAAGAGTTTTTTGATTCAAATTTCTGGCTGTATTGGGCGACAATGTTTGCATTTGAACGCTGGTCATCAGCAATGGAAATGCGTCGTTATATATTGCGATTTATACACCATGTAGGCTCTTTGGCTGACATGTCTGCATTAAAGTTTACAAAATATAATCAATATGAATCATTAATAACCCCATTGGTAAATTTCTTGAAAGATAACGGTGTGAAATTCCATTTTGATACACGTGTCACAAACGTTATTGTAGATGCCACCCCAAAACGCAAGGTTGCAACAAAAATCGAAACGATAAAGAATAATCGTCGTCGTACGATTGATTTAAGCCCTGATGATTTGGTATTTGTCACCAACGGTTCAATTACTGAAAGTACGACATATGGCGATAATGATACCGCGCCATCCCCGCGTCATGAATTAGGCGGCAGTTGGCAATTATGGCAAAATATTGCCGCACAAAGTCCGGAATTTGGGCATCCTGAAAAGTTCTGTACCAATATTCCATTGGCGAATTGGGTAATATCTGCGACAATAACCCTGACCGATAACCGTGTCGTCCCATACATTGAAAAAATATGTAAAAAAGACCCACACAGTGGTTCAATCGTCAGCAGTGGCCCCGTCACGATAAAGGATTCAAACTGGTTATATGGATTCAGCATTTCGCGCCAGCCACATTTCCGGTCGCAAAAACCAAATGAAATTATCGTCTGGACATACGGTCTGTTATCAGATACAGATGGAAACTATATCAAGAAAAAGATTACCGAGTGTACAGGTGCGGAACTGTGTGCCGAGTGGCTGTATCATATCGGCGTTCCAGAAAAAGAAATTGCAGATATTATACATAATGCGTCAAATACCGTCCCTTGCCACATGCCATATATTTCGACATACTTTATGCCACGTGCGCTGGGTGACCGGCCATTAGTTGTGCCACGTGGGTCTGTAAATCTGGCATTTATTGGAAATTATGCTGAAACAGAACGCGATACTGTGTTTACCACTGAATATTCTGTCCGCACTGCGATGGAAGCCGTCTATACCCTGTTAAATATTGACCGCGGCGTACCAGAGGTATTTGATTCATGCTTTGACGTGCGTGTATTACTGCGCAGTATATATTACCTGAACGACAAAAAGAAATTGTCCCAGATAGATATGCCATGGATGATGAAATTGCTGGAACGACATGGCATGAAAAAAATTCAAGGCACATATTTAGAACAACTATTGCGTCAAGAAGGTCTGGTTTAAAACAATCCCCCGCATGGGGGATTTTTATTGTCGTGGTCTAAACACAGGGCGATTTTGCATATTCAGATAATTGTATATAAATAGTGCATCAACAAATGGAATCGTGTCACCAGATTCGTATCCGCGAATAACGTTTTCTGGTACATGCATTTTGTCTGCAATTTCTTTGATTGATACATTGTTTATTTGCCGCATCATCTGCATTGCGATACCAAATTGGCGATAATATTCTTGGCGATATTCCGGTGTAAAATAAGCGTTTTCATCTTCGATATAAAAAAACGGTGGCATAGTTTTCTCTCCCTTTTGACCTTTTATAAAAAAATCACCACAAAGTGGTGACTGGCGGTTTCCAACTATCAATAAAGAAATAGTGTTGCGTATTCGTGTATTTCGCAACCCGCCAATCACCGTAAGTGACAGGCGTTTTACGATTGCATTACGCAATCAACTTTATTGATGGGCTGGAAAACCCAGTCTGACCAATCTGTGCCAGACAATATGCATTTTATCCCATAAAACCCAAATATTCAACAGGAAAAGAATCCAATCTGTGGCACCGACAATAAAATAAAAAACGACCCGCAGGTCGTTATTTATTTTGGCAGCGGCCGACCAGATTCCCTCGTCCGCTAGCGCGGGACTGCGGGGAAACCGTGACGGCTCGAACATCGCTAGGCTCGTTCTCGCCTACTTGTTTTCGAACAATATCAAATCTGTTGTGGGGAATACCAACGATAAAACCACCCATACGGGTGGTTTAATCTTTGGCAGCCCCAAATTGATAACTTTAGAACTACCTTGTCGCTGTACGAGGCGGAAATCTGCGGAAATTTGGATTTGTTAGAGGCTTTTTTGGCCGATATGCACATCAAGATCACGGATTACCAGTGGGTTATTCCCCATTGATCTATTCGCAGTTTATGGTCGTAACGAGATGTAACTTCTATCTCATTATTTTTATGACAGGCTGATTTTGCACCATTGAAGTATAGTTTGAATTTTTTAGGCTTATATACTTCGATGGTTTGGCCGTCCTTTCGATTTTTATAATGTAGATCATACGGATTTTTGTTTTGCATGCTGTCGATCCTTTGATATTTATATATGATAGAACAAAAAAAGCCCCCAGATTTTCTATCCAGGGGCATTAGTGACATTTAAAGTCCTAGTATCCAAAATGTCTGATGCCATCTTTGTCGTACCTTACCACGCTATTTGTACTTGATATCACAATGATATTTGTGCCATTGTGGTACGCGTCTTTGGCATTTGTCTCTGTATAGAGATATTGCCCTGAAGTGTTTTCAATTACAACATTGTTTCCTTGCCATTTATATCTGATCGCCATCTTTTGCCCCCTTTTTTGACTCTCTATGTAGGTAGTTATAAACCGAAGCCCTGGATAGATTGTATCGTTTCATTGCTTCTTTTATTGATATTTTCTTCCCTTTCAGCAAGTCTCTCAACTCTTCCGCAGCATCTTTTTCCAATTTTTCGCCTTTTCCTTTGAATTTGCCTTTTGCTTTCGCAATCGCGATCCCCTCTGCTTGACGAGTTTTTATCAGGTTGCGTTCAAATTCTGCGATACTGGCTAAGATTTGCATCATTAAATTGTTTATCGCATTGTTTTTTTCTGGCTCAAATCGCAAATTTTCTTTCAGGAATACTATAGAGCAACCTTTGTTTGTGATCTCTTTCACTAATGACAACAGGTCAAAAGTGTCTCTTGCTAAGCGATCCAAGCTATGACAGGTAATTTCATCACCAGATCGCAAATTACTCAACATTGCTTTCAGTTCAGGACGTTCTCTATCTTTGCCACTGCACTTGTCAATATATATACGATCAAAATCATTTTCGGTCAATAGCTGTCTCTCGGTATGTTGTCCGATCGAAGATACTCTAACATATAAAAATTTCATTTTGTTATCCTTGTGTCTAACATAAGTCTTAGTGTTCATTAGATTGTCGCGTTTTTTTGTCTAAAAGTCAAGAAAAAAACTTATTTTAGACACTTTTTTATCTGTTTAGTATAAGTATGCTCATTTGGACAACAAATAGACACAAAAAACAGGTCTATTTAGAGTTGTTTTGTATATCGGATGCGACAAGAACAAAAAAAGAACTCGCCAAGTGCGGCGAGTCCTTTCCGATATAACCCCAATAATTAGAAGTTATATTTCGCTTTCAGCATACCTGTCTGAGATGTGTAGTCTTTGCGAACTTCGATGTCATAAGCCAAAGACAAATCGACATCCTTGTAAGACATTGTTACACCTAGGCCTGCCTCGCCACCGAAACGGTTCAGACGATCAGCATTTACGGAATATTTTGAGATGCCAGGCATAGAAACGGTCGTAACAGCTTCATCAGACAGCATATCATACTTTGCCGCCAAGCGAACTTCTGGTTTTAGAGCCAAATCATCGCTGATTGCAAAGGATTTCGCATATTTGCCACCCAAGATTGTTGTCAGATAATCTGCACTATCAATCTTGTTTTTGATACCCAGGCTGTTTGTGTATGTGTCGCCTGCGATGTACATATAGCGAACGCCTGCTTCTGGGGTAAAGCCATTTGCAAAATCATAACCTGTCATGACCTG
>CAZJGX010000065.1:0-4776 GCA_964545825.1 uncultured Muribaculaceae bacterium
TAAGACACCTTCAGTGCGTTGATAAATGCGCTTTGCGGGATTTCAACATTACCAAAAGTACGCATACGTTTTTTACCTTCCTTCTGCTTCTCCAATAATTTTCTTTTACGTGTAATATCGCCACCATAGCATTTTGCCGTCACATCTTTGCGATATGCCGCGATAGTTTCACGGGCAATAATTTTGCCACCGATTGCCGCCTGCAAAGGAATCTTGAACTGATGACGCGGAATTAAATCTTTCAGTTTTTCGACAATCTGGCGACCGCGACGTTCTGCGAACTGGCGATGACACATAAACGACAATGGCTCAACATTTTCGTCATTGACCAGGATAGACACCTTTACCAAATCAGACGGCTGATATCCGTTCACGACATAGTCAAACGATGCATAACCCGACGACAAAGACTTTACCCTGTCATAGAAATCAAAAACTATTTCCGCCAACGGCAATTGATAAACCAAGACCGCGCGATTGCCGACATATGAAATATTTTCTTGGATACCGCGACGTTCCGAACACAATCCCATAATCCCGCCCATATATTTATCAGGCATCATAATGGTGGCACGCACCCATGGTTCTTCGATAGATGCAATTTTTGTAGGGTCTGGCATATCAGCCGGATTTTCCAAATCAACAACATCGCCATTGCGCAAATGCACCTTGTACAGCACACTGGGCACAGTATTTATCAGATTTAAATTGAATTCACGTGACAGCCGTTCACTGATAATTTCCATATGCAACAGCCCCAAGAAACCACACCGCAAACCAAATCCCAACGCAGACGATTTTTCTGTTGTAAAATGAAACGACGCATCATTTAACGCTAATTTTTCTGCACTTTCACGAAATGCCGGATAATCATCCGCTTCTACCGGAAAGAAAGACGAAAACACCACCGGCACCGATGGTTTAAATCCGGGCAAAGGTTCTGCATTTTCGGCACGTGCATCTGTAATTGTATCACCCACCTTGCAATCATGGATTGTCTTCATACCCGTCACGATAAACCCAATTTCACCAGTATTTAAACAATCCACATCAACCATTTTTGGTGTAAAGTATCCAATTTTATCCACAACGTATTCTGCACCGGTTGCGATAAAGCGTATTTTTTGACCGCGTGACATTTTACCATCAACAACACGCACCAGTATTACAACCCCTAAATAAGAATCATACCAAGAATCGACCAGCAACGCGCGCGTCGGTGCATTTTCATCACCACGTGGCGCCGGTAATTTTTGAACAATTTCTTCCAACAGTTCCGGAACACCTGCCCCTGTTTTGCCCGATACACATAATGCGTTTTCTGCATCCAATCCAATAACATCAGCAATTTGTGCACGCGCCCCATCAACATCACTGGACGGCAAATCAATCTTGTTCAATACCGGCAACATTTCCAAATCGTTGTCCAATGCCAAATAAGCATTTGCCAACGTTTGTGCCTGAACACCCTGGGTTGCATCAACCAACACCAACGCCCCTTCGCATGCGGCCAACGAACGCGACACTTCATACGAAAAGTCCACATGCCCCGGCGTATCCATCAAGTTCAGTTGATACACCTGTCCATCTTTGGCGGTATAGTTTAATCGTACAGTCTGCGCTTTAATCGTAATACCACGTTCACGCTCAATATCCATAGAATCCAGAACCTGCGCCTTCATCTCGCGCGATTGCAGACCGCCGGTGTATTCAATCAACCGGTCAGACAGCGTAGATTTACCATGGTCAATATGTGCAACAATTGAAAAGTTTCGAATATTTTTCTGATTCATATCTGCACCCGTGTCTGCGCGTTTTTCTTATGCGGCAATGATACACCAGTATATGGCGTCTTGCAACCGGTTTTTTTAACAAAAAACAGATATGTTATCTGGAAAAATGCTTTTTCAGATACGGCCCGGCGCCACTTCTTACATAATTACGATTGGTATAAAAATCCAACCCACCAATCGAAGACTTTAACGCAATATACGGAACATTAAATTGTTCACGAACATAATCTTCATATGCCCGCAACAATTTTCCGCCAATTCCAGTGCGACGGAATTTTTTATCTACCGCCAAACAATCAACCTGAGCATGCGTATCCTCTGGCATATTTAATACAAATCCCTTTAACACGCCAACAACCATACAAGGCGTTTCGGCAATAAACATTATATGATTATTGCGATTAATGTCCCGTTGGGCGCGATAATAAAATTCCTCTGCCAAATGAGGCAATGTTTGCGCGATAACGTAATAACAATCCCTCATCACAGATTCAGACAAATTTGTCACATGCGAAAAAGTAATTTGTTTATTGCTCATAATTTCCAACATCCAAATTTTCCAACAGCGCATCAATACGGGCGGCCCGTTCCAATGTATCATCATATTCAAATCTGATATCAGGCACATATTTCTGATTCATACGAGACGCCAATTCAAACCGTACCGTGCGTGTAATTTCATCCAACCGCCGTTGTACCGGGGCAAAATCCGGATTTCGCGAATAATAAAACAGACGTACAAATTGTAATCCACCATGTGCAACAGCACCCACCAGCGAAACACCACCCAAGATTGCGTCATCACTGTAATTATCACGCAAAATCTCTGCAACCAAAGTCTGTACCTTGGCCGCGATACGTTCAGGACGATTTGAATTTGTCTGTTTTTTTACCATAAAATCACCTGTAAATATATTTACATATTGAACGGTACCTGAAAAATGCGTACAATCAAGAAAAATTTTTACCTCTACATAAAAAAAAGAAATCGTATGAAGTTAGCAGAATTTATCTTACAGAAATCAGAACATCCGGCATATTCATGGGTCGTATTCATATTAACAGTATGCGAATCCATATTCTTGTTCATCCCGCCAGAGGTTTTTATGACCCCACCAATCATTGCAAACCGCCGGCGCGCCATACCAATCACTGTTGCGGCGGCCTTAGGTTCTATTGTTGGTGGTGCAATTGCATACCTGATTGGACTGTGGCTATTTGATTCTGTGGGGATGTGGCTGATAAATAATGTATCCAGCCTGGCCCAATTTGAAATGGCCCAGAATATGTTTATCAAACATGGGATATTAATTCTGTTTTTAACCGCGGTCACACCGATTCCATATAAAATAATGGCAATATGCGCAGGATTTATGGGATTTCCGATATTCTTGTTCTTGGTCGTGACGGCGATATTCCGCACGGCCAGATTTGCAATCGTGGCGGCACTGCTGTGGAAATTCCAAGACCGAGCAAACGCAATTGTAAAAAAATATTTCTATCCACTGGTGCTGGGCGCAATCATATGCGCAGGCCTGGGGATTGGATTAATGACATTGATGTAAATCCCATCCACCACCATCACCCTGTGTAAAACACACCGTCATACCGGCGGCGGCCGGTATCCGCTGTGTTCTGTAATACCCTGGCGCTTAGGATGGCCAAGGGACACAATAGCCCCCGTTCTTCAACGGGGTGACGGCAAGAGAGAAATATTTGCCCTGTTGGCGGCTCTGGTAAAATCCTATAAAAAAAATCCCGCCGGATGGCGGGTATTTTTTATAGCAAAATCTTACTGAACCCAGATTTGCGCAGTTGCTGTTGCGGTTGCACTGCCAGATGGAATATAACCAAAAATTCCTGTGGTTTTTACAGCCGTCACTGCACCGTTTGCCAAATCAGCAGTTTTAACCTCGCCATCTTTGATGTTTTCTGATTGTACTGCATTATCAGCCAGTTTTGCATTAGTCACAGCATCCGCCGCCAACTTCGCAGTCGTCACATTAAGGTCTGTAATCTTAGCCGTTGTCACAGAATTTGACGCTAAATCCGCTGCGACAATTGTACCATTTGCAATCTTTGCAGAGGTCACCGCATTGTCATCAATATCCTCAGTTCCAACACTATCTTTAAATGCCAAATCACCCAAACTATTCGTGTTAGATTGAATCTGACCGTTAACATACCCCTGCATCAATGCAACAGATGGATACTTAGCCAATTTATCTGCATCTGTCATTGCACCAACATCTGTATCCGCCGCCACCGCCATATTCGCTGTTGTCTGTCTTGCGGCCAATGCAGAATCCAAACCGGAAATCTTGGATGTGGCAATTGCGGCATTTGCATTAATATCAGCATTAACAATTGTACCGTCTGCGATTTTTGCACTGGTGACCTTGCCATCTGTGATAGTTAATGTGCCATTTGATGCGGTGATATCACCACCGGTTTTAACACCACCCAATGTTGTACCATTTGCATTTGGCAATGTATATTGTGTATCCGTACCATTAACAGTAATAACACCCGTTGTTGAATCCTTGGTAACGGTGACACTGCCTGTACCTTTGATATTACCGGTATCACCGGTGGTCAATGTTTCCTGTTTACCCGCCAAACCTGATGTCATTTCAGTTTTCGTTGCATATGTGTTTGCAATATTATTACCGGCCGCATCTGCCGTTGCCTTTGCCGCCGTACCGGTTGTGGACAATTTACCATCCAAAGCCGTTTTAACACCACCAGATGTCACAGGTTTTGTTGAATTCGCCGTCGGCGTTGTATCCATCGCCGCCTGAGTAATCGCAACTGCACCGTTTGTCTCATTAACCGCCGTGATATAACTACCCGCGGTCACATTATTTGTTGCATCCAATTCATTAATTTTATTTGTAATTGCGGTATCTGTTTCCGTTTTCGTATACGCATTACCAATACCATATCCCGCCAATGTCGTAGATTTATCAGCCTTGCCAGCCAC
>CAZJGX010000066.1:0-4720 GCA_964545825.1 uncultured Muribaculaceae bacterium
CATACAAAATCACGCAATGGAAATATACACAAAACCCTAGGAATCGAATCGGACACGGTAAGATACGAATATAATTATTCGTACAATTTATACGTGTGTTTAGGATTTGTTTCTTGCATTGTTTTTGGATTTTTATATTTTTTGCAAATAAAAACAATACATTAGTCGTACAGACTTTTTTATCCTTGCAGAACGGATTTTATTCATGATAAAATATACGAGTGTTAAAACAATTATACAACCACAGGTAGTCAAATAAATATACAGAGAGGGATTTATCATGTTTCATGCATATGTATGGAATGCTATTGATTTATTAGCCAACCAGAACAGTTTATCTTGTTCAGGATTGGCACGCAAAAGTGGATTGGATCCAACAGTATTTAATAAATCAAAACGTCATACTAATAATGGCAAACCTCACTATCCTTCCCTTTACAGTGTCGCCAAAATCTTATCCGCAACAAACACTACCCCCGTCCAATTCGCTGTTTTGATTCAATCTTTTATCGATCGGGACAAAGAAAAATCAGGGGCCGGCACGAAGTAATTCAACGGTCTTACATCCCGAATTTATATGATGCACCCAGATAAATTTGTGTGGCATCAACTTTACTGACAGCGGTATCATGTTCAACACGACCATAGTTGACGTATTTGAATCCAAGGTCTAATGCAATTCGGTCATTTAAATCAAACCAGACGCCAACCATAGCCTGATATGACAGGTCAAATGCATTGTCCAGTTCACCGTCAACTTCGCCCCAAATACCGGTCAACCCCAATCCGGCGCCAACATATGGTGCAACCGCGCCACCAAATTCTTGGAACAGATATGCGTTCAAGAAATTTGCCCATATATCATATTCAAAATTCTGATTTTTTGCGCTTTCTTGGGCGCCCATATACAGCGTTTCGTATTCTATACGCAGAAAATCCGTTAATCGATTACCCATTACCGTGCCGAATCCAAAGTTATCTTTGGTAAACGTATCATGATGGCCGTTTGGAAATGTATACGCATATGCGGCATGTTCGTTTTTGTAAATACGAATCCCGGTGTAATTATCGCGTTTTGATGGTGTGACCAGATTATCACAGTCACAGTGACAATCATATGTTTGATATGATTCTGTATCTTCTGCAAATGCACCGTATTCATTGCCGTATGCACAAGTGACAGTGATAGTTAATGCAAAAATGGTGGCGGATATAACTCTCATACTCTTACGTCCCTTTATTTATAACCTCATTAAAATATAATCAGTAGAAAAATACAAGCCATTTATGATATAATCCTGGCAAAGGGAGAATATATACATTGCCACGTGCCGTGCCGCGCAATATTGATGATGACAAAGAACAGCAGCCACGCATGTCGTGGCGCGTGCGTATATTTATTTGGACAATAGATTTGTTGCTATTGCTGGCCGTTGGTATGGCGACTTACGTTATGGTCATATACTTGCGGATGCCGTCTTTGGATTCTATATTGCATGAAACCCGGGCCCCTGCGATTGTATTTTTAGATAAAGACGGAACAGAAATCCGCGCGTCAAACCGTATTATGGGAACACCGGTATCGGTTGATACTTTGCCCCCATATGTGTGGCAGGCAATTGTCGCAATTGAAGACAAGCGCTTCTTTGATCATGGGCCGCTTGATGTACGTGGTATGACGCGTGCCATGGTTGGCAATCTGGTGCATGGCCGAATTACCGCCGGTGGTTCATCAATTACCCAACAGACGGCAAAAAATATTTTCTTATCGCGCGAGAAAAAGATATCTCGAAAGGTTCAAGAACTGATATTGTCATATTGGTTGGAAAATCGTTTTAATAAAAACCAAGTTCTGGATTTGTATATGAACCGGGTGTCTTTGGTTGGCGGGATGCGTGGTATTGATGCGGCTGCACGCGGTATGTTCCAAGTATCTGCAAATAATATGAGTTTAGCCCAGGCCACCCAAATTGCCGCAATGTTGAAAGCACCGACAACATACAGCCCATTACGCAATCCGGACAAGAATATAAAACGTGCACGCGTAATTCTGCAAGAAATGGTACGCCAGGGATATATTACAATTAATCAGGCGCGCGTTGCGGCGGCAGAATTGGGGCCTGCAACACCGGCACCGGATACAAACATATATCGATACTGGACGGATTATGTGTCTGATGAATTACGGTCACGCATGGGTGAATTTTCATCAGATATGTATGTGTATACAACGTTGGACAGAAATTTACAAGAACATATTGCCGATACGTTAAAGGCACATGTTGGCCCTTATCAGGGGGCGACGACGGCATTTGCACGTGATGGCGCAATATTGGCCATGGTGGGGGGCGCAGATTATCAGACCAGTCAATTTAATCGAACATTGGCGGCGCGTCAACCCGGCAGTTCTTTTAAACCCGTGGTATACCTGGTCGCACTGGAAGGCGGGATGACACCGGATATGTATGTAAATGACAGCCCGTTTTCAATCGGAGACTATACACCGCAAAACTATAATGCGCGCTATTATGGTGATATTACATTGGCGACAGCATTTGCAAAAAGTGTTAATTCGGTGCCGTTAAAGTTAACAGAAATTTATGGCATTGATTCTGTTTTGGATATGGCGGGGCGCCTGGGGGTGGGAACGCAACTGCGGCGTGAATATTCAACCGTATTGGGTGCATCGGAAATGAGTTTGTTGGATTTGACAACAATTTATGCTGTTATTTGGAACAATGGTGCATCGGTGCGTCCGTATTCTATTACTCGCGTGACAGATCCCCAGGGCAATATATTATATGAACGCAATCCATCTGACCCGATACAGATTTTAACACCACAAACTGTATCTTATATGGCGGAATTATTGGCAGATGTTGTCGCGTCCGGCGGTACCGGCAAACGCGCGGCAGCACCAGGCGTATTGGGCGGCAAAACCGGCACCAGCAATAACAATCGTGATGCATGGTTTGTCGGCGCAACAGGCGACATGACGGTTGGCGTTTGGGTTGGCAATGATAATTTTACCCCGATGGATTCCAAGATTACAGGCGGTACAATCCCGGCAGAAATTTTTCATGATATCGTCTCGAAATAAAATCTGGTTTTATTGCATCATAATTTATGGTATAATATTTAGTATGAGAAAAAGAATTTTACATATTTTACCCGTTGTTGCATGCTTGGTTTCAGGCAGTGCATCTGCCAATTGGCAATATCCGGGAACATACGTCGGCGACGGTTGGTATGCCGATGACGGCAGTCGTTTTACAATATCTGTACGCGGTGGCGCATCTTATTCGTTCGCATCTATTAAGAACGAGGTTGGTACCATGTCCGCCCGCTATTATTATGATGCGGCCAATGGTTGGGTTATCCCTGAAACCAGTTGCGCAATAAGTGGCGACTGTGGCAATTATCAATATGCAGGTATTGGTGATTTGGCTGATTTACCGGCTGCTGATGATTATTCTGATTATTCGTTCGCGGCGGGTGCGTCAATTGGGTGGACATTGCCAAACCGTCCCCAGTGGCGACTGGAGGCGGGATGGGATCACATCGCTGAGACACATTACAACGCATCCCCCCTGTTTTCTGGTCAGATGACACTGACAGGTGGCGATGTATCCGGTATCGCGTTTGATGTACAAAGTGGCAGTGTGCATACCGATATTAACACTGATATTATCAGCGCAATGGCGTTTTATGATTTCTTTGACGGCGTACAAAAGCCATTACATAAAATGATACCTTATATCGGATTTGGTTTGGGGTATGCGGATACAAAAACAACTTTGAACTTGTCAGATTCCTATGGCGATTTGTCAGAATCTGTTGAATTGCGTCAATTTGGTGATGTCACAGAATATGTTGCACCCGATGGAACAAGTGTCAGTGTTGTTGAATTCTATCCGTCTGAAACCACGAATTCTAATATCGCAGGAATTCTGGCATTGGGATTTTCATATGGACTGTCAGAAACGATGTTTTTGGATTTTGGGGCACGTCTGACATATATACCAAAAATCAAATGGGCATTATCAAACAAGGACGACACCCGCCATCGTGATTGGTTTAGTGGTGAAAACCTGATATACGCGAATATTATGTTGGGATTGCGATTTGAATTTTAAACAAATCCCCGCGGTTTGCGGGGATTTGTTTTTGTAATTAAATATCTGTATCTGAATTAGTTTTATCTTTATTCATTTGTTCTTGAATCAACACAGCGAATTGGACGGGTGTAGTGTTTGTTGCGGATAAGATTTTGGCGACACTGTAAAGGGAAGGATAGTGAGGTTTGCCATTATTAGTATGACGTTTTGATTTATTAAATACTGTTGGATCCAATCCACTTTTGCGTGCCAATCCTGAACAAGATAAACTGTTCTGGTTGGCTAATAAATCAATAGCATTCCATACATATGCATGAAACATGATAAATCCCTCTCTGTATATTTATTTGACTACCTGTGGTTGTATAATTGTTTTAACACTCGTATATTTTATCATGAATAAAATCCGTTCTGCAAGGATAAAAAAGTCTGTATGACTAATGTATTGTTTTTATTTGCAAAAAATATAAAAATCCAAGAACCATGCAAGAAACAAATCCTAAATACACGCATAAATTGTACAAATAATCATATTCGTATCTTACCATGTCCGATTCGATTCCTAGGGTTTTGTGTATATTTCCATTGCGTGATTTTGTATG
>CAZJGX010000067.1:0-4568 GCA_964545825.1 uncultured Muribaculaceae bacterium
ATCATAACATTGGATGGATAATACTGTATAGAAATATGAAACAACCCACAATCGTATATCCAGACAAATAATTAACTCGCATTTGGGACAAAATTCATTTATAATATCTTTGAATTTAACGAAATAAACGGAGTTTTATTATGGCAATGATTTTCTGTCGTGATTGCGGACATAAATATTCAGATCGTGCGGTGGCATGTCCTAAATGTGGATATCAGGCACAAACCCAACTGGATAAATCCATGCCGATTTATGTTCTGTTGGCGTTTTTTATCGGATGTTTTGGTGCGCATAAATTTTATGCAGGCAAAACCAGTCAGGGTATCGCCATGTTATTAATGTGCACCATTGGGTGGATTTTAATTATTCCAGGAATTGCCGCAATAATCTGGGCATTTGTTGACTTTATTGTTGGGTTAATAAACCTGAATAATCCTGAAAAAATATTTGTTAAATAATATATCCCCAAAAAGGGGGATTTTTTTGCGATTTTATCTGTTGTTTTTGGCCCGAACATAAATTATACTTTCGTTGAACCAAGCATGGATGACTGGGTTCGGGACCTGAAAAATCCCATATAGAGACGATGCGGATATTTGTCTTCATCGTAATCCGACACTGCGTCGGTGCAATTATTTGCGCCGTTGTTTTATAACCCGACTGTATTCGGTCGGGGGTCTGTGATTATATAACAGGATTCGTCCAAAAGTCACAGGGGTCATTTCTCTATATGATTTTTTCAATCCCCGACCGCCGTTTTCCATGGCGGTTTTTTAACAAACCAAATATCAAACGGGGGATAAAAATGAAGAATACTCAACTGATTATCGCATTAACAACCATGTTCATAATCGTATCACACACAAATTCATATGCAGACACATGTACCGATGCCGGCGTAATAACAGGTATTGCGTGTACTGCTGAAACAACCCCGGGCACTGTAATCGCAGACACGAAATGTACAGCATCTGCGGGTTGTACATATCATAATTGCCTAAATGCGTGCCGGTGTACAAACTCCGGATGTCCTATTACCGGTGGTAGCACCACCGATTGCAGTGGTGTCACATGTAATCCGGTATGGGGCGCAATTGATAATGCAACACATATTCAGGCGGGCCAAAACAGGACGCCGGACACCAGCAACAATTGCATTTGCAAGAATAAAGTAGGCACATTGGACGCCACTGTATATCGTTGCATATCCGGATATTACGATTCCACAACAGGGATATCAATGCTGGGGTCAAAACCAAACTGCGCATTGTGTCCAACATTGGGAAACAATAACGTTGCAGGCCAAGCCAATCCCGGTATGACCGATAACCCAAATAACAGAGGTATCACATCATGTTATATCCCATATGATACAGAAATTACTGATGATACCGGCACATACATTTTTCAGCATAACAAATTTGTTATTGGGTTAACTAATGGATGCAACTATACAGAATAAAAACAATCCCCCAAATGGGGGATTGTTTTTGCGATTTCTATCCTGTTAAATCAGATGTCACGCCGGTGCTATAATTATATTGTTCAGCCAAAGGAGAATCTCACACCATGCCACGATTTGACAATATACACGCAATATTTGCACCGACCAGAAAGTTAACCAGTACCGAAATTCTGCGTGCGATAAAATTTGGTATCGCATCAGAATACGAGGCAATACAAATCTATCAGCAAATAATGGAAAGCACGAACAATGCGGCTGTTCACAAGATACTGACGGATATTACAAATGATGAAATGCATCACGCCGGCGCATTGGAACAATTGCTGTCGGTATTAGGGCCAACTGATGATCCGCAATATGCCCATGGTCGGGCAAAAGCAAGCGCAATATTATCAGGTACGCCTGTTCCGCCGGCCCCACCACAAACTGTGCATAAAAAATAAATCGCTATTGACATTATTTGCGCGATTTTACTATGATTTAAATATATTTCAGTGGGGGAACATAAACAGATGACAAATTATTTTCACAGAAATCTGAACCGGATGGCTTTATTTACGGCATTGCTGGCCATTGGATTGATACTGTTCCGGGCACCGTTTTTAAAAATTGCCATATCAAATTTGTATCTGAACGGTGTTATCATTGGTACAACTGTATTTGGGATTGGACTGTGCTTTGTTGAAATGTTTAAATTATTGCCCGAATATAAATGGTTGCGCGCATATTTGGCCGGGCGCCGGCGCATTGCAATGCCGCCACAATTATTGCGACCTGTTGCGATAATGTTGCAAAATCGCCCGCGTCAGATTTCTGCATCGGCGTTGACAGGGATGATGGATATGATTCAAATGCGATTCGAAGATTCACGCGAATCCATCCGCTATATAACAAATACATTGATATTTTTAGGACTGTTGGGGACTTTTTGGGGATTGATTTTGACTGTTGGTGGATTTGCTGATTTGATGACTAATTTAAATTTTAGTGATGATTCTGTCTTGTTGGCAATGCAACAGGGCCTGGCCAAGCCTTTGGCGGGGATGGGAACCGCGTTTACCAGTTCGCTGCTGGGGCTGGGGGGCAGTTTGACAATCGGATTTTTAGGTTTGCAAGTGCAATTGGCGCAAAATTCAATCTTTAATGAACTGGAAGATTATTTCGCCGCGCATACGCATGTTGCCGCCGCGCCGGTTGATACAACAATTATAACAGATTTCGCGACCGCACCCGATGATGCGCCACGCACACAAATATAACAAGGCCCAAGAAGAGAGAGAAACACACATGATAAATATCCGTTATCGCGACAAAACAAATACATGGCCGGGGTTTGTAGACTTGTTTTCAAACCTGGTTATCATTTTGATATTCTTGCTGATAGTGTTTGTGTTTTTATGGACAACGACCAGTGTTTTTAACAAAAGCACCGGCGCAAAGACTGTCGCAGAATTAAAAGAAACCAATGCCGCCCAGGCTGAAAAAATTCAACAGATGACCGCAGATGAAGAAGAAGCCAAACGTTTATTAATATTAGCCCGCAAAGAACTGGAAAATCTGGAATCGAACAATGCCGCATTGAATAATGAAATCCAAGAAATGGATTTAAGTATTGAAGACTTAATTTCTGCATATGAATCTCAGGTTGTTGCAATGCAATCCCAGGGTGAACAAATGCAGGCGATGATTGCGGATTTGACATCACAACTGAATCAGGCAAATCTGGATAAGCAGCATACAGCCGAATTGGAACAAGAACGCAAAAAATTACAGGATGAAATGGTCGCCCAGCGTGCGTCATTATCTGACCAATTGGCAAAATTACAGGCCGCATTGGATGCCGCCGAAGAAAAATCACGCGACCAGGAAATTCAATATGTTGAAATGTCAACGCGTCTGAACAAGGCCTTGGCGGACAAGGTTGCAGAATTAAACAGCATGGCAAAATACCAGTCGGCGTTTTATAAGGCAATCAAAGAAGCCTTGGGTGATAACAGTGCAATTAAACAAGAGGGCGACCGCTTTATCGTCCCCAGTGATATACTGTTTGCCAGTGGTTCATACACAATATCACCAGACGGTAAAAACCAATTGCGCACAATTGCAAACGTTATCAAAAATCTGGAAACAGAAATTCCTGAGGATGTGAAATGGATAATCAGAATTGATGGCCATACAGATAACAAGGCGGTTATCCCGGGCACACGTGGATATCGCAATAACATGCAATTATCGTTGTTGCGTGCAACTGCGGTGGTTGATGAATTGGCGCGTTCCGGCGTTGCACGGACACGTATGTTGCCCAGTGGTTTTGGTGACCTGCATCCATTTGTGTCGGGTAATACACCGGCTGATTTACAGAAAAACCGCCGTATTGAATTACAATTAACGAATCAGTAATCATAAAAAAATCCCACCATTTGGTGGGATTTTTATTTTTTACAACGTTTTTTTATTTTACCAATTCAACATAATCAACATCGATTTCCGTGGTCATGATGCCTTTATCAACTTCGCCCCGTAAAATTACAATGTCAGTTGGTGTGACGTTTACGCCACGCCAATCGTCATCATCAATTTCAACAATTATTGTATCGGCGCCGTCTTGAAACAGATATTTTTCATCACCGGTGCGCTTTAAAATCTTGCCTTTGACAACAACAGGCGTATCATCCCGCATTTCTTTGACCTGGGATGTTGTGTAAATCGTTTCCACACCCTCAATAAATCCACCATTAGAAGAAACAGCCGTCACAGATTCTTCAACAAAACCTGCATTTGCCGCACCAGCCGCCAAAATCATACCAATTGTAAATATAGAAATCCGCTTCATATCATTTTCCTCTTTGTTTTGTTTATTTGCTATCCGTGTACAATAATTATATCACGCCATAACATAAAAAATACTAGGAAAGAAAAGGCGTGGTTTATTTGAAGAAGGGGGGCTTGCTTACGATGTGCTGTGTGAACTCGTATGCGAACCGACAATGTGTCGGTTCGAGAGTCTAACACAAAAACACCAGAATAAAAAATACCCCAACAGGGGTATTTTTTATTCTGGTGGCCCTGGTCGGACTCGAACCGACACTCCTTGCAGAACTTG
>CAZJGX010000068.1:0-4557 GCA_964545825.1 uncultured Muribaculaceae bacterium
AATCTGTTGGTTGATTGGCAGGACAAGACTGTTGTATTCGAAGGAAACTATCAGACCGAGCGCGAGGTTGCGCGCATTATATCTGATGTATCATCCAAGAAATATATGATTGCATGGGATATGGATGTGTATCGTGTGTATCCGCGTACGGACAATCCGATAATCTGGATGAATATGTTGCCGGCGTTTGGAACAAATAATATCAAAATGTCAATCCCAGGTGTTGTGGGACGTGCGCTGGTTGTCGGGCCAGAGGTTAATACAAAAACACTGCAAGAATTCATGGCACAGCAGGCGAACGTTGTTCTGATATCCCAGGGACGGTTTGTTATTCCAAATGGGTGGCAGTCGCGCTTTGATATTGGCGAGTGTGGCAAAGAAGAACGCTTGGAAACGGACTTGGTTGTTGGTGCGACCGGTAAGTATGGTGATTTTGGCGGATTGAAAAAGATTGATGCAAAAATCGTCCTGCGTACAAGTCAGGGCGAACTGTCTTCATTTAATATTCCATCCAGTATCGGGGATAACTATGTAATCGTCGGTATTCCGACACATGCGTTTGTGACAACACCTGAAACATTGGTCAGTCCGTTTGCAGAATTGGTTGTGTTTATGTCGCCACGTGTGATTTCAATTGTTGACCCGGCCGATATTCCAAATAATCAATATACACCGCTGGCGGGTGATGCGTTGCGCGCATTTTTAGATGAATAATAGGATGTGTTAAATTATGTTTTCAAAACTGGAACGGAAAATTGCATTTAGATATCTGGCCGCAAAAAAGCGCGGGTTTGGTTCTGTTATATCGTGGGTATCGTTGATTGGGATTACGTTGGGTGTGGCAACGTTGATTGTTGTTATGTCTGTTATGGGGGGATTTCATGATACGTTGCTGTCACGTATTGTTGGGATGAACGGTCATGTTGTTGTGTATCACCAGGATGGGGCGATAACAGATTATGATTTCTTAATCGATAAAATGAAACAGAACAAGGTTGTGGCGCGTGATGTGGTGGCTATTGTTCCAATTGCCGAGGGGCAGGTTATGGCAACCGCCAATGGCAACAGTACGGGCGCGATGATTCGCGGTATTCGGATGTCTGATTTGGCCGCAAAAACAAATTCTGGTACACGTATTTATGGCAAGCCCCTGGATGCAATCAGTGATGGTGAATTGGTTGGTGGTGCAACGTTGACACGTAATTTGCGTGTGACAATGGGGGATAATATTTCGTTGGTGTCGGCCAGTGGGGCAACCCCAACACCGTTTGGAACAATGCCGCGTATAATGGCGTATCCTGTTATGTCGTCGTTCTTTATGGGGATGTATGAATATGATTCCGGATATATATTCATGCCGCTGGAAACCGCACAGAAATATCTGAACATCCCAGGTGGTGTCACGCATATCGATTTATTCTTGCGTAATCCTGATGATACAACACGTGTTGCAGAAAGTTTGGCAACATTATTGCCCGACGGGTTTGTTATTCGTGATTGGCGTGATTTAAATCGTGGGTTTGTCGGTGCATTGCAGGTTGAATCAAATGTAATGTTCTTAATCTTGATGCTGATTATTATTGTGGCCGCATTTAATATTGTGTCCAGTCTGGTTATGTTGGTCAAAGATAAATCAAAAGATATCGCCGTGTTGCGTACATTTGGTGTGTCGCGTCGGTCAATGATGAAAATATTTATTTTATCCGGCACCAGTATTGGTGTGATAGGTGCGTTCTTTGGTACGATATTTGGTGTATTGATTGCAACATATATTGAACCAATACGTAAGTTTTTCCAATGGATGACAGGACGTGATTTGTTCCCGGCTGAATTGTATTATCTGTCGGAATTGCCGTCAAAATTGGTTATAAGTCAGGTTGTTTCAATCGCATTGCTGGCGGTGGCGTTGGCGTTCCTGGCGACACTATATCCGGCATGGAAGGCGGCGTCCACAGATCCTGTTGATGTATTGCGTAATGAATAAAGGTTATAAATAGATGGCGAAAATATTGGATTCTTTATCACGAATAAAACGCGGTGACGTGGTTTTGTCGGTGCGCGATATTAAAAAGACTTTTATCGAAGGTGGCCAGCCGTTGCATATTTTGCGTGGTGGCGGATTTGATTTGCATCGTGGCGAAGTTGTCGCGTTGGTTGGTCAATCGGGATCCGGTAAATCAACATTGTTGCAATGTGTGGGGCTGTTGGATAAACCGACATCGGGCAGTATTTTAATTTGTGGGGCATTGGCACACACAATGGATGATGAAATGCGGACGGCTATTCGGCGCGATAAAATAGGCTTTGTATACCAGCGGCATAATTTATTGTCTGATTTTACCGCAATAGAAAATGTTGTATTGCCAATGTTGGCGGCCGGTATGGATGTTGATGCGGCAAATGCGCGTGCAATGAAATTATTACGTGCGGCCAATGTTGCACACCGTGCATCGCACTTGCCGGGACAAATGTCCGGTGGTGAACAGCAACGTACCGCGGTTGCGCGTGCATTGGCAAACAATCCATCTATCTTATTGGCAGACGAACCAACGGGCAGTTTGGATCCGGCACATGCAATTGCAGTCTTTGAATTGTTGATGGATTTGGTTCGCAAAAACAAGATGGCGATGTTATTTGTCACGCATGACATGAATCTGGCACAGCGCGCCGACCGTACAATTACTATCCGTGATGGTATTGTCGGTTAATTAAAAAGAGGAGAGAGATACAATGAAACAATCACAAAATGCAAAGTCGCAATATATATACAAGCCTGCAACACGTGGTCAGAAAATCTGGGGTGTGATTGCTCTGGCGGGGTTGTTCGCGTGTGGTTTGATGGTTGGAATTACTTGGCGTGGTCATGAATCTGTCCCCAGTACAGATGCCGTTGTACAATTTACAGAATCCCAATGCGATATGATTGCAGACAAAATTCAGCGTGCGGTAAAAAATGAGTCTTTTGAAAAACTGGAAAAATTGACGCAAATATATGCCAAGTCTTGTGAAGGGCATATCCAAACCAAAACAGATGTTATTGAGGCACCGGAAAAGAAACTTAGCACGTGCGAGAAAATTGAAAAATTATTGTTGCGTAATTTAAATCCGGCCGACAGTCAGGATGCATGGGCGCATCAGCAAAATGCAGAACTGTATAATAAATTAAGTCAGCATGGTTGTCCGGAAAATTTGGATGCGTTCCGACAACTGATTGCACAGGAAACAGCAATTGCAAATGCGTTGGGTGCAACAACGCAAAACGCAATTTCTACAATGCGCACGTGTGAAGAAATTGAAATGGTTTTAAAACAGCAAATAAATGAATATGCCAGCAATAGTTATGAACGTTTGCATAATGCAGATGTATACAGCACTATGGCGGAACGCGGATGTTCGGAAAATGCTGAAAAGTACAAACAATTAGCACTGCGCCAAATAGAGGTTGTTTCCGCCGTCAGTGATGATGCAGAACTGGCCCAGCCACAAAATGCACGAACTGTTGTTGATACATACAAAAAATTGCAGATGCAGTCCGAGGCACGCAAGTTCTTGAACAAGATTGATAGATTAATTGATCCTGCAACAAACTTTATTTTAGAAATGGAGAAGGTTATAAATGAATAAAGTGTTAAAATTTATTTTGTGCGCATCTGTTGTGTGTGCTGTGATGCCTGCATTTGCAGATGATGTGGATGTTGCAAGTGATGCAGGGACTGTATCTGTTCAAACGGTTGCAGAACGTATGGATTGCAAAACGATGAAGGCAAAAATTGATGAACTGAACGCATCTGGGGATACTGATGGGGCGGCAAAACTGCAACAGCAATATCGTCGTGATTGTGTGATGCGTGTCAGTGGATTGCGTTCTTCGTATCGTGGTGGGGCATTGACTGTGGCGGCCGCCAGTACGACAATGCCGGCTGTTAAGACAGATGCGCCTGTTATGCAATCTGAATCATCGTCAGAAAATAATGATACTGAAACGATAGAATCTGCGGTGCAAATCAGTGAAGAACAAACCCAAATGTGTGCACGTCTGCCAAATGCAATTGATGGGGCGGGCGATGATCAAAAGGCGGTTTTGCAAGAAACATATGATGAATATTGTGCAAAGAACGTTGCGGCACCTGATACGGTTGTGAAAACAACTATGTTAATTTTAGGGCCGGATGTACCTGCGGAAACAGAAGAAGAAAAATATGCACGCATTGCGGAAAACTTGGATGCAGGATTGTGTCCTGATGGCGCAAAGCCAAACAAATTTGGATGCTGTGGGGACGAGGTATTCAAAGATTTAGGAAATTTGGAATTTGCGTGCTGTTCAAAAGATGGTGGCAATTGTTTCCCGCCTGTAAAATAGTATGGAAAATAAAAAATGAAGAATAAAATTTTAGTTTGTTTCGGCTTTATTGTGTGTTTCTTTGTAGGGTTTGTGTGTGGGATGTATGCGCAATCGCGTATTGTTTCAGGTAATGATGAAGATACGGGTGTTTTCGTCTTTATTCAAAAAAACTTGATTATGGCAAATGAAAATAAAAATGCCGATGATGATTTGTT
>CAZJGX010000069.1:0-4556 GCA_964545825.1 uncultured Muribaculaceae bacterium
TGCTTGAATTTCGTTTTTTATTTGCTAGGATTTAAAACCAGGTAAAGGAGTATGAAATATGAAAACCAAGAATTTTTTTGCAATTGTTGCAATGATGTGTTGTGGGTTTGTGGCAAACGCTGCGCCATTGACAGGATTGTATCAGACAATTGATGACGAAACAAAACAGCCCAAGGCAATTGTTGCACTGTATGAATATGCAGACGACGATGATATGGAATTGGCGGGACGTATTGTTGCAACATATCGTGATGGTAATGTTGTGACAGATTCTTCCTTTGTTGGCATGGATATAATTTGGGATATGCAATGGGATGCGGATGATAATAAATACGAAGACGGTAAAATAAAAGACCCGCAAAAGGGCAAGGTTTATTCATCTGTTATCTGGCAAGATACGCCGGGTAAATTAAATGTCCGCGGCAAAATCGGGCCGTTTGGTCGTACCCAGGTTTGGAACGTGTTGTCTGGTGATAAAATACCACAACAGTTTCAGAATCTGGATACATCAAACTGGAAACCAAATATCAAAAAGTAATATTCCCGCCATATGGCGGGTTTTTATATACGTTTGATATGCACTTGAATTTTGATTTTATTCTGGTACTATCAGACTCATGATGCAGATGCAAATATTGACTGGTTATGAATTGATTATTGTTGCAACGTTTGTTGTGGTGTGCGCTGCTGTCGTCGTCGCCCGTCGGGGCGTATAGTGAATTTGTATAAAAATTTTTAAAACATTTTGAATAATTAGTTTTTAAAGTCAGGAAATAATAAAATGAATATTGAATTGGGTAAAAATATAAACGCACGTGAAATCGAAACCAGAATTCAGAAATTCTGGGATGAAAATAATTTTTGGGACAATGATGTCAAATCTGGGGCGGAACCGTTTTGTGTTATGATGCCGCCACCCAACGTCACGGGGAATCTGCACATGGGGCATGCGCTGGATAATGTGTTGACTGATATTATGTGTCGCTATAAACGTATGTGCGGTTATGATGTTCTGTGGCAGCCGGGTACCGACCACGCATCAATTGCAACACAGTTGTTGGTGGAACGTGATTTGTCAAAGCGTGGAATAAATCCGCGTTCTAAAACCAAGGAAGAGTTATTGGATATCGCCTGGGCATGGAAGGCAGACAAGGGCGGCCAAATCATGACGCAATTGCACACATTGGGTGTGACGCCGGTTTGGCATCGTGAACGCTTTACCATGGACGAGGGTTTGTCACGTGCGGTCACAAAACTGTTTGTAAAGATGTATAACGAAGGTCTGATTTATCGCGCACGTCGTCTGGTAAATTGGTGCCCAAAACAACAGACGTCCATTTCTGATTTAGAGGTTGATGTTCGTGAAGAACACGGTAAATTCTATTACTTTAAATATCCGTTAAAAGATGGTGGTTTTATTGAAATTGCAACAACGCGTCCGGAAACATTATTCGGTGACCAGGCGATTGCAATCCATCCTGAAAATGAAAAATTAAAACACCTGATTGGCAAGACGGCAATTATTCCATTAACAGATATTGAAATCCCTGTTATTGCCGACGTGCATGCTGATCCTGAGAAAGGAACCGGCGCGGTTAAAATCACGCCTGCCCATGACAAGGATGACTGGGCGGTGGGGCTTCGTCATAATTTGACACCGGTTTGCATTTTAACAAATGATGCCAAGATGGCGGACATTGATGTCGTGCCGGAAAAGTATCGTGGTATGGACAGATTTGTCGCCCGCAAGGAAGTTATGGCAGATATCGAAGCGGCAGGTTTGCTCTTAAAAATTGATGACAAGGTTATCCCAACACCATATTCAGAACGTGGTAATGTTATTGTTGAATATATGGTGCGTGACGAGTGGTTTGTTGATGCAAAAAAATTGGCGGAACCGGCAATCGCAGCGGTGGAATCTGGACGTATAAAGTTTATGCCGGAACATCGTTATAACCTGTTTATGGCATGGATGCGTGATATTCATGAGTGGTCTATTTCTCGTCAACTATGGTGGGGACATCGTATACCTGCCTGGTATGATGCAGATGGAAATATCTATGTTGCAGAATCCGAAGAACAGGCCATTAAACAATCTGGTGGCAAGACATTAACACGTGATGAATCTTGTTTGGATACATGGTTTTCGTCTGGACTGTGGCCGTTTTCAACATTGGGTTGGCCGGATATGACGGCGGAACTTAAAAAATACTATCCAACCAGTTTGTTGTACACCGGTGCAGATATCATATTTTTCTGGGTTGCGCGTATGATAATGATGGGATTGTACGTCATGGGCGACGTGCCGTTCCATACGGTGAATTTCCACGGTTTGGTTCGTGATTCCAAGGGTCAGAAAATGTCCAAGACCAAGGGCAATGGTACAGATCCGTTAACTGTTGTTGAAAAGTTTGGTGTGGACGCCCTGCGTTATTGGGTTGCAACCGCGCCGATTGGCACCGATATCCGTTATAGTGATGACGAGGTTAAGCGTGGTTCCAAACTGCTGACCAAATTGTGGAACGCATCAAAATATACTTTGATGAATCTGACGGATTTTGACCCAAAAACCGCAAATAAGATTCCGGTGTCCGACCGCTTTATCGAAGATCGCTGGGTCTTGTCAGAATTGAACAAGGCGATTGCAGATGTTCGTCGCAATTTGGATAAGTATGATAACTATAACGCGCGCAGTGCGATTGACGCGTTTTTCTATGATGTGTTCTGTGACCAATATCTGGAATTCATCAAAGATCGTTTTTGGTCACCGGAAAAATACGGGCCCGAATCCAAATTGGCGGCCCAATGGACATTGTTTGAGGTCTTACGTGCCATCATCGGTTTGTATGCGCCGTTTATCCCGTTTGTCACCGAAGAATTGTGGCAAAAAATCTATCAAGATTACGAAGGTGGTCAAACACTGCATCTGACCCGATATCCAAATGTTGATGCATCGCGTGATACAGATGTTTCAGATATGGATGTTGCGTTGGATATATTGAAAAATGTTCGTGGCCTGCGTACTGAACGCAAGGTTGGAAATGGTGCAAAACTGGAAACGTTGACAATTCCATCCGCAACGCCTGCGACATTGCATGGCGTGATAAAATCGGCCGCCCGTGCAAATGATATTGTTCTGGGGGATGCGGTTGATTTTGTTGTTATGCAAAATCCAGGGGCATAACCATGGGAACAAAATTGATTGAAACGCGTTTGTTGCAGGCCTATCAGTGTGATAGGTTTGGCAACATGCGTCCGCTTATCCTGATGAACGAATTGCAGGGTATGGGGGACAAACATGCAGAAAAACTGGGCGTTGGCTATGAGTATTGCGAGGCGCACGGTATCGCATGGGTTGTCACACATTATTTGGTTGATATTATTGAAATGCCAACCGAACGGTCGGCGTTTCAAATTATAACATGGCCATCGGTGTCGGATAATCTGCGTGCAACACGTGATTTTGAAATTCGTGGATCTGATGGACGTCTGATGGTGCGTGCCACATCCCAGTGGATTTTGATTGATTTAAATACACGTCGTCCCGTCCGGTTAAGCGAACATTTGCCGCCATTTGAAAATTTGACCGAACGCGCATGGGACAGAACGTTTGATAAGTTCCCGGAATTTGATGCGACCAAAACGCATGTTATGAAATGTCGCTTTGATGATATTGATGTGAACCAGCATATAAATAATGCGGTCTATGCGGTGTGGGCAACCGAAAGTGTCGGCTATCAATACCGCAGCCAGCATCAATTAAAACGCATTGAATTAAATTTTAAAAAAGAAATCAAACCCGACACGCCAGAGGTTCAAATTGATGTCGCGATTGATGGATTGTCATCGTACCATCGTATTCGGACAGGTGACACCGAACATGCGATAGTTGTGTGTACGTGGCAAAAATTAAACGGATAAAATTCCCCGCCCACGGATGGCTGCCACGACGAAGCGCAGCGAAGACGGGCGGGGAGGGTTAATTTTGTCATTGCAAGTGAAACGAAGAAACCCAGTAAATAATTTACAAACAAATATTCCTGTGTTATAATGCAGATGCATTGGCTGATTACCAATGTGGGGTCTAGAAGCCTCGTATAGTTAAGTAAAACTCCAGCCGTGGTTGGAGGGTCGTGAATATCCAATAAGCGACACTATTCAACTATAATAGTTTCTAGCCTCCAACCGCTTTTCATCAAAGCGGTGTTTTTTAACCCTCCCCGTCACCCATGCGGGTGCCACCCCTCCGGTGGCGGGGAATAAAAACAATGGAGAAAACAAATGTCACAAATCATAGTCAGCGCAAAATACTTCGGTAATGCAATTCTGGCTGTCCGCCGCAAAAACAATATAACCGTACCGCAAATGTCGCACTTGTTGGGGTGTACTACAAACCAATTGCATCGCTATATACATGGTTCTGATTTAATTCCACGGGATGTGTTGGAACGTATAATCACATACGCCACAATGATGGACAGGGCATTACAAGAACAATAATAAAAAAACCGCCAATCGGCGGATTTTTTTAGTTTGCAGCAGTTGCTGCCAATCTT
>CAZJGX010000070.1:0-4477 GCA_964545825.1 uncultured Muribaculaceae bacterium
ATGTGAATCCAACATCTGGCAACGCGAATTTGATAAAACCGCGATTGAATTTACCATGCAGCAACGGTTTTGATGGATTGTGGTTGTATAATTCTTAAATTTTGCTTGATTTTTGGATGAATATTGGCTATTATGGCGGCACGCGCATTGCGCGAAGAACACAACCATCTGTGCGTGATTTCTGTCCGAATTAATAAAAATCGGTTGTCTGCACTATGGCGAGGATAATAACAGAAAAAAGGATTTAATCATGGCATTGCCAACATTTACAATGAAACAATTAATGGAATCTGGCGTTCATTTTGGACATCATACACGTCGCTGGAATCCGCTGATGACACCGTATGTTTATGGCGTTAAAGATAAAATTCATATCATCAATTTGAACAAGACTGCACCTTTGTTGCACCGTTCTTTGGTCGCATTGGAAGCAATCGCCGCCGCCGGTGGCAAGGTTCTGTTTGTTGCAACAAAACATCAGGCCAAAGATATTGTCAAAGACGCGGCAGAACGTTGCGGTCAGTACTATGTTAACAATCGCTGGTTGGGTGGTATGTTGACAAACTGGACAACGGTTTCACAGTCTATCCGTCGTTTAAAGAAAATGGAATCTGATATTGAAAATGCAGAAAAATTGGGCCTGACCAAAAAAGAAGTTGGTGTCATGACCAAAGAAGTTGAAAAACTGCGCGGCATTTTCGGTGGTATTTTGGATATGCATGGCACACCACAGGCGATGATTGTTATTGACGTTCCACGTGAAATGAACGCTGTTCGTGAAGCCAAAAATTTGGATATCCCGACAATTGCAATTTGCGATACAAATGCAAATCCTGAAATGGTTGACTATCCGGTTCCGGGTAATGACGATGCGGCACGTGCAACCCAGTTGTACTGTGACCTGTTTGTTGATGCGATTTTGTCCGGTATTGAAAAACGCTTGGGTGGTGCGGCCGGTAAAAAAGGCGATGCAGAATTGAACGCATCTATGGCCGAAGATTTTGAAGACGGAATCAAAGAAAAAGAATCCCGTGCAAAATCCAAAATGACAGAGGCTCGCGCAGAACGTCGTGGCAAATTGGCCGAAAAAGCAGGCAAATAATTATATGTTGATTGGGGCGGAATCGCCGCCCCACACAAATTCAAAGGAGAAAACAATGGCAGAAATTACAGCAAAACTGATTCAACAACTGCGTGAAAAAACATCTGCAGGTATGATGGATTGTAAAAAGGCTTTGGTTGAAAATAATGGTGATATCGAAGCGGCTGCCGATTGGTTGCGTCAAAAGGGTATTGTAAAGGCTGCATCCAAGGCTGGACGTACAGCTGCATCCGGTTTGGTGACGGTTGTAAAATGTGATGACATGGGCTGTGTCGTCGAAGTAAACGCAGAAACAGACTTTGTTGCAAAAAATGAAAAGTTCCAGAAATTGGTTGCAGATGTTGCCGCCAAAGCAATGGAATTAAAGGGTGATTTTGATGCAACGTTGGCTGCGGTTAATGATGATATTGCAGCAACAATTTCAACAATTGGTGAAAATATGAACCTGCGCCGTATTGCAAAGGTTTCTGGTGATCATATTTATACATATGTTCACAATGCGTTGGTACCGAACATGGGCCAGATTGGTGTTGCGGTTGCAATCAATGGTGCGTCCGATAAAATTGATGAAATTGGTTCAAAAATCGCAATGCACATTGCTGCGAACAAACCTGAATTCATGACAATTGCCGATGTTGATTCTGCGGCAGTTGAACGCGAAAAGAAGGTGTTCATTGAATCTGGTGCAACTGCGGGCAAACCGGAAAACATCGTTGAAAAGATGGTTAACGGCCGTATCCAGAAATATTATGGTGAATGCGTTTTGGAAGAACAGCCGTTCGTTATGGATCCGTCCAAGACTGTAAAGCAGATTGTTGAAGAAGCCGGTGGCAAATTGGCAGGCTTTGCGTTCTATGTTCTGGGCGAAGGTATCCAGAAACGTGAAGATAATTTGGCAGACGAAGTCGCCAAAATGCTGGGCTAAATCGATTATAATGGCCCATCTGCGGGTGGGTGAAATCACTCATGTACCAGTTGTACACTACGTGATTTCACCCACACCGTATCTGAACCATTTTAGCCGATTATTAATTTGCTGATTGTTTGTCGGCAACGGCGCACTGGCCGCATTATAATCAGTTTTTCGAAAAAAACGTCCCGGTTGGGACGTTTTTTTTATTGGATTTCATACCTTTTGACATTTTGTCGGGTCGCCGGTTAGACTGATGGTAATAGAAAGGATATGATATGAAACGTTTTTTAATAGTGGCACTTGCTTTTACATGCGCTGGCAAAACAGCGATGGCTGGTGCCTATGTCGCGGCCCGTGTGGGTGTTGCAGATTTTATAATTAATGCACAACAATATATGTACCAGGCGCCAAATGCGTATCGTTCAACAATTGTAGATGCCGTTATTGATGATGTAAACGCGGCCTATCGTGCGGCAATTGGGTATGATTTTGGTGATGTGCGAATAGACGCAGAATATGGATACGGTCAATATGTTATATCTGGTAATTGGGCGCTGAATACGCCAAATGGGGTGCCTGGATCATTGCCACCGAATTTAAGTTATCCTGCAACATACACTTTAAAGACGCGTGTAAATGAATTTATGGCAAATTTTTACTATAATGTCTTTACGTTTGGACGCAAATATCGCAACAGTTTATATACAGATATTAATACGCCGTTGTCAATGTCGCGAAATTCTGTATATGTAATGGGTGGGTTGGGGTTTGCGCATATACATGATACGGCCGATGTGTCAATTGATACGACAATGGCATGGGGTGGAAATAATTTGACAGAATCTGATGGTGCGTCGCTGGACAGGTTTATATACAGTGTTGGTGGCGGCCTGGAATTGGCGATAACATGTGACTTGTCTGCGGATATATCATATAAGTATACGGATTTGGGACGATATAAAATGGATATGACGCGGCGTGATTATTCCATGCACGAGTTAACCATCGGTCTGCGGTATGAATTCTGAAAATGCGCCACTTTGGCGCATTTATTTGTTGACGCTTTTGTGTTTTGTGTTATTTTTAGACGTGTTATTTACAGGAATTGAATATGTCTGATAAAAATACGACTGCGCGTATTGCCGGGTTTTCAAAACATTTAATCAATGTATTGGAAAACGATGTTCAGCCGCAATTGCAGTTCTATATGACGCAACATTGTAATTTGGCCTGTCAGGGTTGTTATATGATGGCAAATCCATCACGGCCGGCGCAGTGTATTCCATCGTCAGATATTGAATATTATATGAAGTGTTTCCGTGATTTACCTGATTTTAACCAGGCAGTATGCTTTTCTGGCGGTGAAATATTCACATTACCGGTGCAATATTTGGAATATAATATTCAAAAAGCCTTGGATTTAAGTCTGGCGGTAGAATTAAAAACAAATGGTGCATGGGTTGATAATGATGCAGCCGCCAAAGATATTTTTTCTATGTTAAGGCGTTTGCGTGTACCACGCGCGATTGCGGCAACCGATAATGAAATTACAGATTTTTTATCCGGTATTCCGGAATCAACGCGGCAGAAATTGGGTAAAAACGGTTTGTTGGAACTGTTGCAAAAGCATTATGAAGTCGCCGCCTTGGATATGGCAATATCGGTGGATAATACCTTGCATCCCAGCAAAAGTGCACAGTGGTTTAAAAAGATTGTTGATTCTATCACTGCGGACAAAATGCTGAACAAGAACGTTGAATTGTGTACTTTTACAGTGTTGCCGTCCGCATCTTTTTTTGAAAACAGGGTTTTGGCGGATAACGGATTGCATAAAAGTATGACGTATTACAACAGTGATTGTGGCCAACAATTTACATTTATGATAAATGGCAAAACTGTATATGCCACATTTGGTGAAATGGTTGATGTCTTTGCACCACACTTGCCCGAAGATGATGCGAAAATTACACTTCCGCAGTTTCGTGGCAGTGACAGATTGGTGTTCTTTTTCCATCCCGACCGTACGGTCAGTTTTGAAAATATTTGGATGCAACCGGTTGGACGTGTCTCGTATGTTGATAAGAGCGGAAATTACAAGAATCTGAATCAATTGCTAAATGAAATGTATACAAAAATGATTTCTGATTTCAAACAAAAAATATCACGATAGGCGTGGGTATTTTCTTATAATTTTTATTGGTTTTGATTATTTTGTCTGTTATTATTTACGGGACAAGGGATTATATTGATGAAAAACGAATTATTACAAGAATTGGAGCAACGCGGTTTTATTAATCAGGTTTCAAATATTGATGCGCTGGACGATGCGTTAAATGCGGGCAAAATTACTGCATATTTGGGTTCTGACCCAACGGCAGATTCATTGCATGTGGGGCGTTTGGTGCCAGTGATGATGATGCGCTGGTTGCAGAAATATGGACATCGGCCGTTAATGTTGGTTG
>CAZJGX010000071.1:0-4272 GCA_964545825.1 uncultured Muribaculaceae bacterium
AGGGGATTGGGTTTCGTCCTTGTGACCGCAGGACATTCAGACTGCCCACTGTGGTCCCCAACATTTTCGCCACGTCCTTTTGTGACAATAATATTGATACATTGCTGTGTTCTTGTTTTATATCTATTTCTACCATCTTGACATCCTTGGTTATTACTAATTAAACATCAATATAAATACCCCCAAACAGGCTTCAGCGCTAGGGGGTGAATTTTTAACTAGTTAAAAGTCAGATTTTTGATGTTGAAAATTACAGACTGTTGCAATAGTCAAATAGGTATTTTTCTAGTGTTTTATCTTTACGGGGAATCGGTTGATTGTATTCCTGTTCATACCAGGTTTTAAGGCGTGATAGAGTTTCTTTGTTTGCGTCAGACAGTCTGATGCGGTGTGTACGCAAAATGGCATTAACCTGTTCTCGAATTTTGTTTTTCTTTTTTGCAGTCGACTTTGAGACGCGACGATGTGGCTGACGTTTTTCCAAGGCAAATATAAAATTATCTGTTTGTTGAACCGCCTGTAAATTGCAGATAAGAACTGCTACATCATAATCAAAGTTGTCATTCGGAATGGTCGACACATGGCGCAAAATCTTGTCAAATAATATCAACAAACTTAAAAACACATACCCTATGGCGCAGTTATTGTCATATTTAGCGGGTTTCGCGATTTTTGTGCTCCCGTAGTTAATTTTTTGTATTTTCAATCTGCCGTTAACAATATTTACTCCGGATGTTTGGGCTGTTTGAATACAATCCGTTATTGTATTTATAGCAATGGCTTTACATTCTGGTCGAATTTGTCCGCTGTGGGTTAGCCAATCAAAGCCTTGCGCTATATCATATATCTTTTCGCCATATACTACATCTATGACTTTTATTGCTGTTTTCATACGAATGTCGGAAATTCGGCATCTCATAGGGAGTATATATTTCAAATTTAGTAATAATTTGTCCATTGTTGTTATTCCATTAGTATTAACAATAATTAACATTCAATATCACAGAATAAAATAAGTCAAATAAATACATAGCAAATACATAGCAAAAAGATTTAGAAGTGGGGGATTTTATGGGGGATAGAAAAAGAAAAATCCACTAGAATCAGTGGATTATCTTGGTGGGGACACAGGGACTCGAACCCTGGACCCAATGATTAAAAGTCATTTGCTCTACCAACTGAGCTATGTCCCCAAAACCGACCCGGAATCAAAAGAACTTTCGTTACTCGTTCCGTGGTTCGGGGCAAATTTTGACATATTAAAAAACAAAAATCAAGAAAAAATACATCTTTTTATAATTTTTTATTTCTGCATGGTGTGGGGTGCTTTTATTCGTTTTGACATTATGTTATTAAAAATAGTAGGATGAACCGCGTATGGAGGAAAATATGAAATATCTGTTTCAGGTTTTTGTTATCATGTTTTTCGTGTTCTTGGGGGAAATCCTGGGGTATGTCATCCCGTTGCCAATTGCCGGCAGTATTTATGGATTGGTTCTGTTGTTTGTTGCACTGGTGACCGGCGTTGTAAAACTGTCATGGGTGGCCGATGTTGCCGATTGGTTGCATCGGATTATGCCGTTGTTCTTTGTTGCGCCGGCGGTCGCAGTTATTGATGTATGGCCGGACATTGCAGACGTTTGGTGGAAACTGGTTTTATTGCTGATTGCGGCATATGTTATCACAATGATTACAACAGGATTTGCGGCCGATAAATTAATAGCGCGCAATAATCGCAAATCTAAAAACGTCAAAGGGGATAAAAAATGATGGAATTTTTACAGTCTTCCCAGTATTTTGGTGTGGCCCTGACGTTGGGGATGTTTATGCTGGCGGTGCTGTTAAATCGTCGGTTCCCATCACCTTTCACAACGCCACTGTTTTTGGCAACGATATTTGTAGTGATAATATTGTTGCTGTTTCGTGTGCCGTATGCGACATATAATGCCAGTGCACAGTATATTACGTATTTCTTGGTACCGGTGACGGTATGCTTTGCCGTGCCAATGTATCGTCAATTGCCGGTATTGCGCCGGCACATGTTTCCGATATTAATTGCGATGTTGATAGGTGTTGTTGCGTCTGTATTTTCAGTTGGAATTATTTGTATTGTATTTGGACTGGGGGACATCGTGGCCAAGTCATTGGTTTCGATATCGGTCACAACGGCGATTGCGATTGGTATTACCGAACGTCTGGGTGGTGTGGTTGCATTGACTGTATCAGCGGTAATAGTGACCGGTATCTTGGGCGCATCGGTCAGTGATGTTTTGTGTAAATGGTTGCGCCTGCGCAGTCCGATTGCATGCGGATTGGCGATTGGAAACGCGTCGCACGCCGCCGGCACGGCCAAGGCCATGGAAATGGGACAAGTAGAAGGCGCGATGAGCAGCCTGGCCATCGTTCTGTCCGGCCTGATTACCGCCATTGTTGCCCCATTTGCAATATGGGTATTGTTTTAGTATAAATTAAATTATGCAAAAATATATTGATGCGCATTGTCATATTGGATGTGGCGCGGCGGCGGATGATGTCGCGGCGTTTTTCTGCAACAGCAGTCACCCTGATGATTGGTTGGATATATTGGCGGTGGCCGACCGCGATGCACGTGTTTATCCATGTATCGGTGTGCATCCATGGCATGTCACCGGTGTGCCGGACGATTGGGATGTACAGTTGCACAACCTATTGTTGACGCATCCACGTGCAATGGTGGGTGAAATCGGTCTGGATAAAATGCATCCCAATATGGATACCCAGTGTCATGTATTTGCCGAACAATTAAAAATTGCATCAGATATGGGACGTGTTGTACATATTCATTGCGTGCATAGTTGGGGTAAAATGCTGGAAATATTGCGCGCGGACAGATTGCCGCCGGCGATTATATTTCATGGATTTGGTGGTGCCGCCGATGTTATGCAACAACTGCTGCGATTGGATTCTGATGTGTATTTTTCATATTCGCCTGCGGTTGCAAATACGCGCTATAAAACCATGCGTGATGTTGCGGACGCCACCCCAATGGATAAAATTTTAATTGAAAGCGATGGTGCCGTATCCGCGTCAGGGGCTGCATTGGTTGCGGTCGCCGCGGCCATATCAGATATAAAACATATAGACATTGCCACAATGACTGATACACTGTACAGCAATTCAGACAGGATTATTAAACAATGGATAGATTAAATCGGATTCGTATGTTGTTGGGGGACTCTGCGGTTGAAAAACTGGCCATGGCCCATGTAATGGTTGTTGGATGTGGGGCGGTGGGCTCTTTCGCGATAGAGGCACTGGCACGTTCCGGCATCGGCACACTGACACTGGTTGATTTTGATAATGTCGCCACATCAAATATTAATCGTCAATTGTTTGCACTGGATTCAACGGTGGGGCAGGCCAAGGTTGATGTCGCCGCCGCACGTATCCATGATATTAATCCTGATATTACTGTGCATCCCATAAATATGCGCTGGGGGGATGACGTGGATATTGATATTCGACCTGACTTTGTAATTGATGCGATTGATGATGTGGCGGGTAAAATCGCACTGTATAAATGGTGTCGCAAACATGATATTCCGTTTATATCCAGTATGGGCGCCGCACGCAAGTGTGACATCGCGCAAATCAGATTGGGACGCATATCAAAAACAACTGTTTGCCCATTGGCGGCAAAAATACGCCGCCTGGTGCGTGATGAAAACATTGGTGATTTTCCGGTTGTATATTCGACCGAGCCTGCAAATCCAACCACCGCCCCAAACCGTACATTTGGATCGATAATAACCGTCACGGGTACGTTTGGATTGCGTCTGGCGCAATTTGTGATAGATGAAATTATAAAATAATTGCGGCAATATGTAATCGGATATTGTCAGAAATATAATAATAAGAACCTTTTCCTAAATGCAGTATTAGAATTGCAACCGCCTTTAATACGATGTATAATGGTCATGTCTTTTAGTCAAGACAACATCAAACCTTGAAAGGAGAAAAAAGAGATGAGAGGACTAACAAGCTATGTTTTGAAACCGCTGACCTTTATCGGCGCATTGAACTGGGGGCTGATTGGAATCTTTGGTTTTGATTTAGTCGCGTTTATATTTGGCCCGGGCACGGTTGCCAGCAATATCGTGTACAGCATAATTGGTATCGCCGCGTTGATATGGTTAATCTGGTACTTTATCGACCGTCCAGTACGCAACGATCGTTAATGTTCGCGTATTATGTTTTCATGTCATAAAAACCCACCGTTTGGTGGGGATTTTT
>CAZJGX010000072.1:0-4125 GCA_964545825.1 uncultured Muribaculaceae bacterium
TTTTATTTCAAACAATTTGCGAACGCCTGTGAAACCAATGATTTTTCACTGTCGGTCATTTCCGATACCGGCACAATATAACAACGCGCACTGTCGCGGATAATAAATACTTTTGTTCCGCGTTTATATGCCGTTTGCATATCATCCATTTGCGCACTTGTTAAAAATGCATTTTGTGTCAGGGACGAATTTGACAATCCTGCCATCACAACCTGACGTGCGGTATCTGTGTCCCACAGTTCAGAACGACTGGTGACCTCTTGATAAACAGACCAATTTTCATATGGGTTTTCAATTTTTTGATCTGTTGTCGGGAACGCGACACCCACCGCCAGGGCCGCCGCCGTCTGCAACGCCGATGGCTGTGACGTGCCAGATGTGTGCGACACCGTATTTAATTGCATATTGTCGCCACAGGCCAAATTCATACGATTTGTATATCCGGCCAGCACCGCATCAACCGCCGCCTGCCAATCTGCACCCTTGTTATTCATGTCCAGGCTGACAATTTTTTCAGCCCATCCCCAAATATTTGCACCGACATTACCCGCATTGGAAAAACGCGTCACCATTTCCGCAGAACCACCGGGCACACCAGCCCCACAATAATCAGTCAATTGTGTGGTCAACATACTGGATGTTTCATTGCCATACGCCAACGCGACCGAGTGGCATGCCATTGCTGCCTCTAATTCCTGGCGGCGTTTCAGACACAGGTCAGAGTGAGACTTGCTTAATTGTTCAGCCATGTTGGACATTGATAAATATGACATCAATTCCTGCTGAACATATGATGGACACAGACGTGCCGCAGTGTTCATGCCGGAACCACTGGTTCTATAATTTGTATTGTATTGCGGCAACAACAGGGAATTATCCTTTTGCAGGCACAATAATGTGTAATTGTACAATTCACTTTCTGTTGCATATTGGCAACGGCCAGAACGCTGGCCTGCGACAACTGTCACATCACCACAATAATCCGTCAGGCACTTAAAAATCTTTTCCCGGCATGCGGTATCAACATCAGGATACTGAACCAAATAGTATGTATTTTTTTGATTTTGTTTATATGCGTTCGCCAGGCCCTGATTCCCGCGTGCACCTGCCGTTGTTGCATATGCCCCAGTACAGCAAAAAACACCTGCCAATGCAATGCCTGCAAATAAATGTTTCATGGTTGAATCCCTCTCGTTATAGTGAATTTTAACACATTATCATGCAAAAGGCAATTTATAAATCGCATTGATTTATTGAAATAAATTGGTATTATTTATGTCATGATTATGTTAAATGATGTTTTAGCCCAAATTTCAGACGACATTTCCGCCGTCAGGGGGTTTCTTTGACCCCGAAAAATTGCAATCACAAATTGACAGCCTGAACGAACAGGTAAATGCCCCCGATTTATGGGATAATCCTGAGAGTGCGCGTTTATTGCTGCAAAAAAAATCAGGATTGGAAAAATCTTTGTCAGAATTGATGGCACTGGAATCTGAATACGAAAATTTAAACGAATTGTATCAGATTGCACCTGAGGACAGTGATGTTATCACGGCAATTGAAAATTTGTCAGATCAAGCACATCGGGCAAAGTTCATCACCCTATTCCGCGAACCGGCCGACAACGATGGTGCATTTTTATTTATCCAGGCAGGCGCCGGCGGGACCGAGGCACAAGATTGGGCCCAAATGTTGTCACGTATGTATGCCCGCTGGGCCGAACGACACGGTTTTTCCACAGAAGTAATTGAAGAACACGAAGGTGATACTGCCGGTATAAAGAATATTACATATCGTATATCCGGCGACCGCGCATACGGATGGTTAAAGAACGAAATTGGGGTTCATCGCCTGGTTCGAATATCGCCTTTTAATGCAAATGGCAAACGACAAACCAGTTTTGCATCTGTGGATGTATGGCCGGATATTGACGATACAATTGAGATAGAAATAAATGAAAAAGACCTGCGTATAGATACATATCGCGCGTCTGGTGCCGGTGGCCAGCATGTTAACAAGACCGACAGTGCGGTGCGCATTACACATATTCCAACCAATACTGTTGTGACGTGCCAGAACGAACGCAGCCAGATTCAAAATAAAGACATGGCAATGAAAATGTTGCGCAGTAAGTTATACGAATTGGAAATGCAAAAACGCGCCGCCGAACAAGATGCCGCCAAGGCCGCACAAAAGAAAATTGAGTGGGGCAGCCAAATCAGAAACTATGTTCTGTATCCGTATCAGTTGGTTAAAGACGTGCGCACAAACGTTGAAAAAACAGATTCAAATGCTGTCTTGGATGGTGATTTAGACGATTTTATGTTGGCCGCATTGGCCCGAGAATAAGCCACTATATTTATTGACAATAATTATTTATTGTCTATAATGTATTTTATGGCAGACAAGTTTCAATTTTATAAAAGTATTGTTTATCAAATGTTGCCGCGGGCGAATTTTATTTATACGCCGGCGGTTTCCGGTGCTAAAAAGAACGTGATACTGGCCCGGGAACCTGACGGCAACGTGTATGCATTTAAATTCAGTGGCAAAGACTATGCGATACGCAATGCAAACATTGCCCATGCATTGCGCAATGCCGGTGTTCCCGCCCCTGAAATTACGGCACAAAACTATGACGGACAATGGTTTGAAATGTACCCAGCAGTTCATGGCACCACATTGCATGAGTGCGTTGCCGACAGAATAAGTCAAACAGAATTGAACAATTTATATACGAAATTGTTGGAACTGCTGAACAAGATGTCATATATTGATCATGCAAAAATTGATTTTTGCGATTTAAAATATTCTTACCAAATTGCATATCGTGATACAACACAAACAAATAATAAATTTATGGGTGCCATGACCGGGGCGTTTGTTCGCCTGATGAACATCGGGTCACATAGTGACCAAGGCCTGTATCACTATGGCATAACACCGAAAAATGTTATTGTTTCAAATCGCGGTGAAATTGCCGGTATTTTGGACATTGACGAAACAGGTATTTGCAATATCAACTATGCACTGGGCGTCATGCTGGCCAAGGCCAAATTAATAGGCATGGATGTTAAAACGTTGTGTGATAAATATGAACTTATCAGTGGCCACAGAATAAATCGCGCGCATTTGGCGGCTGTTATCAATATTCAAAACATGGGCCGCAACATATTATACAGGACAAAATCCAAATGATGCAGCACCACAGTACAGATTTTTATCACGCGGCAATTAAATCTGTGGATGCATGCGCATGCGATATCCGAAAACCAAAACTGATGGGCAAAATTGCACAGGTATTCTTTGCAGACGTCGGCCCGGATACATACGTGTACAGATTTACCGATGAATATTTTATCCGTCGCAATTATAAAATCAGCCGGCTGCTGGCATTATGCGATGTACCGGCGCCACGCACAACCGTACAGTGTTATATGAAAACATTGTTTGAAAAATATAAATATTGCCCAGGGCCGACATTGCAAGAAGCCATCACCACAGGGATTAGCGATGAGGACATCATAACAGTATACAAAGATGTATTACGCGCCCAACATCAAATATCAAAGATAGATATGAACGAACTGACTGGTATACCTAATAAATATTATTCCAATATCTATTTAAAGCGCACACTGACAGAATTACCACCAATTGTTTCACACGCATCGATTGCGGCAATGTTTGTATTTTCGCGTACTGGCAAGATGCATTTGTTCCACAATGATTTAAACCCAGGAAATATTTTAGTATCCGACGACAATCGCGTGTCATATCTGTTAGACTTGGATGGTATTAATGTCTGCAATACCCCATTTAGTCTGATACGACTGATACAATCGTGTCCAGTGTTGCAATATCGTGAACTGTTGGAATTTTATGAAGAATTAACCAAACAAAAACTGCCCAAGGTACAAATTCTGGCAATGCTGAACTTGTTGCGTACCGCCAGTACCGCACGACGCAAGTTTGAACATATATTCAACATATCTCGTTAATTCTTGCAATTTTGCATCAAATAAATATAATAGGATGAAAATTGCACCCGTGGCTCAACTGGATAGAGCATCGCCCTCCGAAGGCGGGGATTGCGCGTTCGAATCGCGCCGGGTGCACCAG
>CAZJGX010000073.1:0-4092 GCA_964545825.1 uncultured Muribaculaceae bacterium
AAGGAAAAATGAAAAAATTACTAACAGCATTTCTGTGCGCGATGCCAGTATCTGCATTTGCAAACCCGGCATGCCCCGTATGCACAATCGCGATTGGTGCGGCATTACCGATTACACGACGTTTGGGCGTGCCAGATATTGTAGCAGGCATTTGGTCTGGGGCTTTTTTGGCGATATTGGGATATTGGATTATAAAATTCTTTGAAAATCGTAATTGGAATTTTTTCGGTCGCAACGCGATTATATTGACACTGTCTGTTGCATCAATTGGATTTATATACATGGGCATTACACCATATAATCCGTGCACATACTTTGGATTTTTGAAAATAGACCCGGTATTATTCGGAACAATTATTGGCGCCATATTATTTATCATAACAGAAAAACTGTACGATTTTATGAAGGCGCGCAACAACGGTCATGCACATTTTCCATTTGAAAAAGTCGTTCTGCCTATTGTTGTCTTGGCGATTGCCAGCCTGATTGCCGCCACATGTTAAAAGGAGGAAACACACATGCAAAAAATCAAAAATGTAAAAGAATACGTTGAAAAACTGGATGCCGCAAAAAAAGTAAATCCAAAAGACCTGTCATCTGACCAGGATTTAACGATTGGCATTATGAACCTGATATCAATCGAAGAACACTTGATGTTTTCAGGTGCCAAAACCGGCAAAACAGAATTCTATGATATGATAAACGAAGTCCGCGATATGCGCAAACGTATGATGCAGAAAATCATCCCGTCATACGAGGGCGAAGTCTGGTGCATATCAAAACATTTGTTGGCGTCAGCCATGCGTTTGTTCGAGGTTGGTACAAAAGCCCTGGCATCAGGTGATACCGACACCGCATACAGTTTATTTGATGATTCATACGGCCTGTATTGCATATTCTGGGGATTGAATATGGGGATGCTGAACGGTGAAAACGATGTAAAATATGTGAAATCTACATCCAAAGACACAAAACAAAAATCAGCAAAAACATCAACCCCCGCCACCACAGATGGCAAGGTCAGCAAACTGAAAACCTGGGTTAAAAACGCGGTTAATTGCTGTATTGAATAAACAAAAAATCCCGAACAATTGTTCGGGATTTTTTTCAGACGTCGTAAACCAATAAAGAGAAGTAAATATCAATCTTCTACGCCATAAAATTCGGTCAGACGCATTGCATCATATAATAATATATCATGTCCATCTTCATATTGTTTTAGCGTATCAACACTAATCCCAACCGCGGCCGCAACGGTTTCCAATGATGCATTTATTTCCAATCGCATATCGCGCAACCATTTTCCATATCTGGATTCATATTCTGTTTTGGATTCCGTTATTTTTTCATATGGTTCTTGTGACATTGTTTATTCCTTTCCTTGGTTATAAAAAAACGCCACACAAATCTGGTGGCGACTGGCGGTTACGACTATAATTCTAAGAAAAATAGTGTGGTTATTCTTTATTATTCACCACACACCAATCGCCAACAAACGACTGGTTTTACAGCACACAATGTGCCAACTTAGAATTTTGGGTCGTAACACCCAGCCTGACCAATTCATCGGCCAGACAATAAGAATATATACCAATTACCAATTATTTTCAACAGGATAATATTCTTGTATAACTACTTATCATCACAATAATAACATAACAATTCTGCTAATATATTTATGGCCCCACTCCTGCCTGCGCAGGAGTGACAAAAAGAAGCAAGAGTATTTATAAGTATGTACAATAATGCTGATAATAATTTCTGGCCGATTAATTTGTTATTTTTTTTGTATAACAACACTTGTCACTCCTGCGCAGGCAGGAGTGGGTCTAAGCAATATTTTATTTATTTTTATTGATATATTCATCCATATCTGACATTAAATCTTGCCATTGGGGATTCATGGTTTCTATTAAACGATATTTCCAAGATCGTTTCCATTTTTTTAATGCTTTTTCGCGTGCAATAGCATTATCAATATATTTATATTCTTCATAATACCCCAGTTTATTAATATGGTGTTTCTTTGTATATCCATCAATTATGCCTGATTTATGTTCATACACACGCCGGCACAAATTGTTCGTCACACCAATGTACGTTGCCTGGGCGCGTTCATTAAATAATATATAAACCCAAAATCGTAATTCTGTCATATACATTATTATAAACATTATGCAAAATATAACAAATGTATTTAAAACTTAACGATAAATCGTGGCGCATATGCGCCACACATTAACTAATACCTAAACTCTAATACCTTCACTCTGATCATCTACCACTCTATCGGGGTTTTACCGTGTTGTGATAAATATTCATTTGCACGTGAAAAATGATGATTACCAAAGAATCCACGTGACGCCGACAATGGTGACGGATGAACAGATTTCAATATCAGATTTTTTGAGGGGTCAACAAATTCCGCCTTGCGCTGGGCATACGATCCCCACAACAGGTACACAATATTTTCACGCGCGGCCAAACGTCGAATAACCGCATCTGTAAATTGTTCCCATCCCTTACCAGTATGCGATGCGGCCGCATGTGCACGAACCGTTAATGTCGCGTTCAGCAATAATACACCCTGACGCGCCCACGATGTCAAATCACCATGCGTGACACTGTCACGCCCCAGGTCGTTTTTTATTTCCTTGTAAATATTCACAAGTGATGGCGGGACGGCCGTCGGTGGCAATACGGAAAAACAGAGTCCGTGCGCCTGGCCCGGTTCATGATATGGATCTTGGCCGATAATAACAACCTTTACATTATCCAATGGACACAAATTAAACGCATTGAAAATATTGGCGGGTGCCGGATAAATTGGTTTGCCAGACAAATATTCGCCGCGCACAAAATCAGTCAGTTTTACAAAATAGTCCTGTTCAAATTCTGATGCCAATGCATCTTTCCAAGACTGTTCAATTTTTACGTTCATAATTTTACTAATCCTGTTTGTAAAGATTTCCATAAAACCACATCAATATACCCACGTGGCAACCCCGTCACCGCAGACAGATGCGCGAACATATCATCACAGGCAGACTTTACACCTGTATCCAAATTACCATTATCTATTTTATCCGCCAATGCCGGATTATCTGCAAATACACAACCCAAACGCTGAATCCATATATCGTATTTAACGACATCTTCGCCCAGGTTTCTGGCCAAATGATTTGCAGTAATGCGTCCAATATGTGGCAATTTTTGCAGATATTTAATTTTCGTATCCGTATCACAACACGCATAATACCCGTCCGCATACGACGCGCGTCCATCCCATAATTTGCAGATGGCACCTATTTTATTTTTATTATTAAACATCTGTATCAATGCATCAAAATCCGCGCCATGTGTATGAACATAATCCGTAATTTTGGCATGAATTTTTTTAGCCGTCTTTTGTGAAAATCCACCCGCCAAGACAACATACGCACACATATCGAAAAATTCGTCCGGCGAAAACCGACGTTTAACGGACAGCATTTCCTTTATTTCGTCAAAACTTTGCGCGTCACTATCCAGTCCCATTTCACGCAAAGTCTTGTCCAATCCATAAAACCAATCCGCATCAAACATTTTTAATCGTTTTGTCTTTGCTGTACCGCCAACAGTTGTGCCAGTTCCATTTCTTTTTGGTGCGCTTTGTATTTTTGTCTTTGCTGTACTGCAAACAGTTTTGCCAATTCCATTTCTTCTTCTTCTTGGTGCGCTTTGTCTTTTATTTTTTTATTCGCATCTGCAAACAGTTTCTTTTTATTTCTGCGTTCACGATGAACAACATTGCCATCTTTGTCCAGATACAAGTCTTCACCATTAATTGTCAGTACTTCCAAGTCATGCACTGTCTTTTTTTCCTGCATAAAAATCTCCTATTCTATACATCCAAATTTGCATCCAGCGCATTTTCCACAATAAAGTCACGACGCGGTTCCACCACATCACCCATTAACATGGACACAACCTCGTCCGCCTGGGATGCATCGTTAATTTTAACCTGGAACAACGAACGATGATTTGGATCCATTGTCGTTTCCCACAACTGTTCGGCGTTCATTTCACCCAAACCTTTGTATCGTTGGATTT
>CAZJGX010000074.1:0-4046 GCA_964545825.1 uncultured Muribaculaceae bacterium
CTGTGTAAAAAGTATGGCGTGTGGTTAACACTGGTATATTAATTTTGTGATTGCGGGTGGCGCAACAGGCTTTGCACCGCCAATGGGAAATCCGTACTGTCGGCCAGATATGAACCCGATACCAGATAGTCCGCCCCGGCCGCCCAGCAACGTGCGGCTGTTTTATCATTTATGCCGCCATCAACGGATATTGTAAATTTTAAATCAAATTGTTGGCGGGCCGCGTGTAAAAGTGCAATCTTTTTGACGCATGCGTCGTTGAATTCTTGGCCGGCGGCGCCGGGGGCAACGGTCATTACCATGATTTCATCAACCTCGCGCAATATAGGTTTTAATATCGCAACCGATGATTCCGGATTCAGTGCAATACCTGCACGGCGCCCAGATGCGCGAATACGGCGCAATGCCGCCACGACGCCAGATGTGTTTGTTGATACGATGATTGTATTTGCGCCCGCCGCAATTGCGTCAGATGCCCAGAAAGATGGATTTTCAGTCATTAAATGCACGTGCAGGTGTGCATTTGTCTGGCCCCGGATATATTTTAATTCTGAAATAGAACCTGCGATTTTATCGACGTACAGGCCATCCATTATATCAACATGAATCATTGAAATGCCGCCCGCCCGAAACAGTGAATATGTATTGGGATTATGCATGTCAAAGCATAACGTGCTGGGCAATATCGGGACAAATCGTGGATGCTTTTTACGCCGCCGCCTGAATATGGATTTTATTTTATCGCATGTGTTGTTTATACGCGTCTTGCGTGCGAGATATGCATCCCGATGTGTGGATTCGGATGCCCATATGTATTCTGATAATGCCTGGACAGATGCGTCCGCCCGCAGGTTCGTTGCAGGTATCGCAAACGCGTTTTCAAAAAATTCTGGCATGGATTCAATTTCACTGCCGCCGCCGGTCAGGATTATCTGAACCGGTTTATATTTTGCAATTGCGTTGCCGCCTGATTCTTTGATTGTGCCGATTATGTCGACGATATGTGGAATAATGATGTCGTTGACGTCTGCACGTGAAAAATCGTATGCCGTGTCGGCGGGGGTGAATCTGTCCATTTCGCGTGGCAACATTGCGGCCACCGTACGTTTTATTCGGTCGGCGTCGGTTTGTGATATACCCAGTGTCTGTGCGATTTCATTATTTATATCCACGCCGCCATGTGCAATGTGTGTGTGCCATACCGGGCCACGTTCTGTCCAGATGGATGCAGTGGTCTGGGTCGCGCCCATGTCAATAAACATGACTGTTTTGCCGCGTGGGCGATATATGCTGTTGTGTAAAAACTGGGGTGCATAAAATGATTCTGCCTGAATATGTGCGCGACGCAAAATATGCTGGATTTCATCCATGCGCGCACGCTCAAAAAACATTGCGCCAAATATTGATTTCAGTTTGGTGTCTATCTGGCCAATTGGGCTTCGTAAATCGCGTGCGGATGATGTGTCGTATCGCAATGGTATTATATGCATTGGATAGCAATCGGTTGGTGCATTTATTTGGCTGATTTGATTGCGTACATCGTTCGGGGTTATTCTGTGCGGGTTGTCCCATGTTGTTGGTTGTACACACATTTTAAAGTGTGATATGCCAAAGTTTCCGGTTATATATGCAGAATCAAAATGACGACCGATTTTATCTTCCAATTCATCAACCACCGCTTTTAATGCGGCGACGGTATCTGTGCCATCAACACAGTATGTGGCAGAATTTCCTATATGGCCCGAACGTACACGGTGTGCAATACCGCGGACACCACTGGCACCGATATCAAGGCACAAGAAAGATGAATCAAACAGGTTCATTTTTTGTTTTCTATTTTACCAAAATTCGTGCGTCGTCACGCATGTCTAATACACGGATGTCGCGTGCAAAAATCTGATGATTTTTGTTCAACATTACCAGTGTACCGATTGCGGCACATGGGTCTTTTTCTGGCAACATTATCGTAATTCCGCCCGTTGTATGTAAATTCCATCTGCGGTTTTCAATCCATTGTAAATAGTCTAAATCACCACCCAGATTTTGCGCGGCGCGTGTGATTTTATCAATGTCATCCGGCACGTCACCACGGAATAAAACAGTGCCGGGTGCGCGTACGTCTGTGGGGCGTTTTACAATTGTGCCATCCGCAGACAATGGATAATATGTTTCGCCATCTGTCCACAGGGCAACCGCCTGGTATAATTTGACCTTTATAATCAAGTTGCCGTCGGCCCGCCGGCGTACTGCGGATTGTTTAACACCGGGGACGGCCCCGACACGGGCGTTTAAGCCATCTAAATCAACAGCGTATGCGTGTGTGCCGGGTGCAATTGCGGCGGCGGCCGCGATGGCGGATAAATCCTTGTTCGCGGTGTCGGCGGAAATAGATATACGGCGGACATGTGCGGCCGCGCCATGGCCCATACACGTCATGATAATGCGTGACGCAAAGTATACGGCAAACACAATTGCCACAGAAAAAAATAGCCAAAAAAGTATTTTTCGTTTCATGGCACGCATTATATCACATTTTTATAGAATAGAAAAGCCGCCGCCAAAAAAATTACATCGCGCGTAATAGATATCCGCGTCTGAACATGCATTTACGATATGCGCCAACAGATTTTGATGTGGTGTTGCGTGGGACACTCATTAACGAACGCTGGCCCACGTCTTTATATTCATTGGATTGAAATGTCACCCATAATCCGTCCCAATCCGGCATAATACTGCTTTGGTTCGGGGCGATTAATTTTGCCAGACGTGAACGTGGCATATATGATGGCCTGGTTATCCCCAGGCATGCCTTGTGGTCGCGAACAAATTGTTCGGTGGTGACGGCCTCGTTCTCCCAGTTCAAAATGGTGGCGTTATCAATACTGCCGCGGTTCGGAGATGCACATGCCGACAAGGCTAACAATAATGCCAGGATTTTTATTCTCATGCATATTATTATAATTTAATTGCGTTATCGTGGCAATAGTTTTTATAATAGCAAAAAGGGATACAAGGATTGAGGTATGGCAATAACTGTTCAGAATTTTATAAAACTGGCAAACTTTTATAACCAGATGTCTATGATGATGTCGGCAATCTGTGTGCAAAAGGGTGGTATTGCTATTGAAAACTATGTCGGGCGTTATTTTGCCGCCGATGTATTAGAGTATATTGCAGAATATGGGCGGCGTTTGCGTGATGGGCGCGCACCCGGTATCACGCCCCAGATTAATGCACTGATAGACAGGTTTGATGAACAGTATTCGCGGGTCAAGGATTTAACAACGCCTACGCAAAAACCAATTTATGAAATGACGCTGGAAGAATTTGAAAAAATTATGAATATTTAGCATAATAGGATAAAAGGACAAGGGGAACAGTGATGAATTTTTACAAATATGTTTTGTGTATGATGGCGGTGACGTTGTGCGCATGTCAGCCGCGTCAATCGGATATTCCCCAGTATGATACGATAAATGTTGTTGAAAATCTGGTGATTGATGAAAATTCTGTGCCGATTTTTCCAAAAAAGGCGGCGTTGACAACCGATACAGCACGGCGGTTTTCCATTGAATTGCCAAAGCGTTGTACAGTGGATTGGAATAATCAGTCGGTGGTGTCTGTTGTGCCGGCTGAAAAAATTGAAATGGTGCGTCTGAATACGGGTGACGCGTTGCCAAATTTGGCGGTGTCTGATTATGATTTCAAAGAATTAACGGTAAAGCAGGCACTGGACAAACTGTTGGTTGGGACGGATGTTGATGTTGTCGAAGATGGTGACTTAATTGAAAAAATTACCGGTACGATTACGGCGGGTGACCTGACCGATGCGGTTGAATTAATGTCAAAAATGGGGCGTGTATATTATTCTTATGATGCTGTGACGGGTGAAATTCATCTGAATCCGCGTGCAAAATGGATGATAAAAATGCCAAAAGATGAAAGCATTATAATGGCGTTATTGGATGCAATGCATGGTGCGGATATGCGCAATCTGTTGGTTGATTGGCAGGACAAGACTGTTGTATTCGAAGGAAACTATCAGA
>CAZJGX010000075.1:0-3789 GCA_964545825.1 uncultured Muribaculaceae bacterium
CTGCGGTCGGTAATGCCCAATGTTTCGCGCACATTGTGGTCGGTGATAATAACGCCCAGACCGCGGTTCTTTAATTGTGACACCAGACTGCGGATTTCGTTTACGGCAATTGGGTCGATTCCGGCAAACGGTTCGTCCAGCAAAATGAATTTTGGATCATTGGCCAGGGCGCGCGCAATTTCAACACGTCGGCGTTCGCCACCGGACAATGCGGTGGCGGGACTGCGGCGCAATGACGATATAGAAAATTCATCCAGCAGTGCATCCAGTTTTTGTTTGCGTTTTTTGCGGTCTGGTTCTACGACCTCTAATATTGCCATGATGTTTTGTTCAACGGTTAAACCGCGGAATACACTGTTTTCCTGGGGCAGGTATCCGATATGCAGGCGTGCACGCTGATAAAACGGCAGATGGGTTATATCCTGGGAATTTAAAAAAATCTGGCCGCCGGTGGCGCCAATCTGGCCTGTTATGCAATAAAACGCAGTTGTTTTGCCGGCGCCGTTCGGCCCCAGTAATCCAACCGATTCGCCCTGGCGTGCAAACAATGAAATATCTTTGATAACCATACGTTTCCCGTATGACTTTGACAGGTGTTCAACGCGTAAAATTGATTGTTTCATAATCTTATTACCATTTCTTTTGTTAAAACTTTGTCACCATTGCTGGAATCGATTTTTACGTTCCCCAATAATTTTATTGTCTTGTTCGCGCGGTTGTATTGGCCGGTGCGTGCGGATATTTTATCTGTAATTGTTTGGCCGTTTGTTCGGCGTGTTATGACGCCCGATACTGTATCCAGATAAATTATGTCTGGATTATTATATTCCTGGCGTCCGGTTGCCGCACGCAGTTTAAACGGATCACCATTTTTATCGGTACCGGCAAAAGACGCATTTGTCATTTTAAATTGGTTTGTGACGATATCTGTCATATTTACAGCCGAAATAGGTGTCCACAGCAACTGCTTGGAAAACAGGGCGCCCGCCACCAATGCCGCCACCATGACCAGACCCCATCCTGTAAAGAAAAATTGCCACAGGCGGGTCAGGCGCCGATGTTTTGAAAATATAATAAAATTGCGTTTGCTGGGTTGCATACCCCCAGTGTAGCGTGTCACTTTGCAAAATGCAATTTTTATATTTATTCACAGAATCTTTTGTGTTATAATGTGCACCAAGAGAGATGAATTTCAAATTTGCATTTTTATTTGGTTGCTTGTGCGCGGTGACGGTTTCCGTGGCTGATGCGGCGGTGTCTGTTAAAAAGGCGGCGCCTGTTGCAACGCAATCGTCCAGCGTGGCGGATTCTTCGGCCAGCCTGGTTGGCAGTGTGTTGGGACTGGTCAACACGGTTCAGCAATTAAATGCCAAGCAAAAAGCCCTAACCGAAGAGTGTATACCGTCCAGTGCAGAAATAAACTTTGTTGATAAAATTGTGAAGGAATGGGCAATGACTGGCAGTGCGTCTGCCACAGATGCGGCCAATTCGCTGCGTCGCACGCCGTGTGATACTGTGTCGGGTGGATATGCATGGAACGCAAAAATTGCCGACCAGGGCGAATTAAAGGATGTGTGTTTTGATACGTTCCGGGGGGCTGGTAATGACGGTATGGTTTGGGCCGGATTCCCAAAGGTTGGGGTTGCAAAATTCTGTCCAAACGGGGACGATACATGCAAAACACAAAAGACTGTTTCCGATATATACGACATATTTAATCTGGTTGACTTTGAAACCAAGGATTATACCGCCCAGGATTTGACAATGGCGGCAAAGTTAATGGATAAAATTGAAAATTGTTCTTCGGCCAGGTTAAGTGCGAAAAAACGCGCATTGTGGGGTGAATTCTTGACCACAACATTGGGCAATGTCGGTCAAAAGACAAATACCGCCAATATCTTGCAACAGGTGTCGGGCGTGACACAAAGTGGCGGTGGTATTGGTGCGTTGGGGTCGCTGGGGACAATGGCAACGCAATATCTGGACAGATAACAAATCCCACCAACACGGTGGGATTTATTTGTTTTTATGCTAATTATAGAATAGGGCGCGGTTAAAGACAAAATTATGTGATTGGGACTTTTTACAGGTGTGTTTTTTCGCTTTACTATATTTGCGAAAAATCGTATAATATGATGGATTATAGAAAGGAAATTTTAATGAAAAAGAAATCTGTTGTGTCGTTGCAAATACTGTCGCGCATGTTTGTCGTGGGCTCGGTTATGCTGATTGCGGGATGTTCGAACAATTCCAAAAATACAGATATGTACGCAAATGTGGCAACGCCGACGGTTGACTATGTTGAACGTCTGGATGTTTATTCTGCACCACACAAGGATTCTTTTTTGAATCAATTGGCGATGAATTATCGTTCTTATGCAATTTATAATGCGCGTACAAGTGGATATCCGGATATGGGTGAATTGTTCGCACAAAAGGCAGTGGCCGCGTTCAGCGGTGAATTGCCGTTCCCGGAAACATTGGATAATTGGCCGGTTGATGGTGAACAGGAATCTTTTGAATTATACACTGCGTATAATGAATTGATGGAACAATTGAAAAATGATGCCAGTGATACGAATCCTGAATTGGCGGCAGAATTACAGGCGAAATTTGATTGCTGGCTGTCTGCGGCGGCCAGTGGACAAAATGCCACTGCGAAACAATGTCGCGACAGATATTACAAGGCTATGACCGCGTTGCGTGATTGTTCTGGTGGCAAAATTGTGCCTAAAAATACAAAAACAACAGAAACCGTCACAACCGAAGAAATTGTCACGACAACCCAAACAACGCGTGGTACGGCGGGCAATTATTATGCGGATACACGTTCGCTGGCGGCAATGCGTGGGGCGTCAACGGCACGTGAAGGTGTGATTATTGTAAACAATGTCAACGTTCCGGAACATTTGATTAATCCAGTGCCTGTTCAGCCGATGGTATTTAACCAGAATATTTATGGCGGGGATAAAACTGTTTCTAATTCCGGTAATGATAATTCAACATCTAACTGTACTTATAATGCGGCGGGGCGTTATGAGTGTACAGGGGCGGCGGTTGAAACTGTCACAGAATCTGCAACCAAATCAGACGAAGAAATCCCAATGATTGGTGATCAATTGGTTTCGCGCGATGAATTTATAAATATGATGATGGCGATGCGTGCGGAATTGGCGGCAATTAACGCCAGATTGGACAAGATTCAGGCGCAATCTGCAAATGCGTCCAACGAAAAAACAATGATAAAAGTTCAGCAGATTCCGTTGGAACCAAAACAGCACGTCATGGAAGAAGTGTTTGAAATTCGTTTTGATTTCAACAAGGCTGTTATAAAACCTGAATATCAAGATTTGATTCAAAAATTGGCCAGTGCAACCCAGGCAAATAAAAATATCAAGGTTTCTGTAATTGGGCACACTGATACAATGGGCTCTGTTGATTACAATTATGCGTTGGGTGGTCGTCGTGCGGATGCAGTGCAAAAAATGCTGATTAAATATGGTATCCCGGCCAGCCAGATTGTTGCGGTATCTGCAGGTGAACAAGATTTGGCTGTACCGACGCCAGATGGTGTGGCAAATGCCGCCAATCGTCGGGTTCAGGTTATCAAAGAAGTTCATTATACAGAAGATACCCCCGGTGCACCAATTACATTGGAGGTAGAAGGCTATTCTGACCAAAACTGTGGCATGTATGGCTGTGGCCAGTAATGTTGCATGATGGGTATATTATAATACTTGACAAAAATAATTTGTTGGTATATATTGGCCCTTGTCAGAGAGATGTTCA
>CAZJGX010000076.1:0-3775 GCA_964545825.1 uncultured Muribaculaceae bacterium
TTGCTGGTTTCTTCGGAATTAAAGATAACCGCGGTCTGGAAATATGCAAAGAACGCAATCAATATCGTGTACATGATGATATATGACCACGCACCATATGCAAAGAATCCCATTATCTGTTGCACAACCAGATTTTCACTTTGCCCTAAAAAGCGCTGAATAAACGCAGGCAACATCATGATACTGGCTGCGAATACCGGCCCCATAACACCCGACATATTAACCTTTATCGGCAGATATGATGCATTTGTATTTACAACACCGTTTGCCATAACCTGACGTGGATACAGAATCTGGATACGACGCTGTGCCTGTTCAAAGAACGCAATCAGTGCAACAATACCGATAACAAAACCAATTACCAGCATTATCATTGCAGGTGACATCTGTCCCACAGAACCCAAACTAAATATCTTGGCAATACCGCTTGGAACTTCTGCGATAATACCCGCAAAAATCAACAGTGATGCACCCTGCCCGATACCACGTGCGGTAATCTGTTCTGCCAACCACATGACAAATACAGTACCACCAACCAACGCGATAATCGCCGACAGTTCAAATGCAAACCCAGGATTTACAACGGCCGCAATACCATTAACAGGTGCCATTGATTCCAAACCACGCACCACGGCCCATCCCTGAACCACGGCCAAGAACACCGCCAGATAACGTGTATATTGGTTGATTTTGATACGACCTGATTCACCTTCTTTGCGCAAATCCGCCAAAGACTTACTGGTTGCACTTAACAACTGCAACACGATAGATGCAGAAATGTACGGGAAAATATTCAATGCCAACACAGACATACGCGACAAAGAACCACCCGAGAACATATCAAACATGCCCATCATGCCACTGCCTTCACCTGTGAACAAGTGCAATACCGCCGATGCATTTACCCCAGGCAATGGAATAAACGAACCAACACGATAAACAACCAACGCACCCAAAGTGAATAAAATGCGCTTTTGCAAATCTGTCAGATTCTTAAAATACTTGGTTATGAAACTCATTAGTTTGCCTCTCCGCTTAATATACACACCCATGGTCATCACATACAGGCTTAACACTGGGCAGTATTTCACAAAACTCCACAGCGTACATGTTGTTTTTGGTCATATCATCCACATCACCACAAAACAGCCTATAACGACAATCTACCCCCTTGTTTCGACCCAACTCCTGCTGAAGTTCGTATGGAACCACATTTATCAAGCAATATCCATCTTCTATATACTGAACCGGATTTTCAATTGACACGAATACCGAATCCTTATATTTAGACACAAAGGCCACCATTTCTGGAGATTCTGGAATCTTAACAAGCCCGTCACCTTTTGACCCGACCACAACAGGCGCTTCTTTCTTACGCACCATATGCACAAATTCATAGTTTGACATAGCCACACGTATGTCAGAACAAGTATCCATATCTTCTTCTGATTCTGCTGGAAAGAAGAGAGCAAAAGCCGATGTAATACTCAGCGTTGCCCCCATTGTCAAACCAGCAAAAATCGAAAATATTTGACGCAAGACTACCAGACCTTATTTCGCCTTAATAGAACCACCCGCTTTAACAATCGCTGCTTCGGCAGTTTTAGACCATTTGTCTGCAATAATATTAACAGCTGATTTGATTTCACCCTTTGCCAATACCTTCAAACCATCATTTGTACGATTGATGATTTTTGCAGCCATCAATGTTTCCATTGTGATTGGTGATTTGGCATCAATTTTACCAGATGCGATAAACTTTTCGATATCGCCCAAGTTAATTGTTGTATATGTTTTCGCAAATGGATTGTTGAAACCAAACTTTGGGAAACGACGCAAAATCGGCATCTGACCACCTTGGAACGTCGCCTGCTTACGTGATCCGCTACGTGCCTTTTGACCTTTATTACCACGACCTGACGTTTTACCCATGCCAGACCCAATACCACGTCCAACGCGTTTCACATTACTGCGTGCGCCATAATTATCCATCAGTGCATTTAATTTCATTTTATTATCCTTTTTTATCCTGCTAGGATTTCAAGATTTCAAATGGAACCTTCGCTACGCTCGGTTTCATTTTATTTTCCTTTTTTATCCTATGACTATTATATAGTCCTATTTCGCACGCAGACAAGTGTTGTCTGCGTACTCGGTTCTTATTAATTTATTTTACGACATCCACCAAATGAGAAACTTTATTAATCATACCGCGAACGGCTGCATTGTCTTCAACTTCATTTGTTTTGCCGATACGGCCCAAGCCCAATGCCGCAACAATTTTACGCTGCGAGGTCGGACGACCGATAATGCTTTTTACTTGTTTTACAGTTATTTTAGCCATGATTAAATCTCCGTTCACGCATTATTTATCTTCTGCCGCGTCTGCGGATTCTTGCTTTTTGCCGTCACGACCTGCGATGATTTCAGCCACAGTTTTACCACGACGTGCCGCAACTGTTTTTGGTGAATTCATTTTCGCAAACGCCAAGAACGCTGCACGAATCATGTTGTTCGGATTGTTTGAACCCTGTGATTTAACAACAACGTCCTGAACGCCCAAGCATTCAAACACCGCACGCAACGCACCACCTGCAATAATACCAGTACCAGGAACTGCACTGCGTACAACCAATTTGCTGGCGCCATATTTCGCCGCGCTGTCGTGATGCAATGTACGACCTTCTTTTAACGGAACGCGTATCATCTTTGCCTTTGCCGCCTTGGTTGCCTTCTGCACAGCAGATTGCACTTCCAACGCTTTACCCTTACCAAAGCCAACACGACCAGCCTTGTCACCGACCACAACCAATGCCGAGAACGACATATTGCGGCCACCTTTAACAGTCTTGGATACACGGTTGATAGAAACCAATTTGTCTACCAAGTTATCCGTCTGCAATTTTTTATCATCAAAACGTGCCATTTATAAACTCCGTATATTCCAGCAATTAAATTCTTACGCCACCTGCGCGGATTGCTTCGCACAGTGCCTTTACGCGCCCATGATAGCGATATCCGCCACGATCAAAATAGCAGTTGTCTGCAATGTTTGCTTTAACCGCGCGTTCTGCGAACGCCTTGCCAACCAGTTCTGCACCGGCGACATTCCAACCTTTTCCTTTGAAATCTTTTTCTTTGGATGATGCTGCACAAACAGTATGACCTTTGACATCATCAATCGCCTGGATTTCAATGTGACGACCTGAACGGAACACAGACAAACGAATTTTGCCCGGATTCTTTCTTTTCAACGCACTGCGGTTTGCCAACGTGCGTCTTTCTTCTGTAGACAAATGTTTTAACATTTTGTTTTCCTTTTTTTCAATCCCCGTAACAGCGGAAATTATTTTTGCTTAGTATTATTCATAGACAAGTTTCTTTTATACTTATTACCAGAAAAATAATCATTGGTATATTCAATCAAGAACTTCCAAAGCGCAACCAAATTACCCCATTTGGAAGAATTTGCCGACACTGCCCGATTTTTCTGATTAATAGACATATAAAACCTTTTACCTTATCTAAATAATTATTATTTCTTTTTACCTTCTTTGCGGCGAATTCTTTCACCCTTATAGAAGATACCTTTACCCTTGTACGGATCTGCCTTGCGAACCTTGTGAATCTTGTCCGCGAACTGACCTACCAGGCATTTGTCCATACCTTTGACAGTAAATTCTGTTGGGGCACCGCCCATTTCAACAGTCAAACCTGCCGGGATTTCCATTACAACGTCATGAGAATAACCTGCAACCAAAACCAATTTGTTGCC
>CAZJGX010000077.1:0-3678 GCA_964545825.1 uncultured Muribaculaceae bacterium
AACAACTGCTGATACCAATCCAGCATAGCCTGAATTGTCATTGGGCTTTCGCACAGACCATATACCATCAGACGGGATGCAGCCTCGATACGTTGGGCAATTGCAACCTCGCCAGCGGCGGTCAATAACTGAACTGTTCCGATTTGTTTTAAATATGATTGAACAGAATCTTGGACACCTAAAACCAGATTACCGGTTGAACTGCGTTCCAATTGTTTGGCAAAGTGTTCATAATCGTCATCATTAACATCAACCTGTTCGGCATCCGCATTTAACAGATTGCGGGTCTTGTCGCGCGGCTCGTCGTTGTCTTCGTCATAGTATTTTTCCATACTTTGGGCAAAGTTATCCAATTCCAGAATTTCCAGTCCTAAATCCTGCTGAAAAAATGCGGTATATCCTTCCTGTTCATCGGCCGGGATTTCGTCCGACTCGATTGCGGAATTCAAATCAGATTGCGACAGATAACCGATTTCCGTCGCAGACAACGCCAATTTCCGCAAGTTTTCCGGAAATGATTCTATGACCAACTTTGTTTCTTCGTCCAATTTCTTTGCCATCAGACAACCCTTGCTGTTTTGTTTTTATCAGATTAACAGATTATTTCTTTGCCTTTGCAACCGCATCATGTAATGCAGATTCAGAAATCAAGCCAAGTACCAAAGGACTTTGAATTTGAATCAAAGAATATGATTTGTGTGTTTTGTTGCGGATAGATGCAACAGTTGGATTTGTACTGCGCATCAGGCGTGCAACCTGGCCATCTGACAATTCTGGATAATTTTTAATAATCCACAAAATACCACCCAGTCTGTTTTGACGGTGCAATTTTGGTGTATATCCAATACCGCGCTTGTTCTGGGCACTTTGTGCCGCGACAATTTCTTCGCGCAATGTCAGGCGTTTGGCAGGATCTGCCTCGCATGCCTCGATATCTTCACGGGTCACCTGGCCGTTCAAGATTGGGTTTAATCCCTGGATTTTATATGTTTCTGCATCTGCGATGTTTTTTACTTCCAATTCGTGCATACCGCAGAAATCAGCAATTTGTTCAAAAGTCAACGCTGTATTTTCAATCAACCACAAGGCTGTAGATTTAGGCATATATGGGTAATTCATGAAATATCCTCTTGTATCTCGGGGCAATATACAACAAAACCGCCCTGCTTTCAAGATATTTTTGCATAAAAAACACCCCGCAGATGCGGGGAAATGTTTTTATATTTCAATATCCCATGTTGTGCCATTGGGGGTATCTTTCAAAATGATACCTTTTTCCGCCAGGTTTATACGAATAGCGTCTGCATTGGCATAATCACGATTTGCCTTTGCCGTGGCGCGTTCTGATATCTTTGCCTGGATTTCCGTATCCGTAATACCGTTTTTATCCATAACCTTTTGCTTTTCCCTGTTAAGATATTCTGATGCCGGATATTGCAAAATATTTAATACACCAAACAGTTCTTTGATGCATTTGGCAATTTCAGATAAATTATATTCTGTGTTTTTCTTGGCTAATTGAGCGGATATAAAATCAAACCACGCAAATGCATGTGTAATGACGGCATATGTATTAAAGTTGTCGTTCATATCTGCATTAAACGCATCTGTGATTTCTGTGATTTTTTCCATGGTTTTGGATGCATCTGCGCTGTCATATATGCGGTTTTCCGCCATATGCAACAAAGAATACATTTTATAGACATGACGCGCCGCCAATGGAAAAAATGTATCTGTTATATCAATATCGTTATTGTAAATGTTATTCAGTAATGCAAAGCGAATAACATCCGCAGGATATTCTTTTAAGATATCTTTTAGCAAAATGCCATTACCTAATGATTTGCTCATTTTCTGGCCGTTTACTTTTACCAAACCACAATGTATCCAAAAACTTGCAAAATTTTTGCCAGTCAATGATTCGGTTTGTGCAATTTCGTTTTCATGGTGTGGGAAAACCAAATCACGACCACCGCCATGAATATCAATTTGTTCGCCCAGATATTTTAAATTCATTGCACTGCACTCGATATGCCAGCCCGGGCGCCCCATGCCCCACGGGGAATCCCAATATATTTCACCCGGTTTTGCAGCCTTCCACAATGCAAAATCACCATCATCTTGTTTGCCGGGTTCCATTGCCTTGCGCACAGCCACCGCATTTTCATTTACATTGTTATGTGATAATTTTCCATAGTCGCGAAAACTGGATAATTTAAAGTAAACATTGCCCTCTGGCGAACTGTATGCATGACCTGTATCAATCAATTTTTGAACAAATAAAATTATATCATCAATGCATTGTGTTGCACGCGCCATAACGGTTGGCCTGTCATTTCCCAATGCGTCCATTTCGCTATCGGTCTGTTTCATATACTTTTCTGCAAAATCAATCGCGTTCATACCCACAGAATTTGCATTGGCAATAATTTTATCGTCTACATCGGTATAGTTGCGTACGTATTTTACATCATAGCCAGCATATCGCAGATAACGCGTAATCGTATCAAACACCACCGATTGGTATGCATGACCAATATGCGCATCAGCAGAAACAGTGATACCACAGGCATACATTTTTACCTTGCCATCTTCTAATGGTTTAAATTCTTCCTTTCTGCGGTTCATAACATTATAAATTTTTAAAGTCATAAGAACTTTCCTTTCGTGGTGTTAAAAATAGTATAGAATTTATGGATTTTTTTGCAAACAAAAGATGTCTGCGGATGCAAATATTAACGACAACAGTAAAAATTAATAAAACGAACTGTCATTTTGGTATCCTGCCCGTCGTACTGATGTACGTCACCCATCTGTGGGCGGGGAAATTGTGGCGGAGCGTATAGGACTCGAACCTATGGACCGCTATAACACGGTCACGGATTAGCAATCCGCTGCATTACCACTCTGCCAACGCTCCGTCATCATGTGGTTGCAGGTGGCATTATAACGACTTCGCAAAATAATTGCAAGCGTGAAAAATATTAAAAATGGTTTTTTGTTGTGAAAACCAGTAAATATGATATACTAAGGATTGAATCCTGATAAAAACTGGATTCGGTGGCTGTGATAAGCCAATATCAAGTCGGTGCAAGAGCACCGTAAAACGTTGTAGTGTCTCGGTTGCTTTTGCTCCGTGATATTCCCCCGTATATAGGTCGGGGTGTTGTGGGTTATATAATACAGGAAACTGAAAGACCCGCAAAATCATGACTTGATATGATTTATCACCACCCCGACCATCTTTTTTTGATGGTCTTTTTTCATTACAACAAAGGAAATCATTATGGCAAGACCAAACGTATTAACCATACCGGAAATCGACCCAGAGACAGGACACGAAAAAGGATTACCCGACCCTCGCCCAAGACCAGATATTTGGCGCGAACTGTTGGCGTCGTATCAGGTTGATCCAAATACACACCTGTCTGATATATATTACAAGTTGCAATTTTTATTAAAAGATTTGTTGCCATTTGTTGAAAAAGAATTATCTAATCAACAATAAAAATCCCCCGAATTGGGGGATTTTTTTTAATGTTCTTCGGCTGTATGTTCCGGCTGATAAATTTCAACATCGCGCGTCATTGCGATAAATTTATCACCACGTTTTCCGGTCAATTCATCAACTGGGATTTCCTGCAACTGCAAGATTTGTTCGGCAACCGCCACAGACAG
>CAZJGX010000078.1:0-3672 GCA_964545825.1 uncultured Muribaculaceae bacterium
AAAAAATCCCGCGTTTTGCGGGATTTTTAATTATTGATTATTGGTATTTGTTTCAGATACTTTTTCTATCAATGTATCCATATCCATAACCTCTGGTGCGGGCGCATCCGGTGCCGTCAATTCATAGCGCAAATCACTTTGTTGATTTGAAACATTTGATTTTGCAGAAACCAACGCCAATGCTGCACACAAAATAAAGAACAATGTCGCCAACCATGCGGTCATCTTTGTTAAAAAATTACCAGCCGCGGCCCCCGTCAGTGCACCACCAAACATTGATGCCGCAGATGAACCAGACATACCACTGCCCTCTGATTTCTGTAATAAAATTAAACCAATCATTAAAACTGCAACGATTATCAGCAATACCAATAAAATTGAAAACATGTATTATATCCTTTGACTATGCGGTGATTTTATCTTTCAATTCCTTAAATTGCAAGGATTTTTAATAATTCTGTTGCGGCGGCAATTCCGGCCGTTTTTTTAGATGCACCAGATCCGCTTGCAGATTTGCCCATCGCCGTCACAGTCACATTAAACGTTGGACAATGTGATGCGCCGGTTGTTTCAGAAAACTCATATACAGGCAATGCACCATTATCATTTTTCTGGACATATTCTTGCAATTTCGTCTTGGCATCTTTGGGTGGAAACGCATCAGCTGTTGCCAAATCGTGCCACAGATTCATAATCACATCACGCGCCGCATCAAACCCGCCATCGATAAAGACCGCACCAAGTACAGCCTCCATCGCGTTGGCCAATACATGCCGTGTACGGCCACCTGTCATATGTCCATGGTGCAGGGAACGGTCTAATTCAATTTTGCGTGCAACACGCGCCAATGTATCTGTCGACACCAATACGGCATGACGCCGGGCCAGTTCGCCTTCTTTTTCATCAGGGTACATGGTGTACAACATTTGCGCCACAGTCAGCCCCAACACACGGTCGCCAACAAATTCCAATCTTTCATTATTGTTATTCGGGTCAACACCACTTTGCGTTAATGCCAACGATAATAACTGCAAGTTTCTAAATTTATATCCTATGCTTAACATATTATTTCACATCCTTTCCAAATCGAGACCAGCGCATCTTATTACCCCAGTTCCACACAGACAGCATTGGCGCATAATAATTATGCGAATACCATATAAACCATACCCGTCCCAGAACATTATCGCGTGATACATATCCAATATTGGCACGACTGTCAGCACTGTTGTCACGGTTATCACCCATAAAGAAATAATGATTATCTGGCACAGTGAACAACGGTGTATTATCCAATGGCGCGTCATCAGACATTTCTATTATGCTGTGCGATACACCGTTTGGTAATGTTTCGGTGTATTCAATCGCCGGGAACACACCACACATACCGGCATAGCGTTTACAATCCTTGTCCGATTTATATTCAATTGTGTAATTAAAATCAGCAGGCTTGTTATCAACCCAGATTTTATCACCCTTTATCGTCAGGTTATCCAAATAATACCCCACGCTGCGCAGTGATTTTGGCAATGTTGCAACAATATATGGACGCGGATTTTCACGCGGTACAATTTCACCGTTCAGATACAGACGTCCTTCTTTTACCTGAACCGTATCACCGGGACGCGCAATCAGGCGTTTAACATAATCCTGGGATTCATCAATCGGATTGCGGAACACGATAACGTCGCCAACCTCAGGCTCGGTTGCAAAAAAACGACCGTTCCACAATTTCCATGACCCAAACGGAAATGAATATCGCGAATAGCCATATGCCCACTTTTGAACAAATATATGGTCACCAACATGCAATGTCGGTATCATTGAACCAGATGGAATATTAAACGGTTCCAACAACAAACTGCGAAATACAATCGCAATCAGCGCACCATAAAATATTGTATTAAACCACTCACGTGTCATATTTTTATTCTTTGCTGGCATATAACAATCCTTATCTTTACGGCTGGTATTTTAGAACTTGATTCAAATATGTGCAAGATATATTATTCAAATATGATCTCTTTGAATTCAATCATATTCAATGGCATGGATGCGACCCGCATAGATGTTCAGGTTCAACTGGCATCAGGATTGTCAAAGCCTGAATTTAATATAATCGGACTGGCCGACCGCGCGGTTAAAGAATCTGCAGAACGTGTACGCAATGTACTGGGGGCACTGAATATAACACTGCCGCCAAAGCGGTTAACCGTTAACCTGTCACCGGCAGACGTGGAAAAAAGCGGATCACACTTTGACCTGCCGATATTATGCGGAATACTGTGCGCACTGGGGATTTTGCCCGAAGACGAATTATCAAAATACTTAATTTTAGGCGAAGTTAGTTTGAACGGCGCAATCTTGAAAACCGACGGGGTATTGGCCGCCAGTGTTTGGGCAAATAAAAATAACCTGGGGATAATATGCCCCGGCGACCAGGGTGCACATGCGCGTTGGGCCGGACATACAAATATACTTGCGCCATTTCATGTATTGGAATTGATTAATCATTTCAAAGGCACAATGCAATTACCTGTTCCGGACGAAGTTTCACCAAGTGCACATGGCGCCTCTGTTGGTGATATGGCCGACGTTCATGGACAGGCGGCGGCAAAACGCGCATTAGAAATCGCGGCGGCCGGTGGGCACGCAATGCTGATGGTGGGGCCGCCGGGGTCTGGCAAGACCATGTTGGCATCACGATTGCCGGGAATATTGCCAGAAATGACCGCAGATGAAATACTGGAAACATCAATCGTTTATTCTATTGCCGGGAAACTGCCTGGGGCTTCATTGATGTCTGTGCGACCATTTCGCGCGGTACACCATACCGCCAGTCCGGCGGCACTTGCCGGCGGTGGTTCTGATGCGCGTCCGGGCGAAATATCACTGGCACACAATGGCGTATTGTTTTTAGACGAATTGCCAGAATTTAATCGTGCAACACTGGAAATACTGCGCCAACCGATGGAAAGTGGCAAAATCACGATTTCACGTGCACGTCACAATGCGACATATCCGGCGCAATTTCAACTAATTGCAGCAATGAATCCATGTCCATGCGGACACTTGGGTAATGCCGCCCTGTCCTGCTCTCGTGCTCCCAGATGTGCCGAGGCATATCAGAATAAAATCTCTGGCCCATTATTAGACCGTATAGACTTACACGTTGATGTAGATGCGGTTAATCCATGGGATATGAATACTGCCCCTGATACAAACGCTGAAACAAGCAGTACAATCCGCGCACGTGTTGCCGCCGCACGAAAACGACAAATCGCACGCCAGGGTGTAATGAACGCTCAATTGGATGGTGCGGCATTAAACGCGGCAATCAATTTGTCTGACGAACTGACAAACTTTCTGAATACGGCCGCCGAAAAGATGCATATGTCTGCACGTGGATATAATCGCATTAAACGTATTGCCCGTACGATTGCGGACTTGCGTGGTGCAGACGATATTGAAATGTCAGATTTAGCCGAGGCATTATCATACCGCCCAATCGGTCGTGGAAAGTATGGTATTAAATAGGAATCGAATCGGACACGGTAAGATACGAATATAATTATTCGTACAATTTATGCGTGTGTTTAGGATTTGTTTCTTGCGCAGTTCTTGGATTTTTATATTTTTTGCAAATAAAAACAATACATTAGTCATACAGAC
>CAZJGX010000079.1:0-3653 GCA_964545825.1 uncultured Muribaculaceae bacterium
ATAACAATTCACAGGAATAATAAAACAGTTTTAAATGGTGTCCGTCGGGTTGCATTTATGCAACCCGATTTTTTAATGGTGCAGATTATATAAATCGTTATGCCGTACCTGGGCTCTGTGTTCCCCCCCCCTCACACGTCATACCGTCGCAGGACGGCATCCATTGTGTTCTGCGGTTAGGAGAATCGAGGAACACCATAGGCACCGACCCTGGTATCACCCATACGACACGTCGCGCGGTGCCCGATTTTACTCGCAATGACAATATGTTTCTATGCAGATTGTCATGCCGGTGAAGACCGGCATCCACTGTGTTCTTTATACTCCTAGTGCTAGGAAAGTCGAGGAACGCAATAGACCCCGGTCTGCGCCGGGGTGACGATACTTTTAAGTTTTGCACCACACTTCACACACACCGTCATGCCAACGGGGGCAATGTGATGATATGGATATATTAAAACCCACCCATCAGGGGTGGGAATATAACCGATGGATGTGTGCATTTATATTTTTAGTATTGATGCTGCAGACCGTATAATATTTGTTGCGCCTGTTGTGGGGGTGCCAAATGTTATGATAACTTCGACTTTACGACATTGTACCTGATCTCTGTTTCTGCCATTGGTTGGATATACACCTGCGCCGTTGCCTGCGTCACAATCGTTCCAGCCATTGCCGGTGGGGGCAGGGGTATATTGTGCTTGGACAGATGTATCGCCAAATAATTTGGCTTTGTTGCTTTCAATACACTCTTTCATATGTTCTGCACGTTTTTTTGACAGTTCCTCATTTGATTTCTTGTCCAGTGCCTGTTTGTTTGGGCCGGTATTCGCTTTGAATCCCTGGAAATCGGTATGACCTGTTATTGCAATGTTTACATTTTTATCTGAGCCTGATTTCCATACATTAAACTGTTGCTTATAATCGTTGTTATTTACCATTTTGGTGATAATATCGTTGCAAACACCGGATTCAAATTGATCTTTACCCGGTTCAAATGTGCCAGATGCATCAACATTAAATACCACAGAATTGTCTTCCGGTATGGTTGGGGTTTCTGTTTTTGTGCACTTGTTGCCATTTAATGTCGCACCATCAGCACATTCGCAATATTTCGTCGGATGCAAATCACCAGATTTATCACATTTTTCGCATGTTTTGCTTAATGCGTTCCAGCGTTGGGTGCTTGTGCTGGCACATCCACAAACCGTTTCACGATTTATGTTTGAAAATGGCGTTGTCCCCGGATAGCATTGACATGTTTGCGGATCATAATATCCGGTTATGTTTTTACAAGTGTTATTGTCAGGTTGTGGTGCCTGTGGTTTTTCACAGCGTGTTGGGTCATTTTCAACCGGCAGATAACCGTTTGCAGAATCACATTCGCATGCGGTACGGTCTGCGCTGACGACCATATGTGCATTTGTGTCGCACTGTACACAGCCATCATTTTCAGAGAAGTATACGTTTGTGCCGGCGCATTGACAGTCCGGTGAATATCCGGAACCGGTTGTTCCACTTATCTGTGAACATGGAATCTTGTTTGGTTTGATATCTATTTTCTTGGATTCATATTCTTTCAATATCTTGTCCGATTTATCACCCTTGCCATGGTTTATAGCCAGGTTTCCGGCCAATGAACCAACCGCACCGACGCCTGCGACAACCAGGCCCGTTTTTAACTTGCTGGCGGTGGCATCTTTTTGTGCCGCCCAAGCCTTGGCATCCGCGCTGTTTTCATCCAGAAGCGCACGTGACAGTGATGTAAATGCCCCCGGTTGTGTGCCAATGCCAACATTGTCATACAGGCCGGTTTCCGCCTTGTCAAAAACCACTTCGGATTCAATGCCGGGCATCATGCCCAATGCCTCTTTATCTATTTTCAGGTTTTGGGCCAATTGTTTATATTCTGTTGTGTATGTCAATAAATCATTGCCACCCGGTAATTCGATATTTGTTTCGCCACCTGTAATATTGCGGCCCTGGCCATAGTCACAACGGAACGTTGCCAAATATGCCTTCATGTCTTCTTCGGCATCGGCATCCGCGCTTTTTTCAGACAAGGCTGATGCGATGTTCATCCCACCAATTCCGACCGCGCCAATACCTGCCGCGCCCAACAATTTATTTTCGGTGGATTGTTCGCGTTCCTTCATCTTTTGGGCATTGTCTTTTAATTCTTCCATGCGCTTTTTTGCATCTTCTTCGCTTAACGCTTTTTCCAAGATGCAAGATAATCCATCATCTGCAGGTCTGTATCCGGCCTGACATTCGTCAACAATGCATTGAACAGTTCCGGTGGCTTCATTATATTTCTGATGTGATTTCTTGGAATTTTCTGGCTTGGTGTCACAGTTGCTGTCATCAACAGATACGCATTTGCCACCCTTGGGTTTGGGCTCGTACTGGGGTTCGCTGCACGCAGTTGGTGTGCATGCACCCTTTTTGGATGACCATGTGCCGGCTGTTGCACCGGGGATATTCATCGCCTTTAATTCTGCATCGGTGCAATCACGTTCTTTTTCAACGCACTTGTTATCGACAACAACGTATTTTTTTCCGTCTTTGCTGTTGCAATCTGTTATCTGACATACGTTTTTGTCGTCATATTCTGCCTTTTTTGCCAATGGGTCTGTTTTTTGTGCCTCGGCCAGGCAATCACGTGTACATTTATTGTCGGATACTTTATATCCGTTATTGCAATCTTTGATTACGCATACCAGTTTGCCATTTTGCATTTCATATGTGGCAGATGCCGCATTTTTTGCCTTGCATGGTTTGCCGGTTTGGCTGGCACATGTTGCGTTATCACCGTTGCCTTCTTTTTTGTATTCTGGTTCCAGACATTTTTTCGGAATACATTTATTTTCCCGGGTGATTAGATATCCTTCGCTGGCGTGTATGGCGGCCAATTGTTCGGATGTGCAGTCGCCTTGGTCTGGTACACAACTTTGCTTATCATCAGATACGTGATATTTGCCTTTGCACTCGGTTATTTCGCATTTTACGTTATTTGGATTTTGACTGCCGCGATATTTTGCGTGCTTTACATTTTTGTCTGTTATAGATGCGGTACAATCCTGGGTGCATTTCCATTGGTCTTTTGGATCTGGTGCATATCCTGATATAGACAGGCATGTTAATGTACATTGTTTGTTGGTAAATAAATATATTCCACCATCTGCTTTTTGCAGTTCGCATTTACCGTTTTTTAATTTATAGCATGGTTCGTAGCATTCTGTGACAACACATGTACCAGAGCAACTGTCAGTGCTGCATCGGTCGGAATCAGTACATTTTTCACATGCAACAGTTTTTGCCCCATTTGCCGTAGAACATGCAACAACTGTGACGTCTTGCAAGTTGGTAGTGCTGCTTTTCATGTCAAAGCGCATGCTGGCACTGGCTGATTTTTCCATTTTTTCATAGCCTATATATGATACAACGATTGTTGCATCGTCTGGTACGGTTAGTGTTGCAACACCGTTATCATTTGTTGTTGCGTCATTAGATGTACCCTTTTGTTGTACTGATGCATAGGATAATGGCTCATTTTCTTCTGAGTCCCAGACTGTGACGGTTATGTTCATTGCCATTGCAGGCAGGCAAATTATTGTTGCAAAGATTATTGATAATAATTTTTTCATTATTGT
>CAZJGX010000080.1:0-3612 GCA_964545825.1 uncultured Muribaculaceae bacterium
GGTTTGCAGGATATGACCTGTGGGAAAACGGTACATTTGCAGACTATGGCATGCGGTGGGCGGCGTTTAATGATGATGGGCGGCGCATTGAATTATTCTTGGGTCAATCATATGATTTTTCAGATGATACAGAAATAGATCCAAACAGTGGATTCCGCCATGGCGCATCAGACTATGTGGGACGCGTTGAATACAGCAACAGTTCTTGGCTGAACCTGAACAGCCGTTTCCGTCTGAACCAGGATAACTTTGCAATACGCCATACAGAAACAACGGCGAATATCGGTACGGCACGTAATTACTTTACAATCGGCCATATGTGGTCAAAACAATTTATAGACGCATTAACCGTTGGTGATAATATTAATGAGGCTATGACCGGGATTGGCATCCAATTGACAGACCGATGGGCGGTGCGTTGGAACGCGATATATAATATAACATACGAACAGTTCCAACGTCATACGGGTGGAATATTCTATACACATCCATGTTATTATTTCTCGCTGGAATACAAACGGGATAATGCAATAAAAGAAGACTATGTTGGGAACACAACATTTCAGTTCAGAATTGGGATGAGCATTGATGGACAACAGTATTAAAAGGAATAAAGGAAGGGCAATATGAAAAAGTTTGCATATTTGATAATTGGTGCGGTTTGTATGATTGGCAACGCATTTGGCGCAACGGTTGTTGCAACCGTAAACGGCGAACCAATCACTGATACAGATGTGACAGCACGTGTAAACTTAATGGCGCGTCAGGGCAAAACATCTACTGATAATCGCCGTGTCGCATTACAAAATATTATTGATGACAATATCAAAATAAAATATGCGTCTAACTTTAATGCTGTCCCCGAAGACAAGGTTGTAGACAAAGAATTGGCCGCAATGAAATTAGGTGACATGGATGCATCTATGAAATCCATGGCAAAAAATGCAGTACGTGCAGACATCGCATGGCAGATTGTTGTTGCCCGTACCGTATTGCCGACAATTGACATCGCAAACGAAGATATAAATGCAGAAAAAAACAGTCTGGCACGTGAACACGGCCTGCCGATTGAAATGACAATTGTGCGCCTGACAGATATCCCGGTGGATGTCGCAAAAAAACTGACCAAGCCAAAGACATGTGATGACGCCATAAAAATGGCCCAAGATTTAGGTGGCGTACCCCAGAAATTTACAGCACTGCAATATGAATTATCTGCCGATATACGTGCACGCGTCGCGACATTACCGATACTTACATGGTCATCCCGCCAAGATGACAGCGTATTGCTGGTATGCAGCACCAAAAAGACATCTGAATACGGCAAATTGGACAATGTAATTAAGCAAAACGCCATGTACAAACGCGCAATGTTTATGGCCGACCAACAGTTAAAACAATTACGTCGCAAGGCGGTGATTGTAATCAACGATGACAGATATAAATTATAAAAACATGAAACCGATTTTATTTAATTTTACAGACGCCGAACTGGAACAATTTATTACAAACATGGGCCAGCCCCGATTTCGCGCAAAACAATTGCGCGAGTGGTTAAACCGCGGTGCGCCTGATTTTGCATCTATGCGAAATCTGCCGGAAAAATTGCGTACTGATTTGGATAATGTGGCCCAGACATTGCCGGTACGCATAATAAAAAAATTAGAATCAAGTGATGGTGAAACAACAAAATTCTTGTTGGAATTAAATGACGGCGAACAGATTGAGTGTGTTTTAATGCGCACCACATACGGCAACAGTGTCTGTGTCAGTTCCCAGGCCGGTTGTGCGATGGGGTGTCGGTTCTGTGCATCAACATTGTTAGGTTTGAAACGCAATCTGACTGTGAACGAAATATTTGCACAGATTTTGACTGCGCAATGGGAATTGAGGGGGGACAAATTCCGTGACAAGCCAATTCGTCCAAACGGTGATCCAAATAATGGCGATGTATCACATATTGTGATTATGGGCACCGGTGAACCGTTGCAAAACACAGAAAATGTAATCGGATTTATGGAACGTGCAAATGTTGACATGGGTATCGGATGGCGACGGATAACATTGTCGACATGCGGAATTGTGCCGGGTATACATGAACTGATAAAATGGGGCCGGCCGATTAATCTGGCGATTTCACTGCATGCACCAACAGATGAATTACGCAGTCAAATTATGCCGATAAATAATAAATATAAATTAAGCGAGGTCTTGGCCGCCGCAGACGAATTTACACGTACGCATAATCGCCAGTTAATGATTGAATATATTTTATTGGGGCGCAAGAACGGGGCAGGGGAAACTGAATTATTTAACGCAACACCCGAATACGCAGAAAAATTATCCGAACTGTTGCGCGGTAAAAATTGCATGGTAAATTTAATTCCATGGAACGCGGTTGATGAACGTGACTTTGCATCCCCATCCGGCAACGCGGTACATCGTTTCCAAGACATACTGATTAAAAACGGCATCCATACACGTATCAGACGTGAACGCGGCACAGACATCGGTTCTGCATGTGGGCAATTGCGTCTGAATAATGCAAAAAAAGGATAATAATAAAATGAACCTGCGATATATTACATGCAGTGACCCGCGCGAAGATGTCAACATTGATGACCTTATAAAACTGGCGATATCATCACCCATTGCAGAAATCGCAGTTCAGGCGCATCCGTCCAAGATGTCACACGGTATGGCACGCAATATCTGGTTTAATAACCTGATTCGTGCGGCACGCAACTGTGATACGGCACCAAATCTGGCGGTACATGTAAATATGGATTGGGCAAATTTATTCAGCATCGGTATAATACCGGATGAATTAAAAGATTGGATATGTGCAACACGAATTGACGGCCAGCCTGTCATAAAACGCTGGCAAATAAATATTCACGGCAGTAAAACCCCATTATTCAAAACATCCGATGTTGCACAATTAATAAAAACTTTTCCAAATCAAGAATTTATATTTCAATATGGGGCGGATGAATATAACCGTATGCAACGCCTGTATAAAACAGGGTTAAAGTTTTCTGTGTTATATGATACATCAGGCGGATGTGGAATTTCACCAAAACGATTAAGGGCACCGCTGTTTCCGAATATATCAAATGGGTATTCCGGTGGCATATCGCCAGAAAACGTTATGGAACGATTAGGTAAAATTAACGCCGTTGCCAATAACAGAAATGATATTTGGATTGACGCCGAAGGCAAACTGAAAATCCCCGGCACAAAAGTTTTTGATATAACACGTGCCCGCCAATATATTCAAAACGCAATCATTTGGCAACAATCAAAAGACAAATAAGAAAAAATCCCGCCGGATGGCGGGGATTTTTATTTTGCCTTGGTCGGGGCAACGATAATTGACTTTGTTCGTTCGTCGGGTTTTGATTTTGATTCAAGTGTTCCCTTGTCCCCGATGATTTCCAATATTCGGGCGAACAATTCCGGCACCGCATCCTTGCCACGTGCCAATACTTTTTTAGAACCCTTGGTCATGACAGAAATTTTCACCTTGTCCCCGTTGCCCAAGAATTCAAAAACCTTTTTCATTTTGGTGTTCAAATCGTTTTCTTCGATAAACGGTTTGACCCAGACTTC
>CAZJGX010000081.1:0-3569 GCA_964545825.1 uncultured Muribaculaceae bacterium
GACGGTCTGCATAGCACTCTGTCAGACCCATAATACCGCAGTCTTTGCTTAAATGTTTTTCCATTTGTGCGGCTGTCAATCCCAAACGTCCCATTACATACAGAACGACACCTGGATCTAAATCGCCCGGACGTGTACCCATGGTCAGGCCTGACAACGGTGTCATACCCAAAGAAGTATCGACTGATTTACCACCACGGATTGCGGTTGCAGACGCGCCCGAACCAATGTGCAATGTAATCAAATTGCACTCTGACGCCGGTTTGCCCAACATTGCGGCCGCGCGTTTTGAAACGTACAGGTGGCTGGTTCCGTGGAAACCATAGCGACGTACGCCCAAATTGCGGTACCATGCGGCCGGCACGGCATAGCGATATGAATAATCCGGCATAGTCTGATGGAACGCGGTGTCAAATACGGCGACCTGGGTCGCGTTTGGCAACAACTGTTTTGCTGTGATAATACCCATCAATGCGGACGGATTGTGCAGTGGTGCCAACGGTGACAGTTCATCAATAGTCTTGATAACTTCGTCCGTGATTTGTACAGACGATGCAAATTTATCACCACCCATAACAACGCGGTGGCCAACGCCTTTGATTTCGTTCAGGTCAATTGATGCCTCACGCAACATGAACAAGACGACATTTAACGCCTCGTCATGGTTTTTCATAGATGTTTCTTTTTTTGTTTTTGTGCCATCTGGATACTTTTGTGTAATAAAAGAATCCGGCAATCCAATCTTTTCAACATTGCCGCTGACGACAACCTTCATAGAGTTTGCATCAAATACCTGATATTTCAGGGATGACGAACCACAGTTCAGTGCGAGTATGTACATATTTGCATCCTTTTCTTGATTTATGTCGCCAGCATAGCAAATGTTTTTATAGGTTTCAATAATAAAGGCGGAATTTTAAACGCCAATTATCTGTGGTGACAATTGTTTTGACACATGTTGTTTTATCCCACACCCAGAAATTAGCCCCTGCGGTTGGTATTTTTGCATGAAATCCATATTTATCTGTGAACAAGTTTGGCGTCATTACAGGGTGGTCGCCGACGCCAAAAGCATATACTTCATCACCCACAGCGTATCCTGCATCTGCGTTAATGCACACCAGTATAGGCATGGCGTGTATGGGTTTGGATGGTATATCTGAAAATATGTACTCTGTAAAAGAGCCACCGCCAAAACGCATTGGTTGACTATCGGTGGTCTGTATAACATTTGGCATAATGCGATTTAACATTGATTGCCAAAATTCATCAGATACAGATTCAATATCAAATCCGGTACTTGCGCCATCACCCGTATTATCATTGGCGGATGTGTTGGGGGTTGCGGCAACATGGTATCCGCCCAGTTTTACCCCGTCATGCACACGCAATGTTTTAGTTTCTGTATCGAACGTTATTTCACCGGCCAGGCCTGTAAAATTATCATTTTGTGCGGTTGTACCGCGACGAATTTGTAGAATTTTCGCCATATTCAGTCCTTTGTTTGTGTTTATATTTGGAAAATAAAAAACGCCGCAATATGCGACGTTTTGATTAATGCAATTATAACATAAAACACACGAAAAATCAAGTATGCCTTATGCCACGTTGCCGTATCCGTGTTTTTGCATCCACTGTTGGTACAAGTTGAATTTACTTTTGTCATACTTCTTTTGTTTGCCATCTTGGCTGACCGGCATCAGACCACGCCATGCCTGTTGCAATATATTTTCACCCGTTCTGGATGACCCAGATTGCAAGAAATCCCAGTGAGCCATTAATTGTGTGAATTTATCCTGGTGATCTTTATCCCAATTGTCAATTTTCTGTTTTCTGGCACGCATTTGTTCTTTTAACATATTGACCGTATCGGTGCCATTTTGAAACTCTTGACGTTTATCTGTCGCATCTTGCAGTTGTGTCTGATATGTTTCAATCGTTGGCAAATCATATAATATATCATCTATCGATGATTTCAAATAAGGGTCAGTGCTGGAAATCGTTATCGGTGTTGGGGATTGTTGATTGAACACCTCTTCATAGAAACGTCGAACATTTGCAAAATCAGCATCATGTTGATTCGCAGGATCATTTAACCAGTATTCTAGATAACTTAACGAAGTACGTTGATTATTAAATAGTGTTTGCAAATCGGTGTTGTATTGTGCGATATCTGCGTCCAACGATGCTTCGGTCACGCCACTGCGGCGATATGCATTTAATTTTGTGTTAATACGTCTTTTTTGATTGCTATCTGCACGCTGCTGACGTTCCAGTTCGTGTTTTTCTGCATCTGTTTTGGCTTTTAAGTCCTTCTGATACTTGTTCAACTTGCCCGATTTTGCATTAAATTTCTTGTTGCGTGTTTTGATAAAATGACCGGCACCATTTAACAAGTATCCAGCACCCAAGAACGCAAATTTAATGCTTTTGTCCATTGCAGTGGTGACAAATTTCATGCCTTCGTGTTTGTTCCAAGACAAACTTTTGTCCGAGAAAATGCTGACATCTTCCTTTTTCATTGCATCCATGACATTGCTGGTTGTGTATCCGTATTTGATAACCGTTAACACCTCCATTGCGGTCTTTACCGCATCCATGGAATCGGCCTTGCCTTCTTCCAGTGCCATAATAGCCAGTTCTGACACCAATGCTTTCATCTGTGATGCATTTTTCAATGCGCCTTCAAACATTTTTTTGCTTTTCAATTCGCCCAATTTTTTGACCATCCAATCAAAGTGTGCGGTCGCAGATGGCGATTTATATTGCAGACTTTTTTTCACCTTGTCCGCATTTTCTAACAGTTTACCCAGACCATCATTTGGCTTGAACTTGGCACCGTCCAATGCGTTAACAATGGATTTTGCCTGGGGTGAAAAATACACATGACCACCACGCAGTTTTGTATATTTGTCCATGTGGTCAGACCAGCGTTTGCCAACCCAATCCGATATTTTTTGCCAATCAGTCAGTTGGTCATTACGCTTTGGCGGGATATAATCCTTGCTGTTCGGGTTATTATAATCTACCTTTTCTTTGGCGTATTCAACAGCACTGGAAATACTGGGACTATAATTTTTTACAACATCATAAACTTTGTCCTGTTTTGCGCCAATTAAAATATTTTGATAGTTGCGTTTTAGATAGTCTAATTTATCTGGGTTAATTACCTCGTTTTTATCATTTAATCCAGATATAATCGCATCGATACCAACATCTTTCAGATTGCGGGCAATTTCAGGATGCTTACTAAAACCGTCGCCCCAATTCATTTCATGCGATATCGCATTAATTACGCGCAGTAATTTGTCACGTGTTTTAGGCTGACTGTTATATTTTTCATCCTTAATATCTTTTAAGAATTTATCGTAATCTTGACGTGTTTCAAATATATTAGCCAACAACGGATGCATTGTATTGGCATGCGTTTCCAGCAAATCATGCAACTTATCTATGTGCGATTTTGTTTGTGGCGTTGCCTTGTATATAGAAAACAGTTTGTTGTCGCCAAAATATTCATCTAAAAATTCAGTGGCTTTTTTATTGTCTTTGAAATCGTCACGATTGGC
>CAZJGX010000082.1:0-3513 GCA_964545825.1 uncultured Muribaculaceae bacterium
CATTATATACTTTCCTGTTCCTATTACTAACCTGATTTATACCATATTAAAACGCTACGATTCGGTCAAGGTATTATATGTACGACATAAATATAAAATAAAAAATCAAATAAAAACAGAATACTATTCTGTATTTCACATGAAACAATATAATTTTATATTGACAAAATATTTTTGTGGTATATAAATATAAACATGAAAAAGAAATGTTTATACTCTTTATTAACAACATATATGGCGACACTGGGTGCGTTATCCTCCTGCACCAAACCGCAGGCACCAGCCGAAAATACATCCAAGAAACCCAAAAAGGTATACGTTATCAAGCAAAGCGCACCAAAAAACACGTATTGACACACTGGATATAACAGATGCAAACTTTGACCATCATAACACCAAGGGCGCAGGCGGATTATTCTTTCCAGGAACAAACACAGTTGTTGTATATCATTTAAACCCGATGTCTGACAATTCGCGTATTATTAGATATTGTGAAATAAACAATAATATGCAGCCATTGTTTATGCGTCACGAACTGGAACACGCCAGAAAACGCCACATTGTTCATAACACAGATAGATTTTCACCACTCGGTCGTGCCGAGGTTGCAGCCATGAACGAAGTCATGGCGCCAGCATCTGAAATTATAGAAGCCGTTGACTATCACGCACGTACCGGCAAACCATTTAGCGGCGGCAAGGCTTTTGTTACCATGGCAGATTCTGCGATTACAAATATCGCTGGGGCATTTTACTTTTCTCACTATGTAAACTATAATTATCAGCCGGTTGCCGATATCGTCATCACATACGCATTGGAAAGCTTTAAACATTCTGTCAGCCGCGGCTATTACAAATACACAATCAAGCAAGCATTTGAACGGACGCCGTCACAAACATCAAACTTTGTCGATATGAACTTGTTTTTCACATTCAATCCGGATTTACAACAATGGGACCCATTGTGGGAATTTGAATCGAATGCCGGCAAATGTAATCCATATCAACATGCCAGTCGGGCAGTACGTCAAAAACTATTAAAAACTGTTGATTCAATCGTATGCAGCAACACAAATGCCGATAAAACCCAGGCAATGTTAAGAAATTCATTTATACGCTAAAATCAATACAATATACATTATTTCATGTGAAATTACCGGTCTTTTTGAATAATTATTATAAAGCCATCACCGGTACGTGACGGAATTAATTTATATTCAAATTTATGTTTCATCTGGGCGGTTGCGATTTCGGCGTTAATTTCCCGACCTTTTAATAAAAAAAGCCGGTAATTTGTTGGGGCGACATAATCTAATATTTTTACCAACGGTGCAAACGCCCGTGCCGTAAACACACAATTCGATGTTTTTGCCGGCATTTGCCGGACAAAATCTTCGACCCTGCCATGATAAATCGACAGATTATCCAGTCCTAATTCTTCTTTTACCGCGGTTAAAAAAGATACTTTTTTGCCGATTGATTCGATACAGGTAACATGCCAACCCAAAATCGCCAAAACGACCCCAGGAAATCCAGCACCACTGCCCAAATCAATAATGTTTACATCACGCGGCAAAACGTCTGCTAACTGTGCACTGTCAGCAAAATGACGTGTTTCAATATCTTTTAACGTACTGGGCGCAACCAAATTCATTCGCCCAGACCATTCACGCAGCATTGATGCGTACGTGTCAAATTTCGCTTTATTATTCATGATTATTATTGTAGCATATTTTTTGCGATGAAAAAAACAGAAACTTTTTTAATTGGTGCTGGTTTGATTGCTGCATTAATTGCAGCTGGCACTATAATGTGGAAACACGATTTTAACAACCAAACATCTGAACACGCCACAATTCCAACCACAAAATATGGTGCGTTTTTGGCGGCACAGCACGCGATTTATATTAATGATTTTGACCGTGCGATGGATTTTTCAACTATGTTTGGTGATATAGATTATCCAACAGTACAAAGCACACGGTATTTGTCGGAATTTTTAAGTGGCAAAATGCCAAAAAACGCACAATTGCTGGGCGAAGAAAAATCAATGCCTGCGCGGCTGATTTATGATGCATATCTGTTGGAAAACGATAAATGGGACGACATGTATCGTCGGCACAAGACTGATGAATCTGCACTGACAGCGCCGTTGCGTATATGGTCGTCTGTTGCGACAAAACATATATCTGATGCGCTAAAGTTTGTTGATGGATTGCCAACCAATACGTCATACAAATCATTTGCACGCGGTCAAATTTATGCAGAAACAGGTGACGTGATACGTGCAGCAACCGAATTTGCAGATGTACGGGCTGATTTTATGAACATAAACGATTACCTGTACGTAATGTCATTCTATAAACATAATAACATGCATGATGCGGCAGATAATTTACGTGCTGATTTTACATCACGTCCAGGCGGTATGTTTATTTTAAACTTTGATACAGTGCCTGATTGGTCTGTGTATTCTGGATATAAAAATGCACTGGCATTCAGTCTGATTCAAAACGTATCGCATACCCAGGTCATGATGTATTCCGATCTGTCGATGTTATTATTGCGTTTTTCCCAGATTATTTCCCCAGGACAAAAGACCGATACAAATGCAATAAACTATTACATTGGTCAGTTTTTCTTTAACAATAATGGGGATTACGCGCGTTTCTTTGAAAACATATCTGCCGACAGTCCGTTTTATTCATTTGCAGTTATGCGCATAGCGGATAAATCTGATAAAATATCTGATTTAGAACAGGTTGCAGATAACAATCCATTGTTTGTTCCAGCGATTAACAAAATTGTCGCATATTACACAAAAATCGGTGATAAGCGCGCCGCATTGCGTCGTATTAATAAATCACTGAATAACGATGACTTGCCTGAAAATGGTCGTGCATTTTTAATGAAGGGCAGGGCGCAAATTCACTTTGCATTTGGCGACACTGCCGCTGCCCAGTCTGATTTGCATGATGCTGCATCCGTATTGATTGCGGACGCAGACATATTGGCATTACAGGCAAAGATATGGGCGTCTGAAAATCGTGAAATCGAAAATGCATACGAATATGCAATGACTTTAGTTCGTCAAAATCCAACAGACATCATGGCATGGGATACACTGGGACGGGTAATCAACGCCCGCGAGGGGGCTGATGCTGCATTGGATTTGCTGGCACGTGTTGGCGATGTGGCAAACACATGTTCATCACTGTTTGAAAACTTGGGCGATTTATATACCAAAACTGGTGAAATTGAACTGGCACGTGATGCATACCAGCGTGCGATTGCTTTATCAGATGACGGCATGGTTGTTGTTCCAAATATCGATAAAAAATTAAGGAACTTAAAATGAAGGTCGGTGTTATCGGGGCTGGTGCATGGGGAACTGCGCTGGCAATTGTTTCAGCACGTGGCGGCTGTGATGTTTTGCTGTGGTCATTTGATGGCGAATACAAGCAATTTGACGATGTTACAATGCCAGAAAATCTGACGGTAACGCGTGACATGG
>CAZJGX010000083.1:0-3475 GCA_964545825.1 uncultured Muribaculaceae bacterium
AATAAAAACAATATGCACGATAAGCCGTTGGATAGTTGAAATTGAATTATCCGACGGTATTTTTTGTCCGACAGATAATTATTGACAATAATAAATGCACAGTGATAAAATTATACGCATGACAAGTAATAATTTGTTCTTTGTCGGATTTATATGCTGGCGCCCGCGCGCCTAGGGTATTTTTACGCAATTCATATTTTGCGCTTTTATTTTCAATATAAAAATCATATTATATAAATAATGACAATCAAAGGTACTTTTTATCATGTCAAACGATATTATTTTAACAGGAATTAAACCAACCGGTACGCCGCACTTGGGCAACTATGTCGGCGCGTTAAAGCCATTGATAGAAATGGCACAGACAAATAAAACATTTATGTTTATTGCGGATTTGCATGCATTGAACATAATTCATGACCCAAAATTAATACGCCAGCATACGTATGAAATTGCCGCAATGTTGGTGGCGTTGGGGCTGGATTTAAAAAATGCGGTATTATTCCGCCAGTCTGATATTACAGAGGTATATCAATTATCAAACCTGCTGATGAACGTGACGCCAAAGGGGTTGATGAATCGTGCCCACTCGTACAAGGCTGCCATGGACAGAAACACTGCGGCCGGTCTGGATGTAGATGCCGGTGTTAATATGGGGCTGTACACATATCCGATTTTGATGGCGGCGGACATTTTGCTGTATAACACAGACAAGGTGCCTGTTGGTGCAGACCAGAAACAGCATGTTGAATTTGCGCGCGATATCGCCGGATACTTTAATCATATCTATGGTGAAACATTTAAGTTGCCAGAACCTGTTATCGGTGAAACAACCGGCATAATCCCAGGGCTGGACGGTCGAAAAATGAGCAAATCTTATGACAACATCATCCCGTTATTTGCGCCGTCAAATGAATTGAAAAAGAAAATTATGCGCATCATAACAGATTCAAAAACGCCTGATGAGCCAAAGGATCCCGACACATCAACCATATTCCAATTGTATCGGAATTTTGCATCAGACGCCGAAATCGCAGATTTGCGGGACAAGTTTACTGCGGGTGGCATGGGATACGGCACGGCCAAGACAATATTGTTTGAAAAGATTGATTCCGTATTGGCCACACCACGCGCAGAATATGAACGCTTGATGGCAAATCCTGCGGAATTGGATGCGATATTGGCCGATGGTGCGGCGCGGGCGCGTACGGTTGCCGCCGATGTGCTATCACGTGTTAAAAAAGCGATGTTAGGTTAAAAAACAAAAAAGAAAGGAGAAGGGAAAAATGAAAAAATCATTATTAATGGCTGGTGGTGTTGCACTGGTATTTTGCTTTATCATTTGGGCGTTTGGCGCGTTCAGTCGCAATGACACGCCACGTACAATCGCCGTATCGGGCGAGTGTTTAACAACTGCCCCAAAAGATCGCACTGCAATCACATTGCGTGTGACAACATTGGATAAATCTGCGGCCATATCGATGAAAAAGGCAACCACGCAAATCGCCGCCATAACAGATTATCTGAAAACACAAGATGTTGAAATGCAGACAACCGAATTCAACTCTTATGAAAAGACCGAGTGGAATCGCACCCTGCAGAAATCTGAAACATTGGGCATTGAAACGACCATCGCTGTCGAGGTTTCTGCCGATAACATGGAAAAAATAGAACAGATTTTGTCGCGTTTCGCAGGTATTCCAAATGTGTTTACTGAAAATCTGCGTATGTATACCAGCAGCCAGGCCATGAAACCAATCTTGGAAAAATGTTTGGGCGTGGCGGTTGAAAATGCGCGTTCACGTGCGAACGCATTGGCGTCTGGCGATGGTGACCGTGCGGGCAAATTGTTAAATGTATCGTATGATGTTGCATCGTCACAAATGTATCAACCGCGCACATCAAACTTCTTGCGCGCGTCTGCAAAATATGCCGTGACCGAGGCTGCCATGGATTCTGTCGCCGGTGGCAGCATTGTGTCCAAAGATACCGAGGTATCGGTTTCTGTATCCGCCGTATTTGAAATAAAATAAAGTATGAATCAAATAATTGTCGATTTTATCGGGTATCTGCGGGATGTACGAAATTATTCAGTGCATACTGCAGATGCCTATGAAACCGACGTTCGTGATTTTGTTGCGTTTTTGTCGGAATATCGCGCCATAGATGTTGGTCTTGCAGACATGGAATCTGTTGATACAACCACATTTAGGGCGTGGTTGGCGGCACGGGCGCGGCGGGATTTGACGGCAAAATCAACCGCACGGGCGTTATCATCATTGCGCGGTTTCTATCGATTCTTGGCCAAGAAATATAACATAAAAAATGATGCGATTGGATTGATATCCGCCCCAAAAATCCCACGTAAATTGTCCAAGGCGATTGATGCATCTGATGTTGCAAATATGCATGACGCAATATGTGAAACAGAAGGCACCACTCCGTGGATTGCGGCGCGTGATTGGGCACTGGTGGTGTTGATATACGGTTGTGGCCTGCGAATATCCGAGGCATTGTCCCTGCGCAACGCGGACATCGCGCATCACCCGGATACATTGCGTATTGTGGGCAAGGGCAACAAAGAGCGTATAATACCCGTATTGGCCGCGGTATGGGATGAAATGGATAAATATACATCAGTCCAGCCATTTGATTCTGCACCTGATTCACCGGTATTTCGCAGTGTGCGTGGCCTGCCAATGTCGCCACGCATGGCACAAAAGGTTATTGAACATCTGCGTAATTATTTGCAATTGCCGGATTATGTGACGCCGCACGCATTACGTCATACATTTGCAACGGCGTTGCTGGCGGGCGGGGCGGATTTGCGTTCACTGCAAGAATTATTGGGACATGCGTCATTGTCAACGACCCAGTTATACACGCGTGTTAATATGACTGATATTATGTCGGTGTATGAAACCGCCCATCCGATGGGGCATAGTTAATCCACTTCGAGGGTATCCGCGCGACACGTTGCGCGGGGACCGTCTGGCGAAGGGGCGGGGTAGTGGTATATCATATCGTCAACATGGCGGTGTGTGTAAAATGTCAATGGATGATATTCACACTGTTAAAAAAATCCCGCCGATTGGCGGGGATTTTTAATTAAAATTCTGCTAACTTTACCTGGCCCGGGTTATTGTCGGACGGCATCTTTTTAAAGATATACCACATCGCGCCGGCAAATACGGCCGCCGATGCAACCGATATCATAACAATTGTACCGGTATTGCTGTGCTTTTTCGCACTGCGTTCGGTTGTGCCTGCTGCGGGACATTTATCTGGGTTTGCCAAACAATATTCAGCATTGCTGTTGCCAGTCCAGGGATTTGGGTTATCTGGTCGTGATGTGTCGGCAAATGTTGGTGCGACTAAAATAGATGAAATACACAGTGCGGCAATAATCTTTTTCATTATCCTGTCCCTTTTCTTTTGTATTTAAACAATAGCACGTACAGATATTCCTGGCAAG
>CAZJGX010000084.1:0-3420 GCA_964545825.1 uncultured Muribaculaceae bacterium
GTCGGCTGATGATTTCAAAGAATTCAGTGATAAATCACATGGTGAATTTGGGGGATTGGGGATTCAGATTACCAGTGACCGTGGTGCGGTTCGTGTAATTTCACCGATTGATGATACCCCCGCTGAAAAGGCCGGGATTAAGGCAGGTGACTATATTACGCATATTGATGGTGAACAAGTGTTTGATTTAACTTTGAATCAGGCGGTTAAAAAGATGAAGGGGCGGCCCGGAACCAAGGTAAAATTGACAGTTGTTTCTGATGATGGTGAACCAAAAAATATCACGTTAAAGCGTGCAATTATAAAGGTAAAGTCGGTTAAGTTTGAAGAAAAGGCTTTGGCTGATGCAGATGAAGATGCGCCACGCGTTGGATATATCCGCATATCTGATTTTGGGGCAACAACGGCCAAAGAACTGCGTGATGCGATAGAAAATCTGGAAAAGAAAGACGTGACGGGTTATGTTTTGGATGTTCGTAATAATCCGGGCGGATATCTGACGGCGGCAATTGATGTATCAGATGCGTTCTTGGACGGTGGTGAAATCGTATCGACACGTGGTAAAGACAAATCTGATATTGAACGCAGTTTTGCAAAACCGGGCGATTTGACGGGGGGCAAGCCTGTTGTTGTTTTGATAAATCATGGTTCGGCATCTGCATCTGAAATTGTGGCGGGTGCATTACAGGATAATGGTCGCGCGGTCGTTATGGGATCGCAATCGTTCGGCAAGGGCAGTGTTCAACAGCAAAAGCCGTTGGGTGATGGCACGGCAATTCATATTACAATTGCGCGTTATTATACGCCGTCCGGGCGTTCTATCCAGAACGAGGGGATAACACCTGATGTTGAAGTGCTGCACAGCAAGGTTGAAGTTATTGAAAAAAAGGAAAGCATGTATTCAGAGGCTTCGTTTAAAAACGCCTTGAAAAATGAAAATGCAAAAAAGAAGGCCGCGAAAAAAGATTCTGATGACGACGATACAGAAAACAAAGAATTGACTGATGCGGAAAAAGATGCGTTGGATTATCAATTACAGCGCGGTATGGATATGGTGATTGCAATGGCAAAAATTGGGGCGCGTGCAAAAATTGCGCCGGCAACCCCGGATGATGAGCCATCAGTTGCGTCTGACAATGACAAGACGTCAGATGTCAAAGAATTACCGGAATCAAAAGACGTAAAAAAGTCAAACAAGAAATAAAAAAGCGGGGCATTGGCCCCGTTTTTTATAGTGTTTTAATTCTGCCGTTGTTCAGGAATATTGTATTGCATAATCCCGATTGCAACAGGTCTTCTGGCGGAACGATGACTGGTTGGGATGCCAGTACTATTTTGCCTGTATTTGGGTTATATGTTTTTGGGTAATAATAATAGTGTGCGCTTTCAAACATGTTCTTAAAACCGGGGCTCGCGAATTTTCCAACAAGGCGGCCCGCCCAACTGTTCAGGCATAATGGTTCAATAACATTGGTTTCAATAATTAATCCGTTTGTGCGTGCATGTTGTATTATCTTGAAAAAGCGTTCGGTTTGTTTGAAATAGTCTTTTGTATCCGGACATGCCAGATTAATTCGTATTAATGGTTGTGTGTAATTTCCGTTTGACCGCAATTTTTGTGCCATTGATATTTTTGCCTGAACTATGTCACTGATTGCATTAAATAATTGATATCGTGCGGTGTAATTGATTGTACCCATGATATAAATATTATCATGTTCGATATAGTTCTTGTCGACGTTATTACAATCAAAAGGGTTATGACTGTTGTGCATAATTGATTCCTGTTTTTTATTAGCGTAATACAAAACGTTGTGTTTGTCAATGTTTTGATGCTAATAATTCTTGCCTTTGGGATGAAATGGCAGTATCATTTTTCTGATATTTAACGTAAGGGAAAAGATATGGCAAATTTAATTGTTGATGGAAACTGGGCGGCGGCTGATGTCGCATACCGGTGTGTTGATTTTGCGGCGATTTATCCGATTACCCCCAGCAGTACTATGGGGGAATTGGCGGATGAGTGGTCGTTCCAACATAAAAAGAATATTTGGGGCGCAATCCCGCAAATTATAGAAATGCAGTCCGAAGGCGGTGCGGCCGGCGCAATGCATGGTGCGTTGCAGATGGGAAGTTTGGCCACCACATTTACTGCATCCCAGGGATTATTGTTGATGATTCCGAACTTGTATAAGATTGCAGGTGAACAGACACCGTTTGTTATGCATGTGGCGGCGCGTGCATTGGCAACGCATGCATTGTCAATATTTGGTGACCACAGTGACGTTATGTCTGTGCGTTCAACCGGGTTTGCAATGTTGTCATCGCATAATGTTCAACAGGCGCATGATATGGCGGCAATTGCCCATGCGGCGACACTGCGGGCACGTGTTCCGTTCTTGCATTTCTTTGACGGGTTCCGCACCAGTCACGAAGAATCAAGGCTGACACGTATTGATGACAGTGTTTTGCATGAAATGTTGCCGGATGATTTGGTGCTGGAAAATCGTGCGCGTGGTATGACACCGGATAAACCTACGATTCGTGGCACTGCGCAAAATCCTGATGTTTATTTCCAGGGACGCGAGGCTGCAAATCCATTGTATGACAAAACACCTGAAATCGTGCAGGATATGATGGATAAATTCGCAAAACTTACCGGTCGCCAGTATCGGTTGGTTGACTATGTCGGTGACCCAAATGCGGAAAATGTTATTGTCGCAATGGGCAGTGCGTGTGAAACTATCGAAGAAACATTGCCTTTCCTGCCACGTGGATTGGGATTGGTAAAGATACATTTGTATCGCCCGTTCCCGGCGGCGGCATTGCGTGGCGCATTGCCAAAGACAGTTAAACGTATCGCTGTTTTGGACAGAACCAAGGAACCGGGCAGTATCGGTGAGCCGTTGTACCAGGATGTTCGTTCTGTTCTGGGGGATGGTGCGGAAATATTCGGTGGACGTTATGGGCTGGGCTCAAAAGAATTTAAGCCCCGCGATGTCAAGGCAATTTATGAAAACATGATGCTGGGGACTCTGCATCATAACTTTACCGTCGGTATAGAAGATGATTTGACAGGATTGTCATTAAAGACCGACCCTGCATTTGCTGTTCAGGCAGAAAACTTTAAAACCGCGATTTTGTACGGTATTGGTTCTGATGGTACGGTGGGCGCGGTTAAGAATATTGTAAAAATTGTTGGTGAAAACTCTGATTTGTATCCGCAATCGTACGCGGTATACGATTCGAAAAAATCTGGTGGTTTGACTGCATCTCATATTCGTTTTTCAGACAAACCAATTCAAAGTCAGTATTTGATTGAGGTTGCAGATTTCATCAGTGTATCAAACTTTATGATTGCGCAACGCTTTGATGTGTTCCGTGGCCTGCGTGCGGGTGGTACGGTTATGATTAACACAT
>CAZJGX010000085.1:0-3380 GCA_964545825.1 uncultured Muribaculaceae bacterium
TGGCTATCGAAGATAATATCGGCGCACGTTCCCTGGAATACAAGATTTGTCAGTACCAGGCGGGGGCTTCTACCAACTATAACCATGATGCATGTTATATGTCGCCGGATGGTATAACAGATAGCATATTGCGCGATAATATACCATTGGCAGGTGTTGTGTCTGGATTGATATTCTGGGATGCAGTTGATTTTGATGAAAATGGCAATTTGATTGAGTTGAGTGAATATTTATCAAACACAGGCATTAAATTAGATGATACTCAGCAGACACGTATGAAATCTGAATTGAGTGGATTGCAGAACAATATTAACACTGCGATTAAGACAATTGAAGCCGATGCGACAGTCCAGTTCTGTATGACCGGACGCGAGGTTCAGGGTATGAAGGTCAAAAATGGTACCCGCAAAAATGTTGGTGCCCGTGCAACCAAGACAGTTGATGCAGATGGCAATGTTGTTATTGCCAATGCGGATGCTGCACGGTTCCCTGAATTGACCAAGCAAATGCGTCAGACAATTGCAAATGCCGCATTACAGGTTGCCAAGGAAAATTACTATAAAAAATATAATTCCTTGAATACCCAAATGACCAACGATTTCAAGGCAATCAGTGACCGTGTCGTAAAAATGAGTGAAGATGATTCTTTGGATGCCAAACGCGAGGCTGGTCGTGGTGCCTGTGTCCGTTTGGCCTATATGGATAATGCACCTTATATGACGCCAACCAATATTGCCGCGGCGGATATGAGTGCAAATGCTGGTGGTATAATAGAAGATAGCTATGTATTGCCGTTCACTGGGGCGGATACTGGCTTAAAATCTTCTGAGGCGAAAATGTCTGTGGCAGCAAGACAAATGAGTGCAACAAATCAGTTGAAAGATAATTTGACACTGAAACGCACCATTACAACAACGTATAATTGGGATACGCTTGTGTGTCAGAAATGTACAACCAGTCAGACTTGCGCCAAGGTTAAAAAGCCATTTCTGCGCAGCAAGTATTGTTCAAGTTGGAATGAAGAAACTGTCACATGTACAGATATCCAATTCTAAAAAACAAACCCCACCAACAGGTGGGGATTTTTTATGTTATACCGGTAATTGGTTTAAATCCGTAATACTTATAACGCCCATTTGTTCCCACTGGGTGCGAACATTGTCTATGTCCATTATATTTGTCTGGGCCAGGTATATTATGGGTTTTAATCCGGTGCCGGCTGATTCTTTGATAAGGTCTATGATAGGTGATGGTTTTTGTTTGCCGGCGGCGAACCAGTTTTCGGGGTCTGCAATCCAAAAATCAGCATCGTCGTGTATCGCGATGATATATTCATCTGTTAATATCATATCTTTTTCGGTGGTGGTATTTTTGCCACGGGCATCCAGATATTGAATAATCTGTTGAATTATTTCTGATTGTGTGTTTGCATCCGGGGCCGGTGTGCCTGGGGTATTATCTGGGGTTAATTCTGCCGCGATATCTGTATCGTCTGTGTATTCCGCATCATCATTGTCACCAAAGTCAATATCGGTAAATGTTGGCGCCTCTATTATTGGCATTGTTGTGGCGTCGGTATCGTCATCAAAATCAAAGTCCACAGGCAATGGCAATTCGCCCGTGCCTGTATTGGTTTTATTTTCTGTCACTGGCATTGGGGCCGGTGGGGGATTAAATGCCGATGCGCTGAATTGATCAATGTGTTGACGGGCGCGAATAAATGCACCACGCAGTTCGTTTGGTATGTTGCTTGGAATCTGGTTGGTGTCTGGTTCTGGGGTGGTGGCGGGGGTGACCTCTATTTCTGGGGTGACGGGTGCCTCGGGTCGCGGAAACACTGCATTGAATATTTTTGTGATGTATGTGGTGTTTATGGTGATAATCGGCTGTTGTGTGCGCATAATCAGAATGGTTGTTGCAATATACATTGGGATTGCGGCCAGTATTAATATCCCAAATACGAACCCTGCAAAACCATGTATATGGGCATGTGCCAGCATTTGCCATTGGGTGACTGAAAATATATTGAAATTAAACATGAACATCAATACAAGCCACATAATCGCGATGTATGCCGCGGTCCATAATATAGCGTATTTGTTGGATTTATAAAAATCTGCGATTTTGCTCATATTTTAAATATAGACTATTAAATATATTTGTCAATATTTTGTTAGGTAAAAAAGTACTTTTTTTAATGTATGATTTATAGTATAATAAAACAGATAGAAAGGGAGTATTTTTATGCGAATTTGGCTGAAAATGTTTGGTATGCCTGTGGTCAGTATTGTGGCATTGTCAGTTGTTAGTGTGGCAAATGCGGCAGAATCTGGGCGTGCGGCCTATAATGTTAACAGATTAAACCGTGCGGGTGCGGCGGGTACTGTGCAGCGTATGCCGACAATGCCAACTTTGCCGATTAATACCACGGGAAATATGACAGAAGATTTGCCGACAGATGTTCCAACACCAATTTTGCCGAATAATCCTGATAATCCGGATAACCCCGATAAGCCTGATGAACCAAAACCGGAATGTCCAGATGGTGGGGTTAGAAATTCTGAATACACTGTTGAAAAGTGCATGAACGATGTATACTCATGTGTGAATCAGTCTTTGCCAGGTGGTATAAATGACATGTTTAACGAAGAATTACGCAATTCTATTGTAAATGGGATGGGATTGTGTTCTGTTCAGGTTGAAAAATGCGTGACCCAGGTTCGTCGTGATTGTGAAAATATATATCACTCTGCGGCTGATGTTTGGCTTGATTTCAATGCGCGCAAGGTTCAGCCGGATTACTATGCATTTGTATTGCGCAAGACGGGGCTGACACCATTGCAGGCTGAAAACACATGCTGGTTGCTGGATAAAAATACGTATGGTGCATCGTTTGATGCGGTGGCGAATTCTGGTGTCACTACATACGAATACAATAACCGTGTTGGGGCATATAATGGCCAGGGTGGTGTTAATATTGTTAAAAAGAACCCACAGGGTGCAACATTAAATGATGGCAATCCGGGTGTTGATGGGTCACGTGGGCACTATGCCCGTTGGGATGCGACAGCGGCTGAATGTTATTTGCGTGTCGCCGCATATAACAAGGATACACCAATTAAAAACAGTTGGTTGTTTGGTGCGATTGGTGATGACAGATTGGCCGAGGCATGGGAACGCGCCGGCGCGACATTTACCTGCAACAAGGATTTGTTTGGCTTCTCGCTGTATAAAAATACGAATACTGTTGCCGTTGTCGGTATCGGTGGCGGTACATTGCTGGGGGCGGGTATTGGTGCATTGGTCGGCCATGGTGACCGCGCATTTGATTGCGGAAACAAGGGTAATCGTGAAAAATTGTTGGCAAGCCTGGGCAGTGA
>CAZJGX010000086.1:0-3373 GCA_964545825.1 uncultured Muribaculaceae bacterium
GCCATCTGACTTCTTGCGATAGCATGTATATGTGACGGTTGAAAATGCGCATGCGGTTGGGGTGCCATCAGATTTATACTCGCAATCCTGTTGTGCACGTTGCAGGATACTGTCTGACAATCCGACATATACACCGTTCATTGATGCGTTCAGTTTACGTTCGTTTATGCAAATATTTTTCTTTGGCAGGCCACGCATACCGACATATTTTTGCAGATTCATGTATCCAGATTCTGTCAATGCGCAATATTTTAACTGTTCCGATTGGCCCAGGCTGTTTTTTGACCGGCTGGTAAATCCAATTTTCGCATTATCCTGGTCAATAATACGTTGCAATGTTTCAATATCAATTGTCGCCTGTTGCTTTTTACCACGGAATAGCCATGATCCCTTTAATGCATTTGACGCACATCCAACACGCACCATGTCGCCCATGTCGCCCTCGTCCGGGTACAGATAACTGCGCGATAATTCATCATCATTACTGGACAGTGTGCTAATCAACGTACATGATGTATCATCTTCGGGTGGAATTGTTTGGCCCTCATAGCATTCTTGGCCACCCTTAACAGAACCGCCACTGTATCCCAATGATGTTTGATATGGTGCACCTGCTTTTGATTTGCCACCAACACAATTTGTACTGTCATAGCGTGGCCAGACATAAACAGGTTTGCCATCTTTGTTTGTGACATGATATTCCGGTTTTGAACATGCGTATTTACCCCAGCGTTCACAACTGTTGTTCAGCATCATATAGATGTTTGATACATCAACACCAACGGTCTGGGATAGTAATATCGCCTCGTACAAATCATCAAGGACATCTTCGTACGGGTCAAAAAATTTGTTTGCCAATTCTTTAAATTTTGTGACGCGTTTTGGGCCGGCGCAATTATCACCACGCGAATCACATCCGGCATAATCAAACGCCGCACGCATTGTTTCCTGTAATGTTTTCAGGCTTTTTTCCGCGTTTTCAATTTGGGTCAAGATTTCGCCAGAAATCTGTTCACGCATTAACAATTCTTCGGAAACACCGGATTCGGCCGCCACACGCTGGGTGGCAGATACCTCTGTATTCACATTAAGTGTATCCGCATTTGATGTGCCAGATACGGTCGGCGTGCCGGGCACCGGTTGGGTGGCGGCGGCCGCATTTGCGATTGCCTGGGCGGTGGCCGATGCCTGGGATTCCAGGGCCGCCTGCATATTTGCATTACTGTCGGCGATTTGCTGTTGCAACTGCATCATCTGTTGTTGCATTGCGGCCATTTGTTGGCTGTTTTGCTGGGCTGCGGCATTTTGTGCCGCCATGGCAGACGCGTTCGATTTTGCCGTTGATTGTGCAACCAATTGTGCAGAAATATAATTCACCAAGTCTGCGCCATACTGTTTGCACGTGTCATTTGAATTAACGCATCCTGCAACAATCGCAGACGTGACATCCATATCCGTACACCCGCCAGATGAACACTTTGGCTGTGCACAGCGCAATATCAACGCATTACAATTACCGAAATCCGCCGTTGGCGCAGACGTTGCCATATTACTGCGCGGGTTGGTCAAACTGTTCCAATTATTGTTATTATTTGCACCAAACCCGGGATTATATCCGGTTAAATTACTGCCCAATGTTGTCGCAACCGGCGACGCATTTGCACCCGCCGAAACCAGCGCCAGCGCAACCAATAAAAATCTTGATACGGATTTCATATTCTCTCTGGCTTTAATTTTAACATAAAAATCCCATTTATAAAAGGCAAAAATCCATTTATTATGTTGACAATATAATATTTTTGTATCAATATTTATATATTATGAAGATACGGGATACGCAAATCTTTTTTATCGATAAATCAGACATAGACGCAAATGGCGTATTAGACATACCTGCATTTATAACAAATATATCATACAAATTACAAAGTCACTTATCACACTATAAACTGCGCTATATAAGTCGCAAAGAAGATGGGCAACAAAAATTATATCCTGTGGCATTTTATAACGGCCAAATGTACATCGTCCTGAACAGTCGCAATATTATGGGGCACAATGTTCAAATCTTGGCCACCCCAGAATTTAATACACATGGCATATGTAGCGCAAAACAAGTAATGGTAATGCATAACGGCAAAGCATTTATTGCAGACACCCCCACATACGCCATAAACGATATTCGCACAGACATATGGCAAGAAAAAATCTATGCCCGTGCCGCACAACATGGCATACCGACATATATGGCCAGCATTGTTTCTAATGCGATAAGGCAAACTATTTTGGCCAATCGTTCGGCCACAATCGGTGTACCATTACGCAATTATATTAATGCCCAGATTGATAATTTATCGTCATTTTTTTATGGTATTAATATGTTCTGCATACGATATAAGAATAATGACGCATTGGATGAATTAAATATCCTGCCCCTGAAAGAACTGGCAAATATTGTTCTGCCGATACAATCACAGAATATTGGCAAATCATACACACGATTTGCAAAACGCAATCCCGATAGCGCCGCCCATGTGCATGCGGCTATGGCGGCAGGCTTTAAAAATCCGGGATGTTTTCCATACGATTGGATTAAGCATATACCCAAATCAGAACGTGGCCGCGCAACAGATGCACTGCACGCCGCATTTCGCACAGCAACAATGAAATTATACACACCAACAGAAGAATCATATCCTTTTGTACAGACAATATATCAAGATGTACTGAACAGCCTGGCCACACAAATAGAACAAATCACGCATGTACCAGTAAAAATCAAGTATTATGGGCACGGATTCTTTTCAAAAACATATAAAATAACATCCGAACGCGGCGCATATATCTTAAAGGTATACCACAGTGATTTACCATATCAAACAAGCCAACAATACGCACATGACATTGACGCCCAGAATTCTTTTTTGGTATCCGGTAAAAAATACTGTGGCAAAATAAAATACAGAACAGTATTGACCGCCGGCATCAGCAATCAGCGTGGCCAACGTTATATTCTGTATCCGTTCGTGGATGGCACGCCATGCAACATGGAACATAATCCATATGATTGCTTTAAAACATATCAATTCTGCGACAATATTGGTAATGGTAATCTGTGTAATAACACAATTATTGATATTGGTATGCTGAAAATAAATCCAGAACGCATTGGCCGCCCATATATGACCAAGATTATAAACACTGTAATATACCGCCCATGGGATGATTTGGCAATTGTATTGAATAAGTACAGCCCTGCCCAGATATCATATACAATCGAATATATGAAATCGCATATGACACAGGCCATCCCCAATCATCAGCGTATATGTGAAAAAATTGAATTTCTGAAAAACAAAATATCCAACAGCAG
>CAZJGX010000087.1:0-3336 GCA_964545825.1 uncultured Muribaculaceae bacterium
GGGGCATTTTTTATAAATTGTTTTGTTTGATTTTATTCTTTTTCATATTGCGTTTTATGTAATTTCCGGGTATTATTATTTTGCCGGCGGGTGTTCCGTTGGTGGGGTGTGACTACCTCTGCTTGTGCGTCGGAATATAAACTTGTGGCGCGTTTGGGGCGCCGTTTTTTAATATTCTGATGATGTATCTCCTGACCCATGGTCAGGAGGGCTGTGAATATATTGAATAAGCACACAATTCACAAGATTGTAGTCAACCTCCTGACCGTCAAAATATGGCGGTTTTTGTTTTTTCAAAATCAGGAGATTGAATTATGAAAAAAATATATGTGCTGGGTGTGATGTCTGCGTTTATTTTTAATGTTGATGTCGCAAGTGCGATAATGTGTTCACCTATTGATGATATTGATGGGTGGGGCGATGAAATGTGTATGTATGTTAATGATGATCATGGGTGTAAAAGTGGTATAGATATTGCATATGGTGATATGGATTCGGACGTATGTTATGTAATCCGTGATTGTTTTGAGTGTGAATCCGATATGCAATTGGTGACTGTTTCCGATAATTTTTCTGACCATTTTTTGCTTGGTGATTGTTTAAATGTTGGGGTTATTTCTTGGCACGAGTGTCAACCAATCTGTTCCGAGTGTGCCAATTGTCACAGCGATACCAGTTGGAACAATGTATCCACAGGTTATCAAAGCAAGGCAACCCGTACCTGTATTTGCGGTGATTGCAATGTGTCTTATGAATACCGGTGCGCAGATGGATATTGGGGCACCACCACCAATGGGATATCAGGCTGTACAATGTGTCCGGTACTTGATGACAAGGTGGCGATAAAAACGTATGGTGTATCCATTGCCGGCAATAATCGGGATATAACATCGTGTTATTTGAAACCCGGAAATTATAACGATTATACCGGCGGTTTTTCTGTTTCAAGTAATTGTGGGTACAGCAAATAAAACAGAAACTTGTTTTATTGTGGTAAATAATTCTGTTGCATTGGGGGCGGCCTTTGGTGTAGATTTATTGGCATGAGAAAAATATTACTGATTTGTTCTTTGTTTGCCGTGTGTGGATGCACGTTTCAGACCAAACATCGCGGATATGTATTTCCGGCGGATGTTGAAACGACTGTGGCTGGTATCAAGACAACCGACCAATTGTTGGATAAAATCGGATCGCCCCAGGTTAAAACTGTATACGGTGATACGGTATGGATATATTACGGCGCGGATGAAAACTATCGTGGGCCACTGCCAATGACGTATGATAACAAGACGGTATTACTGGCGTGGGTTAATGGTAATCGTGTGGTTAAGACGGCTGTGTTGCATGATGACGATTTGCCGGATGTGATGATTGCGGATGGCGAAACAGAAATTCCGGCCGCGATTGAACTGAACGCAATTGAAGAATTGTTTAATAATATTGGACGTTTTTCACCGGCTGGACTGGGACAGTAAAAAAACTGTTTGGAAATTTTGCACAAAACGTGTAAAATAGCAAGGACGAGAGATTAAATATGAAAAAACTGCTGTCTTCTTTGTTGATGGTTTTTGGTGTATGCGCATCTGTGCATGCGGCAACATTTTCTTGTGGGCCGGGTTATGTTTTAAATAATCACAGCAAAATTGATGGTATCGACGCGCAAGAGTGTCAAAAACTGTGGTGCCGTGATTTGGAAAATGGTAAACCTATGGGAATTGGCAAAAATGCCAACAGTGGTTATAAATCAACAAATTCACCCGTTTTACTGGAAGATGCCAATGGAACAAGTATAGAGTGTTTTGGTGAACGTCGTTGGTGCGCGGGTGAGGCAACAGGTACATGGAATCCGGAATATGGCGCATATATGCGTGGGGACAGCCTGGTATATCGTTCATATCAAAAGGGCAGTTGTTTCGCATGGCGTCTGGCAGAACCAAAGTGCGAGGCGGGGCAAACCGCAACATATGATGAAAAGACCGGTAAATGGAATTGTGGGACGTCAAAGCCTGGGGAAAATGCCGCGGCGTTTCGTGCGTCTACGGTGCGTCGAACGGGCGCCGCGCGACGTGTAATTCGATAGTTTTTATCAGGGCCCACGTATGGGCCCTGATTTTTTTGCCCAATTATTTGTTTTTCTGAATTTTTTGTGGTATAATGTACCGTATGAGAGGATGGCAAACGTTAAAGAGTGTTTCATGCCAAGTAAAAAATTAGATTTTAAAACCGGTCAATATGTTGTATATCCAACCCAGGGTGTTGGTAAATTGCAACGTGTCGAAGAACAGGTAATCGGCGACCAGAAAATAAAAATGTTAGTCATTGAATTCGAACGTAATCATATGACATTGCGTGTGCCTGTTGAGCGTGCTGAAATTTCAGGGTTGCGTCCGTTGACATCGGTCAAAAAAATGGATGAGGCAATCGCGTCCGCCAAGGGAAAGGCCGGGGCCAAGCGTATGATTTGGGCGCGCCGTGCCGCACAATACGAAGAAAATATTAATTCTGGTGATCCAATGAAGTTGGCCGAGGTTGTACGTGACCTGCAACGTCGTACGGCGGCCGATACAATGACGTTTTCTGCACGCCAGTTATATTTGCGTGCACTGGAACGTATGGCTCAGGAATTTGCAGTTCTGCATAAAATTGATTTGGATACCGCATCAGACAAAATCGAAGATATTTTGGGTGTGCCAAAGGAAATAGATTTAAATGCCGTTGAATCCGATGATGAAGAAATGGATGAAGACGAAAGTTAAATTGACTGTGATAAAAAATCCCAGATGATTATCTGGGATTTTTTTTACACTCACTCGCTGTCCTGCATTTTATCAACCATTATGGCGTATCTAATTATGCGTTGCAGTGCATCCTGGGGCATCAAAGTATAGCCATGGATATAGTTATGCATTTGTTTAGTGTCGCAACCAAACAAATGTGTTAATCGTGTCATAGGTATGTTGTCTTTGCGACGAACTGCCAAGACGGCTTTGCCGAAATAATCGGCGCTGATTATGATGCGTGACATTTTTTTACTCCATTTGTTTTTATTCCCCGCCACTGGAGGGGTGCCCGCAGGGCGGGGAGGGTTATAAAAAACACCGTTCCTTTCCCATTGCTGACGCAATGCCAGGAATGACAAATCGCGGTATTTTACATTATAAAAAACACCGTCTTGATTAAGGACGGTTGGAGGTTGATTACTATTCGTCATAGTGTCACTTATTTATATATATCGCGACCCTCCAACCATTGTTGGAGAATATATTTTTGACGACGAGGTAATCACACCCCACATCGGTAATCAACCGATGCATGTATATTATAACTAATTAATTT
>CAZJGX010000088.1:0-3046 GCA_964545825.1 uncultured Muribaculaceae bacterium
TTTTCAATCAGGTCGTATTTCACACCCATATCCAAGATTTCACTGATGCGTGATATACCTTCGCCATACATAATTTTAAAGTCAACTGTACGGAACGGTGGTGCAACCTTGTTTTTCACAACCTTGACCCGGGTTTCATTTCCAACAACGTTTTCTTTATCTTTTATCTGGCCGGTACGACGGATATCCAGACGCACTGATGCATAGAACTTTAACGCATTACCACCAGACGTTGTTTCCGGATTTCCAAACATAACACCGATTTTCATACGAATCTGATTGATAAATATCAGCAACGTATTGCTGCGCGCCACAGACCCAGCCAATTTTTTCAATGACTGTGACATTAAACGCGCGGTTGTTCCAACAAAAGAATCCCCGATATTGCCTTCTAATTCTGCCTTGGGCACCAGGGCCGCCACACTGTCAATTACAACCACATCAACCGCACCAGATTTTACCAATGTATCAGTAATTTCCAACGCCTGTTCACCGGAATCAGGCTGTGATATAATCAGATTTGCAACATCAACACCTAATTTTTTTGCATATGATGGATCCAGTGCATTTTCCGCATCAATATACGCGCATGTGCCGCCTTTTTTCTGAGCCTCGGCCACGGCATGCAGGGCCAATGTTGTCTTACCAGAACTTTCCGGCCCATAAATTTCAACGATACGACCACGCGGATAACCACCGATACCCAACGCAATATCCAGCCCCAGTGACCCGGATGAAATCGCCTCTATATTCTGTTGGGAACCATCACCCATTTTCATGATGGCTTCTTTACCGAATTGCTTTTGAATTTGTGCCAGCGCAGATTCCAACGCCGGATTTTTTGCAGACGCACCCGCGTCTTTTACTGCATCTTTTTTTGCCATAAAAATCCCCTTTTCTTGTAATAAAATCTTACTAAGAAAAAAGGCCGTACGCAATGAAATAATTATTTACAGGGCACGCATTTCGGGCGTGTAATCAAAACCCCAACCGACAGTGCCCCAATCGTTGCAGACACCGCCCAAACAGCCGCAGTTGTACCAAAAATCGCAATGCATGCCGCCCCCAACATTGGCGCCAGAATATTAGGCAAATTCACACTGGTACGGAACACGCCATAGAAACGGGTCTGTTCTGATTTTTTCGCCGTATCAAAGAACATCAAATCATGCACCGATTCCATTAACGCACCCGATACCTGCCATGCGACAAATATGGCCAGCAACGGCACCCCGGTGACGACTGTCGCCGCCGCAGAAAACATTGCAAACGACGCAAACCCCAGTATCAGCCAAATATTTTTGCCATACCTGCGCACCAGACGGGCCATCGCCTCGCTTAACACCAGATATGGAATAATCCCCAATGTCAGAACCCACCCCAGGGTATCTTTTGAAAATCCATTTTCAATAACCACAATCGGCACATACAAATACCGCATCGCACGCAAAGAATAGTACCCAAAATTAATCGCATACGCACGTGCCATACCGGGCCGACCAAAGAACGAAAACATATTGCGCCATAATGCCCGAAACGTGCGCCGTGGATTAACAGGCTTAATCTGTGGTGTCTGCTGCACGATACGAAAATATTTAAACACGATACACGCCGCCAGATATATCAGTGCCGACGCAAAAAACGCCGCCCGGTTATCAAACCGATTTGCAATAGACACCGCAATCATCGGTGCAAACAATGCCCCAACATTTATCCATAAATGATAACGCGAATTTAATCGCGCCATACCGGCATTACCTGAAAAATCCGACATAAACAGCGGTATCAACACACCAACCAAAGTAATCGCAATACCGGTTGTATAATCCAGTGTAATAAAACTGATAGGACTGATTGAAAATCCCATCATCGCATAGCATGCCGCCAGCATTGACAACGAGAAATAAAAAACCTTTACCTTTGAAAACTGGCGAAACAATTCATTTGCGAACAGCCCGACAATCATACAAAACGCCGCATAAATTCCGACATAGACACCAACAATGGCACTGCTTCTAAAAATTTCCAAGATAACCAGCGAATAAACCGCATTATAAATACCGTCGGCAAACCCGGTAAACAACCCCAGATTTGCAAATGAAAAACCGCTGACTGACCCACGCGCCGAAATATACTTATCTTTGGCCATATTCTCTCTCTACCTATAACTTTGTAATAATATCATAAAAAAACCCAATTCGCAAACATAGGCACGTAAACAACACTTTTATTTCTTGTCTTTGTTATGTCCACAATATATAATTTATGTGTCAATGGGAATTCCATTGATGAGGTGTGATGACCTCTGCCTAAGCGTCAAATAATAGGCGCAATGCGCTTTTTTTATTATGACGAAATAAAACTCCTGAGCCCACCGGGTCAGGAGGGTTGCGAATACACAGAATAAGCACACAATTCTTAGGATTGTCATCAACCTCCTGGCCACCTGATTAAGGTGGTTTTTCGTTTCGAAAAAAGTATCAGGAGATTGAAAAATGAAACCACAAAATATAATTATTGCAATAACGATTGCAACATTGCCAAGTATTGCACACGCCGCATACGATTATTCTATAACAAACGCATCATCTGCTGTTATTGGTGCAACCTGTGACAGCAGCGCCACCAATCCTGGAATCATATACAAATGCAGTGGTAAAACCATGTCAACTATGCCAACATGCGCAAAATACCAAACCATACCATGTGTACTATCTGGTAACGGCAGTGGCGGCACAACCGATTACCGTATATGCCACTATAAATCCTTGCAAAATAAACCCTGTGATGCATGCAATTATTACACTACAACAGGCAGCACCTGGCAAACCGCAGGCAACCATGTTGTACGCAAACAGACAACCGGCGGCACACCCGGCACAAACAGTTGCACCGCCACCAGCGATTATATATACGGATGTTCATCGGGGTATTATCAAACCAGTATCAGCGGAAATTCAATTGTATGCACACAATGCCCATCATTGGGTGGCATTACCGCCACAAATTCAGAAGGCACCACAGAAATAACAACATGCTATATTCC
>CAZJGX010000089.1:0-2966 GCA_964545825.1 uncultured Muribaculaceae bacterium
ATGGCGTCAAGGTAGCCGAGGCAACGTTCTCTGCCATCTTGGACCAGCAAAATAAAGAATAAAAAACACCGGCAAATGCCGGTATTTTTTATAGATGAATATTTCATCACCAAATAAACAAAAATCCACCCAAAAGGGTGGCTTTTATTTATGGTGGATGTTAAGAGACTCGAACTCCTGACCCTCTCGGTGTAAACGAGATGCTCTACCAACTGAGCTAAACATCCAAAACAGTGCGCAAATAATAAACTATTTTTTTCTTTTTGTCCAGTTTTATTTTATGCCCCGCCAATTTTCAAGTAATCTGGCACGGACTTCTTCGTATCTGGCCTGATGTACCAAACTGTGACGAATATTTGCCATGTTATATATTCTGTTGTGGCCCGCATCCCATTTGGTCGAAATTTTGCGACCTGAATTTTCGCCCAGTGTCACGCGTCCATCAGCATCAAACTTCATCAGTATTTGATTGTCGCGATGCATAAATTTAAATTGTGGAAATTCTGTATGCCGTGCGCCCTGCATACCACGCGCACGACCACCGTCAAATAACACGCTGCACCGATGCTGCACGATAATATTATTATTTAATACGGTGACGGGTTGGGCATCCTGTGTCGTTGGATTAACTATCACCGCGTCATCAACACGAACCCCGTGTGACCGCAGGCGTTTTAACAATTCCGGATATAAATGCATGCTGTCTGAAAAAGAAACGATATTTATCAAAAATTGATGTTTTACATCATGCGACAATTGTTCTAATACGCGTGTATTGTTTTCTAATGAATTTTTATGAAAGTTATCCAGCGATAATGATATCTGGAATTTACCATGTGGATGTTCGTTTATAACATTTGCCAAATCATTGTAAATCTGTTTGCCGAACCCGGCGCGCGCCCATCCGGCGTTGGTCTTGATATCTGTGCTTATTTTTGCCGACAGACACCATTTTAATATTGTCGGTACATATTTCGGGTCGCCAAACAGATATGATGACATAATTTCGCCACCGGTAAATACCACGTGACCCGAGAATAATTGGTCTTGTACAGCTTGGCTCAAATATGTGTAAATCACATCCAATGAAATGAATTTGTGGTCTTGTTTTGGACTGCAACTTTCACAACAGTGTGGACATTGGTACCAGCAATAGTTTGTGGTTTTGAATACCATGATATATGGTAATTCACGGATAATTTTGCCAATCGGTAAAAATTTATCAATTTTGTTTTGTATATTCATACTGAAACAAATAACACAAAAATCAAAATTGTCAATATGTTTATTCGTATCGCAGGCTGTCAATCGGGTTCAGTTTCGCGGCCTTTAATGCCGGCACCACGCCGGACGCCAGTCCCACCACCACCGCCACGGTTATTGATAAAAATACCGGCCATATACTGAACGGCACGTTAAAGCCCAATATTAAACGCCCAACACCCTGGGCCAGGCCGATGCCCAGTATCAATCCAAACATTGAACCAATAAACGATATTAGTATTGATTCGGCCAGAAATTGAATTGTTATCTGGGTCTCGCGGGCGCCTATTGCCTTGCGTATGCCGATTTCACGGGTGCGTTCTGCAACCGATACCAGCATCATGTTCATAATCCCGATTGCGCCAACCAATAAGGATACCGCCGCAATCGCGATTAATAGCATTTTCATATATCCGGTGACCGTCGTCATTGTTTCTAATATTTGTTTCATATCCATAATCTGAAAGTCGTCGGCCACATCGTCTTTTAATCTGTGTCGGTGTCGCAGCAGGGCGGATATCTGGTCAATAACAACATTATTATCGGCATCCGGATACAATTTCAGTGCAATAACCGGCACCGAATTCGGAAATCGCGAGCCCCACAATCGCTTTTTCAACGTTGTGACCGGAATAATAATCATATCGTCTTGATTACCCAGGGCGGAATCGCCCTTGGCCCGTGTCATACCAATTATTGTAAATGGCATGTTTTGAATCCTGATAATTTCGCCGACCGGGTTTTCCGGCAATTCCAGTTCAGACGCCGTTTCTGGCCCGATAACGGCATATGTCGCCGCGTTGCGTACCGCCGCATCATCAAAAAATGTACCGTATTCTATTTCTATGTTTTGCACGGTTGTATAGTCAGGATAAACACCCACCATTGATGTTGCCCAGTTTTTATTACCATAAATTGCCTGGGTTCCTGTATTTTGAACGGGTGTCACCGCCATTACATCGGGCAGACGTGAAATAAATTCTGCGTCATCCGTGGTCAGTGTTTGACGATTACCAGTACGCACCCCGCCGGTTTGTGCGGCGCCTGCACGTATCATGATTGTGTTGGTGCCCAGGGATGAAAACTGGTCTGTAATCTGATGTTCAACCGTTTCGCCAACCGCCACCATGATAACAACCGCCATAACACCGATAACAATCCCAAGAACTGTCAGCAGTGAACGTATTTTGTTTCCACTGACCGACAACCAAGATTCTTTTAATATGTCATTAAGTGTCATGATTACAATCCCCGTTCATCACGTGGCATACGCCCGTCATAGTTTATACGTCCATCGCGGATGTGTATCAGGCGGTCTGCATACTTTGCAATGTCAAATTCGTGGGTAATCATAACGATTGTAATGCCCAGGTCACGGTTCAGTTGCTTAAAGAACTGTAATATTTCATGTCCCATTTTACTGTCTAATGCGCCGGTTGGTTCGTCTGCCAGAATTAATTTCGGATTCCCGGCCAATGCGCGTGCGATTGCAACACGCTGTTTCATGCCGCCGGATAATTGTGTCGGCATATAATATTCAAATTTTTCCAGTCCCACCCGGCGCAGCATTTCACGCGCACGTTCAATACGGTCATCCATAACCCATCCGCGATACATCAATGGCAACATAACGTTATCCAGCACAGTGCGCTTTGGCAGCAGATTAAACTGCTGAAACACAAATCCGATATATTCATTGCGCA
>CAZJGX010000090.1:0-2944 GCA_964545825.1 uncultured Muribaculaceae bacterium
TTTTTTTATGCATTTTTTATTTCCCCATTATTTTTGTTGGACGATTATCAATGTTGGCGAATTGTTCAATATGCTTTGCCAATTGCATTACACGCATATCGTCAAAACGGCGACCTACAACCTGCATCCCCAATGGCAGACCGTTTTGGGCCAGGCCACATGGTACGCTGCATGCAGGAATTCCCGCCAGGTTCATTGCAACAGTAAATAAATCCAGTGCGTAATATTCCAGTGGGCTTAAATCTGAATCCAATGGCATTGCGGTGCCGGCGCCAGATGGGCATACAATCAGGTCACATTGTTCAAATGCCTTGTTAAAACTATCGGCAATCATGCGACGAACACGTGCGGCCTGCATGAAGTATACATCATACGATTCGCTGCTTAACACTGCGGTGCCGATAATCATACGGCGTTGTACTTCGGTTCCGAAACCGGCGGCGCGTGTCTTTTTATATGTGTCGATTAAATCACTGCCTTCGACACGCAGGCCATATCGCATACCGTCATATCGGGCAAGATTTGATGAAGCCTCGGCCGGGGCGATTATATAGTATGCCGCCAATGCGTCCAGGATATTTGGGATTGATACCTCTATAATTTCTGCACCGGCAGATTTTAAATCATTTAAGCGTTGTTCAAACAGGTGTTTCATATCAGGTGATATTTCAACATCTGCAAATTCTTTGATTACTCCAACGCGCAGTTTTTTGCCGTTGCCTAATATCGGTTCCAGTGGTGCGGTTGCTGTGAATTTTACGTCTGGTGTGCTGGTTGAATCTTTTGGATCATGACCCGCCATAACAGATAATAATAATGCGGCGTCGTCAACCGTACGCGCAATTGGGCCCGGGGTATCCAAACTTGACGCAAATGCAACACATCCCCAACGTGAACACAATCCGTATGTTGGTTTCATCCCAACCAGACCGGTTATTGCAGACGGAAACCGGATTGAACCACCGGTATCGGTTCCGGTTCCGCCCATGGCCAAGCCAGATGCAATTGCAGATGTTGCGCCACCGGATGAACCACCCGCGGTGAGTTTCCGTTCCAATTGCCATGGGTTAACGGGTGCACCAAAGAAACTGGTCTTGCTGAACGTGCCCATTGCAAATTCATCCAGGTTTGATTTACCCAATAATACAGTTCCAGCATCAATAAAGTTTTGTGATATGGTCGATTCGTATTCTGGGACAAAATTTTCCAACATGCGTGATGCGGCCGTTGTGCGAATACCACGTGTCGCAAACAGGTCTTTCATTTCAATTGGAATACCGTCCAGGGCACGTGCCTCGTTTGATGCGATGCGTGCGTCGGCCGCCGCGGCATCAGCCATTGCGCGTTCAGGTGTCACCGTGATATAGCAATTTAAATCCGTGCCATATTTTTCAATGCGATCCAAATGTGCGCGTGTTAATTCTGTTGCGCTGATTTCGCGTGATTTTAATTTTGCCAGTGCTTCTGTAATTGTCAGGTCTATCAGATTCATGTTTGTACTACTTTCTTATTTTTGTTTCTGGTTTGAATATTTTTGTGGGAACAGGGTGGCACCCAATGTGCGGCGGATAAATTCATCACAACATTTACCGCAACGTAAATTATGTGCGCATGCGCGTGTCATTGCGTCTTCGGTTTGGGGTTGACGTTTCCCGGCCATACATGGCGCATGTGTTTTTGTATTATTTACATCATAGAAATAAAACATATCGGACAAATCCAGGTCGCGATATCGTTTGTGGCACCCCGGCATTTTTCCAAATGACATTATGTCACCAAATTCAATGTGCATTGTTTGTATACATGTATGCGGACGTGAAGTATTTTTTTTAAATTCTGCCAATAATTTATTTAATTGTATGGTGTCAATTTGTCCCAAATTAATGTTTGTACATGGAAAGTCATCATACTGCCGGTATGTACAGAAATTCACGTTAATTTTTTGTTCTTTTGACATGATTATTCATCCATAACTTTGGGTACTGCAAAGTATCCGCGTGAAACGCCGGCATTGTCCGGGTCATTTGCCAAAATCAGGTCGCGAATATTTCCGTCGGTGACAATGTCATCACGTCGTGGCAGGTGATGTTCGCATGGGTTTAACATTGGTTCAACGCCCGTTGTATCAATTTTCTGTAATTTATCCAACCAATCAACCACGGAATCAATATTCATAGATGCCAGTTTTTCTTCCGAGATTTCAATTCGGATAAGGTCTGCGAATTTATTTAATTGTTGCTTGCTAAATGCCATTTCAAATCCTATTATTAATCAAAGGGAATTATACAATGATTTTGCCAGATTTCAAGGCTTTTCCGTGTGTTGGACGTATATTAGGTGTTGACTGGGGTGCGCGCCGTACGGGCGTTGCTGTATCGGATGCGTCACGTGAATTTGTCTTTACGCGTCCGCCGGTGGTTGTGAAATCCGTTGATGATATTGCACCACAAATTGCGAAAATAGCGGTTGCAGAAAATGTAGCAGGGATTGTTATTGGTTTGCCGGTGCACGCGGATGGTACAGAATCAGAAACAACTATGAAAGTACGTTGTTTCGCAAATCAATTGGTTTCAATAACAGATTTGCCAATATGTTTTATTGAAGAAAATTTGACGAGTTTTGTCGCCCAAGAACAAATGGGGCGTGTGCGGATGCGCGACATAAAACAAAAACTTGATTCAGAATCTGCCAGGGTTATTTTAGAAAATGCGATTGCGGTTTTGAACAGATTATAAAAATGTGCTATGTGCCGGATTTCATGCACATAGCGTGTTTTTTAATCTTCGCGTTTGTCTGGAATATTACCATCTGCCGACAGCAATACCGCAATCCAACGTGTTGAATCAAACTGGGCGGTGATGATAAATGTTGCAACCAATAACGGCACACCCACCATAGCCATGCGCTCCCTTGTCATGTCCGGCATTTGTCAGACTTTCTGCAA
>CAZJGX010000091.1:0-2943 GCA_964545825.1 uncultured Muribaculaceae bacterium
TGGCTATCGAAGATAATATCGGCGCACGTTCCCTGGAATACAAGATTTGTCAGTATAAACCTAGCGGCACGTCATTAGATATATCATACGCAAATTGCCGTACAGACGTGTCACAAATTCAAGATTCAGAATTAGGGCGCGTCGAAGGCGCCACAACCGGACAACTGGGACCGGTGACACCCCTAGCAGGTGTTTTAGACGGCACCATTTATTGGGGCAGCGTCGAAATTGACGAAAACGGCAAACTTAACTCTGTTGATGATTATTTGGCAAAAATAGATGCAACAGGATTGAGCGAAGCATCAAAAGAAAAAATAAAATCAGAATTAACCCTATTGCAAAAAAATATCGATACTGCTATCGCGGCAATCGAATCCGACGCAACAGTTCAGTTCTGTATGACAGGACGTGAAGTTCAAGGTCTGAAACAAACGGTCAAAAGCACCACCCCATTTGGCAAATCTGTCACAACACGCCAAAAGATTGGTGAAAAATCATCTGAGGCCGCACGTTTTCCGCAACTGACCAAACAAATGCGCACAATTATAGCAACCAAGGCATTGAAAGCCGCCCAGGCGAATTATTACAAAAAGTACGACAAACTGAACGAACAAATGCTACAAGACTATGCAACAATCGGTGAACGCATAGCCGAAATCCAAGGCAAAAACGCATTGGATGCACGACGCGAAATCGCACGCCAAGCATGTATAAGTTTTGCAGAAATGTCTAGCTTGCCAAAAAGTCCAAATCCACCAAAAGGTATAGGCGGAACAATTTTGGGCATGGCTGGCATTGCAACCGCCATGGTATTTACAGGTGGGGCCGCCGGGGCAGCAATATTACCATCATTAACAGTTGCAGAAATGGCAGGTATTGCAGCAGCAGGCGCCGCAGTCAGCGTTGCATCGATTGCTAGTAATGCTGGCAAAGCTAATGGTGAAGATGGCGGTATCAACCGTGAACTAAGCGGTTCAAAACAATTGAATCAATGGAATTACAAGGAAGTAATCACTTCAACATTTGAATGGGAAACATTAAATTGCCACAAATGTACACGTGCCCAGAATTGCAACAAAAAAGGCAACCCTCTGTTCGGCAGCAAATATTGCAAATCTTGGGCTGATCCCATTGAAACATGCACAGATACACAATTCTAATAAAAAATAATTCTAAAATCCCCATATTACAAAATGGGGATTTTTATTTTCCTTTCGTGTATTGACATTATTTATTTTTGTACTATAATATATAATATGAAAAATACATCTAACCGTTTAAATATTTCTGACGCGCGCAACCACTTGGCCGTTGGCGGATACATAATCAGTTCAGACGAACATAATAAACGGGCTTTATTCCAAGCGACGGCAAAAATAAAACGTTGGGCAAATTTATTAAATGCAAAATATTATGCCAAACCACAACATACCGTCCCACGTGAAGAAATATTTGCAATCCAGCGCATACGATAAAAAGATATCCGACCAATGGTCGGATATTTTTTTATTTTACATAATTCAACGGCAAACAATCTGACGCCGTGCAATCATTATCCGCACTATAAGACATCTGAACATTGCGACATGATTCTTGACTGCCATCTTGGGTACAATTTATACTGCCCTGACCTGTGGCACAAACATGCGCAGCCGACAATCCGTTTATATCGACCAAATGTTTTGCAACTGCAATTGCACGATTTTTCGATAATGGGATATTGACTTTATCTGACCCAGTTCTATCAGTATTGCCAACAATCTTTATACAGTATTTATCTTTATTTTGCGCCTTAACCGAACCTGCAAATTCAGATATTTTTGCGGCCGCATCTGATTTGATTGTATATAGCCCCGTACCAAACAAAGATGACGCGTCCAATTTCACAGCACTTGGGGCAACCACATCAGGATTTTGTGTCACTGTTTTTGTTATACACTGAGCAGCATTGCCCTGCACTCTTTCTTCATGTGTGTCACTGGGACAGGTGCAAGTTGTTGGCCGCGCCGCATTATCCGGAACATACCCATCAACACATCGGCACGTACCCGCATTAATATCATCTGCAACAATATGCTTGGTACTATCAGGCGAACAAGACCACTGTACCGATGTATTTTTCTGAACACACATACCATTTGATTGTTCAATAGGCAATCCTGCCGGACACGAGCATTGATTATTAACAGCCACCTTGTTTCCCGGACAATTTTCACAATTCCCGGTATTATCATTGCATATCTGATTATTTGCACATCGGCAAATGTTGCCCTCTTTTGGCAGATTATTAACATCTGATTCCAATTTCTTTAAGGCCTGATATTCTGCCAATAATTTGTCAGAATCATTTTTATTTTTGTTATTTATTATCAGATTGCCGGCAACACTGCCAACAACACCAATACCTGCAACAATTGCACCTGTCTTTAACTTTTTGGATGTCGCATCTTTCTGTGCAGCCCACGCCTTGGCATCATCACTGTTTTCATCCATCAGCGCACGCGATAATGATGTAAATGCACCGGGGCGCGCCCCGACACCAACATTATCATATAAACCAGTTTCAGATTTATCAAATATAACCTCGGCCTCTATCCCGGGGGCCATCCCCAGCGCCGCCTTGCGTTGTGCGATATCCGCGGCCAGCGCACGATATTCAGAAACCATCGCCGTTAAATCATTGGCACCCGGCAATTCAATACCAACGTCGCCACCTTTGATATTTCGCCCCGCCCCATAATCACAGGAAAAAGTTGCCAAATACGCACGCATGTCTTCTTCGGCCGCATCATCCGCGCTTTGTTCTGATAACGCAGACGCAATATTCATCCCCCCGATACCAACCGTACCAATCGCCGCCGCACCCAATAATTTGTTTGCAGTCGATTGTTCTTTGTCTTTCATTTTTTGCGCATTGTCTTTTAGTTCCTGCAATTTTTTATC
>CAZJGX010000092.1:0-2842 GCA_964545825.1 uncultured Muribaculaceae bacterium
AAAACGGTAAACAAAAATCTCTAAACGATATTCATGATATCGTTTATGGCGTTTTACTCAATATTGACAATAGCCTTATGGTTTCTTGCCAACAAGCCGCAATGGAACAAATGATAAATTTGTGTGGTGATACCAACTCATGCCCTATGTTTGAACAAGATATCGCAATTGGCAAAGACAGTTTAGCCAGCACGAAAAATTCTGCTGGCGATAATGTTATAAGCGGCCTTATTTCTTTTAGCAACATTAAAATATCAAAACAAGACAATAACGAATACAATATAAATGTTTCTGATTATATGAGGCGACTTGAAAAAGCGAACCCTAATGTGAAACAACGCATAAAAAGTACGCTTGACGGAATAGCCGCGGAAATCAAACGTCGCGTTGATATAATCGGTTCCGACCCAAAGGTAGCAATGTGTATTAACGGACGCGACATGTCGCAAATACGCCGAACACGTACAGATTCAGCCAGAAACGACCAAGAAACAGAAGAGGAAACATCAGGTCGATTCCCGCGCCTATTAGACTCATATACGAACGTAATCGCAAATGCCGCTTTGACCGTTGCGAAAAACAATTATGATAGAGAATACGCAAAATTATTTGCCACCGCAAATTCTGCATCCGAAGAATACCAAAAAACAATATATTGCACCGCACTTGCGCAACGAGAGGACTATGTCGACAATATAAAAATAAAAGACAGTGGTGTTAAAGAAATAAATGATTGGCAAATAGTATTAAACGGTACCACATCACAAAGTATGCTGGACGCATTACTAGCAAATCAAGAAAAGACAAACGTCTTATTGGATAACGATAACAGAATGATTGCAAAACAAAACATCATATCAACATATGAACCCGCAACCGGATTATGCCGTATAACCACAACGACATATCCGTGCACAGGATTTGAAGCAATATACAATTATGAATCCAGCAGTTATAGTGCCGGCGCTAGCGCATCTTTTATGGGATTCGGCGGCGGCGCCAGTTATTCACAGTCTAAGGCATCTAATAAATATGCTGGAAATTTTTGCAACAGTTATTCCGAACCCGTGATTTCGGAACAAATCATAAACTTAAAAAATGGCAGCACTGATGTATATGACACTAATATCTCTCGCAGTAACTTGCAGTCTTATTATCACGATTCATCCAGCACATCAAATATAACCGAAAAGAACGGCGGTGGTGTTTCAATCGGAATATCCACAGGCGACATTAGTAATATAGGTAGCCAAGGAAAGACAAAAACAACGAACAACGTCAACAGTAACAACAAAACGACAAATAATGTTGGTTCAAACAATAAGACAACCAACAATAATAAGGGGAAAAAATAAGCCGTGAAAGGTCCGGCAGTGTTTTAGTTCATCGAACACCGGCGCCCCCGTGGTAAACGGGGGAATGTGGCGTCTTTTAGAATTGTGTGTCTGTACACGTTTCAACCTGATCGGTCCAAGATTTACAATATTTGTTTCCAAATAGGGGAGTACCTATCTTTTTACAGTTTTGGGCACGGACACATTTGTGGCAGTTCAATGTATCCCATTCAAATGTGGATGTGATTGTTTCTTTGTAATTCCACTGATTCAATTGTTTGGAGCCAACTAATTCGCCGTTTGCACCACCATCGGCACCGTTGGCTTTACCGCCATTGCCGGCCAAAGATGTTGCGGCAACTGCAGCCCCGGCCGCGGCGATCCCAGCTCCTGCGGCGGCACTCCCGGCCATTCCGGCGACGGCTACGCTTGCGGCGGCACCACCGGTAAAGACCATGGCTGTAGCAATTCCTGCCATACCTAGAATCATTCCACCGATACCTTTTGGCGGATTTGGGCTTTTGGGTAATATAGACATTTCTGCAAAACCTACGCATGCTTGACGTGCAATTTCACGACGTGCATCCAATGCATTTTCACCGGCTATTTCGGCCATACGTTCACCAATTGTTGTATAGTCTTGTAACATTTTGCTGTTTAGCTCGTCATATTTCTTATAATAGTTTGCTTTGGCTGCTTTTAATGCTGCGTTTGCAATAATTGTACGCATTTGCTTTGTCAATTCTGGGAATCGCGCGTTATCACCCCCACGGCTGCTGATATTGTGACGTGTGTTGTCATTTGTTCGCATGCCTTGGACGGTGCGACCGGTCATACAGAATTGGACTGTTGGGTCGGCTTCTATTGCCTGTATTGCTGTATCTATACTTTTTTGTAGTACAGCCAGTTCAGAGGCAACTTTGTCTTTGGCGGCTTGGCTCATATTAGAATTGCCAATCTTTGCTAAATAGTCATCAACTGTACTTAAGTGACCATCGTTATTAACTTCAACGCTTTCCCAATATATTGTACCGTCCAGTACGCCTGCAAATGGTGTGACCGGCCCCAGTCCAGATGATGTAGCACCAACGACACGGCCCAGTTCTGAATCTTGTATTTGTGATACGTCTGTTCGGCATGCTGCAAATGATATATCTAATGAACTGCCACTTGATTTATATTCGCAAATTTTATATTCCAAACTGCGGGCGCCAATATTTTCATCAACGGTCAAACCATTACAGTTCTCTGTGTCACCACAGACTTTGGTCATGGCTTCGTCTGCAGCACGCTGACATTCGGTTAACATATTGTTATCAATGTTAAGGAATATACCCTGAACCATAGAACTTAGTTCGTCATATACCGCATTCCCGCGAATGTCTGTTTCGCCATATACTTTTTGGCATCCGACAAGTTTGTCGTATGGACACATACGAACAATGGTGTCGGTATCCAACCCGATACATTGATTAAAGTCCTTACCGCAGCGATTATCGTCTTGTAGG
>CAZJGX010000093.1:0-2804 GCA_964545825.1 uncultured Muribaculaceae bacterium
CCATGTAAACCTGGCCTAAATCTGTTTTTATCAATGTTGCGGACAGTTTGTCCGAATTGTCTGCTGATTTTGCGTTGGATAATATCTTATCAAAACTGCGAACGAACTGTGTCGCCTGGGAACGGAATACTGCATCTGATTTCATCATGTCGCGTACGCGTTTTTTATCCGCCGCGCCCAACATCTTGGCCAACCATTTAGAAAATATGGTTTTATCACCATCATGATATTTTTTCCATACCACATCCGGGATATCTGCACCCGCGGCACGAATTAAATCCAGTGATTGTTCGTGCATTTTTTCAAACATGCGTTCACTTTGTTTCAAAAAATCACCACTGCTGATACGACCAACATTTTCAGATGGTGCATTTTTTATTGCGTCCATCGGTGCTGTTGCACGTGCAACCATCATTTGTTTATTCAATGTCTGCATAGTATTTACAGCCTTGGCATAATCAGACATCAAATCAATCATTTGTTGACGTGATTGGCTGGCCAATTCTTCCAGTTTGATTGCAGATTGTGTGACCGTATCTGTCGATTCTGAAACAGTCGTCTTCATCGCATTAATCTTGTCATTTAAGCCCGCAACAATCTTGTTCAAATTATCACTGGCCGCAACAGAATCGCGTGACAAATCGGGCAGGGCAGCGAAATACTTTTCAATCAATGCAGATAACGGTTGTAATTGTGCGGTGGTGTCTTCGGACATTTTTATCAGATTTGCCGACTGACCAGACAATTGAGCGTGCGCGGTATTCATTTTAATCAATGTTTCGCGTACACCGGTTGCCATTGCTTTGACGGATTCAGAGAACGCGCCGGCCGCAGACTTTGTGTTTTCCAGTGTTGTGTTTGCAACGCCTGATACTGTTTTTATTTCAGAAACAACACCTGTGGCGAATTCCTTGATTTCATCATTAAATCGATTTGTTAATGTGGCCAATTCCGATGATATTCCACGTACAGATGTTTCTGTTGTACCGGCGGTTGACATTAACTTTTCAACAACGTCAGATAGTTTACGAATTTGTTTGTCTATTGATGATTCTGCCAAACGTACCTGTCCGCCAACAGTATTAGATGTAATAGTCAGTGTATTTACCTGACTGGTTAATTGTTTCTTGGACTGCTTGCCAAAGGTATCCAATTTGGTCAGATATTTATCAATCAAGTCATTGTTATGCGACATCACGGTTTCGTAATCTGTCGCAGCCACCTTTACATTATTAAATTCTGTGGTCGTATTTTGTGTCAGTTCCGATAACGCAGACTGTAATGCCTGTACACCACTGGTCAGTTCTTGGTTTTGTTGGTTGTTATTTTCGAATTGTGTTTTCAATCCATCAGATAATGTTTTACCGGATTCTATCCATGTGTCAATATGGTCGCGGATGTGCGCAATTTTATCTGTCGTATCCTGAGATGTTTTATCAATTCGTGCCAGTAATTCATTGATTGTATTATTGAATTTGTCTGTTGATGTTTCTACGTCTTGCCAGCCATTTGATTCAACAATTGCACGCAACCCATCAACCGTATTGTCCAAACGGCCGGACATTGTGGCTAACTTTTTTGTTGCATCGTCCGCCAATGATACCAGGTTATTGTTTTGTTCATCTAATTGTTGGCGCAATTCATTTGCGCTGACAATTTGTGCGTTTAAAGTATCGCGCATTGTTTGAAAACTGGATTCTATTTTTTGAATTTCGTCAGCCAATATAGTATTTAATACTCGTACGGCATCTTGAACCTTGGCACGTTCCGGGCGCGTCATTATCTGCAATAATGATTCCATCACTTTTTGCGAGCGTCGCGACACAAAAAACAATACAATCAATGCGACAAACATCAAGAAACATACAACACCGCCACCAATCAATAAGATTTGAACCAGATTCATGCGCTTTCCCCCTATATCACTTGCGATTTTATGGGATTTATACTAAAATTCACATAATAAAGCAAGGGTATAAATATGTCTGGTGCGCGACAGAAACAATCTGGTTTTACGCCTGCACAATTAGATGCAGTGAATCCAACGCAAAGTGCGTTTGTTCAAGCCAATGCCGGCACTGGAAAGACAACAGTTTTAACCGGACGCCTGTTGCGAATACTGTTTTCAATGGAATCACTGGATTCAGCAGGTGTGTTGTGTTTGACGTATACCAAGGCGGGTGCCGGCGAAATGCGCAACCGTATATTACGCGAAATGCGTCGTTTGGTCATGGCTGATGATGATACTTTGACTGATTTGGTGGGGCAAATAATATCCCCGCGCGCTGTCACGCCGGACGATATTCAACATGCCCGCGAAATCTTTTATACTTATATAGACAATCCAGATATTTTAAGTGTAAAAACGATACATAGTTTTTGCGAAGAAATATTGCGTCGATTCCCATTAGAAGCGGGGTTGTCACCATCATGGTCTATGGCAACGGATTCAACGCAAAATATTTTGCGACGGGATGCGTTTTTACGCATGATACATAATGCAAAACACGCCGGGGTTGGGGCACGAAATATTATAGATGCGTTTGATTTGATTTTAGATATCGTGTCCGAAGATTCGCGTTCTTTTAATCGTCTGTTGGCAATGTTAAGTGCCCAATACAAATACTTTTTTGGGTTAAATAATTTTGATAATTATCGAAAATACTTTGTTGATACGACTAAAAAGTTTTTGAATATTAAAAACGCGATTTGTGATAATGTTGATGTAAATTCTTTGCGTAATATCATCGAACAGGCGAAAAACATTAAAAATCCGCCAAATTATATTGTTGAAATTATTACAA
>CAZJGX010000094.1:0-2782 GCA_964545825.1 uncultured Muribaculaceae bacterium
ATTCATCTAAAAATTCAGTGGCTTTTTTATTGTCTTTGAAATCGTCACGATTGGCCGCCATATCACGAAATGCGGTTTGCAATTCGCGGAACAACTTTTCCCAATCTTTGTCAGTCATTTGATACTGGCTGGGCTCAATACGTGGATGTGTGGACGAAGCGCGTGTTCCCTGGTCACCGGGATATTGCATATTGCGTTCCCACACTACATCTATTGTTTTTCCATTTTTATCTTTTTTTTCTATGCGATTTACCAAACCCTTGTCGCGCCACATTTTCATGTTGCCACGAAAATCGCCTTTGCCATCATTAGCCTTTAAATATGCTTGATATTGGGCGAACTGAGCCTCTGGCATATTAATAATCATGTCCTGCATATAGAACAATTGTAAGAATTCTTTCATAGATACATCTGCCATGGTTGCCCCCTTTGGTTCACTCACACATATTATTATAGTTAAATTTGACAAAATTTCAAGGTTTTGTATGATTTTTTGACGTGCGTTGTCAAAAATATTTGTATATAATATCTGTTGTTCTGTGACAGGAGGGCAGGGCATGGCCGCACAAAATACAACAAAGCAATTTTTAACCAGTATTTATGGATACACATTTTTCAATTCTTTGATAATGTTGGCGCCTGTTTATGCTGTGTTTATGCAGTCGCACGGTATGACAGATTTTGACATATCTGTGTTATTGATGTTATGGTCAGGTGCGGTGTTGGTGACACAATTTCCTGTGGCGGCATGCGCGCGCAAATGTGGCGCGAAACACATCCTGTTTATCGGCCAAATATTAAAGGCAATTGCGTTTATTTTATGGTTGGTATGGCCGTGCTATTTGGGTTTTGCATTGGGGATGATTCTGTGGGGGATGCATGGCGCAATCTATAATGTTATATCCGAAGACGTATTGTACGACGAACTGCGTGCGCGCACGCATAATTTGACATATGAACGTGTTCTGGGGTGGCGTCGTAATGTCGCAGCCTTTGGAACAGCCTTATCGGCGGCGGGTTCACTGTTGCTGGTCTATGGGTATGGTATTATAACCACTGTATCGATTGTTTCATTGGCGATATCAATGTTATTTTTGATGCGGATGAACCTGATTCAGGATTACCATGGTGCGCAAAGTGGCGGTACATCTCAAATCGCCGCAATAAAGACAGCATTGGCAACGATGCGTACAACGCCTGCAATAATTACCATGCTGGTTATGAGTGCACTGGTAAGCAACTTTTCATACCTGAACGATTACTTGAGTCTGATTGGACTGGACATCGGATTACCGGCGCAATATATCGGTATAGTGCCTTTTTTTATGTTGTGTTGCCAAATTATCGGACAATCTGTCGCACATAAGTTTACAGGTATAAAGTCCGGTGCGTTGTACACCGGCATAATTGCGGTGGGTGCACTGTTTGGTGTGTTTGCATGGCAATATAATATTGGGGGATTGGTCGCATTGGGGGCGGCCTATGTAATCTGTGCGATAATAAAGATAATATTGTATGCGCGATTCCAGAACTTAACCCCAACAGAACATCGGATTGAAATATTATCTTTTTACAACATTGCCGACCAAGGCTCTTATCTGATGATGTGTTTGATAATAGGTTTGGGCTCGTTGCTGGGTGGATGGCGTTTCAGTATATTGATAATGGCGGTATTGCTGGGGATACTGGGGATGTGGGCATTGGCATTTGTGCGACGCAGATATCGGCGTGCAAATATTATGCGTGATATGCCACAGATGACGGTGCGTCCGTCTGGTGGTATGGTGTGACGGATTTTGTTCTTGTTTAAGTCCGGGACATATTTTTATACAATATCAAGTAATGAATATTCAATTACGTAATATTTTGCTGAAAAGTATACCATACATGCTGTCGATTATAGGCGGTTTGGTATTATTCTTGGTCACCAAAGATAATGTTCATAACCCCGACTGGGTTGATTTGATAAACAATATTGCGGCGTCATTACTGTCGATACCTTTCGTATTTTTGTTATATGACTATTCAAATTATCGTATTGCGCGAAAATTAAGCAACGCCACCGCCACAACGATGCACGACCATATTGATACTGTGATGATAAGCATTATTGTCGCATTGCGTAAAATGATGGGGATGCGTGACGCGTTGACTTTTAGTGCATTGAACAAGATGGGGGATTTACGCATCGGCCAGATTGCATCGCGCATAAAACTAACACCGACAAATTTAAAAACATTGATTGGATTGCATCATGAACTGGACGAATTGATATATCGTAATACCAGTGACGGCATATTATCACTGGTTCAAGTTCAGGCGATGACAGACCTGGCACATAATTTACAGCGTTTAATAAATGTTCATAGATTTCATCAAGACAAGCGTGTTGCCGCACAAAGTGCAGAAAAAATAATCCGCTTTATAATAGATTGGATGGATACAGATGCATCCGCCGCGGTACGGTTTCAAAAACTATTAGAAGGTGATACAAAACCGACACCCCAATCCAAAAATTAAACCGCCATAACGGCGGTTAAATTTCTGGTGGGGACACAGGGATTGTAAATTCCCATCCGTCGCGATTGCGCCGTGATGGGCCCCTTTCGACACGCAACGATTACAATGCGCTATGCTTTTGTAATCGGCTATCGTCCCGAACCCTTTTACGGGTTCTTCGTCCGGCGCCCCACACAAACAAAAAACCTGCTTAAATCAGCAGGTTAATTCTGGTGGGGACACAGGGACTCGAACCCTGGACCCAATGATTAAAAGTCATATT
>CAZJGX010000095.1:0-2652 GCA_964545825.1 uncultured Muribaculaceae bacterium
GTCTTTTTATCATAACGCTTTTTAATATCTGCGAACCACGCCTTTAACTGGTCGTTCTGCATTTCTGGGTTTGCCAACAATTCTTGCAATTGTTTTTGTTCCGCACGCAATTCTGCATCTTCGCGGCGAATTTCCATTTCTTCCAATTTACGCAGTGAACGCAGACGGGTGTTTAATATTGCCTCTACCTGGATATCGGTTAACTGAAATTCTGAAATCAATACAGCACGTGGGTCGTCTTCATTTCTGATGATTTCAATAACACGATCCAGATTCAGATATACAACCAGCAACCCACCCAAGATTTCCAAACGACGGGCAATATTCGCCAGGCGCCAATTTGTACGACGACACAATACCTGCTTTTGATGTGCGACAAATTCACGCAACACATCACCAATTGGCATTACACGTGGCGCACCATTTGAATCAATGACGTTAAAATTCATATTGAATCTGTATTCCAAATCTGTCATCGCAAACAAATGCGCCATCATCTTATCCGCAGGAATATTGCGGGATTTCGGCGTGATAACAATTCGTACATCGGTTGTTGATTCATCAACAATATCATCAACCAGTGGCAATTTTTTTGCGTCAACCAAGCTGCCGATTTGTTCCACCATTTTGGATTTTACAACACCATACGGAATTTCGGTAACAACGACCTGCCAACCACCACGTTCCAGTTCTTCGATTTCCCATTTCGCACGAATACGGAATGCGCCACGACCAGTATCATAGTTCTTTACAATCGTATCAAAACTGTCAATCAAGACGCCACCAGTTGGAAAATCAGGTCCAACCAATTTCTTCATAATCTGGGCAGTTGTTGAATCGGGTTTATCAACAATCATTGTCAGGGCATCACAAACCTCGGCTACATTATGTGTCGGGATGTTTGTCGCCATACCAACCGCGATACCCATACCACCATTTGCCAGCAAATTTGGAAACGCACCTGGCATTACAACAGGTTCGGTCGTTGTGCCGTCAAAGTTTGGCATCATATCGACACTGTCTTCATCAATGCCTTCCATAATCAGCATTGCGGCATCGGTCATCTTGGATTCCGTATAACGGTATGCCGCCTGGGGGTCACCGTCAATATTTCCAAAATTTCCCTGACCATCAATCAATGGATAACGTACCGAAAAATCCTGTGCCAGACGCACCATTGCGTCATAAACCGATGAATCACCATGCGGGTGATAATGACCCAATACGTCCCCAACCACCGTTGCACACTTGCGAAATGCGGCGTTTGGTGATAATTTCTGGCGCAGCATCGAATATAAAATACGGCGATGCACAGGCTTTAACCCGTCACGAACATCTGGTAACGCACGTGATACAATCGTACTGACCGCATAGGATAAATAACGTTCTGACAGCGCGTCAGACAGTTGTTGGAAATCAATTTTTTCTATAATTTGCTTTGTCATGATACCCGAAATTTAAAACATTTGAAAAAAAATAACAACTGAAAAAAATCACGCACAAAAACATGCACAAATACCGGTTTTTCAATAAAAATCATAATATTTTTAATTTTCTACTTGACATTTTTATTTTTGTCATTATTATTTAGTGCGTAATTTTGGTTCCCCTGCATGGGGGCGGGCTGCTGAAAAAAATTGTGGCAAGCCGGGATGCTTTATCCAAAAGTATCTGAATGTACGTCGTATTTTTTACCACGACGAACCAATCAACAAAAAATTGAACAAGAACAAAAATTAAACATTAGGCAACTGCCTGTATGTTGGTTTGATTGCAAAGAGGTAAAATTATGTTTTATAGAATGATATTGCCGTATGTAATCGGGGCGACAACACTGGTACCAAATACTGCCAGTACAGAACTGAATAATATTCATACAGACAATAATGACAATAAAATCGAAACTGTCGCAGATTCTGCAAGCACTGCAGTGGTTGATACCATTCCAACAATATCACTGATTGTACCTGTCCAGGTCGAACAAAAGGGAAAATCTGTTATATACGTATACAATGATGGGCATCGTATTATACGTAATAATGGTACACGCGCATGGCGTAACAATAATCCTGGCAACCTGCGTTACTATAATTTTGCAAAAAACAATGGCGCAATTGGCGAGGCTGGTAAATATGCTGTATTTCCAGACGAAGAAACAGGTATGCAGGCATTGTATAAATTACTGCAAACAGAATCTTATCGAAATCTGACAATTGAAAGCGCATTGAAACGCTATGATCCAGTTACATGGCAAACATACACACGTAAAATGACACGTTTGACCGGTTTGTCTGCAAATACCAAGTTGCGCGATTTAAGCAAAACACAACTGGATACATTTGCAAAAACCATTCGTCAACTGGAAGGATGGGTCATAGGTCAAGAACAAGACATTACATCCCCACAATTTGCAATGGCGACAATGAATCAACAAAAGGTCAGATAATAAAAGATATAAATTTTTGGTTCCCCTATATGGGGCGGGCTGCCAGGATGGCGTGCCGGGGTGCAACACAAAGATATATCCGCACCTGAATGTACGTTGAGATTTATTCTGTCACAACGAACCAACTCGATAATAAGTCCCATCATAACAAGATGTGGCGTCAAAGATTGAAGAGGTGATAGAAATGAAATTTAAACGTATTATTC
>CAZJGX010000096.1:0-2583 GCA_964545825.1 uncultured Muribaculaceae bacterium
TCCCCCTTGTTCAACCCAGCCGGATTTGTATTTTCGGTACCAGGTATAGTTATTTTCGGCGGTGGGTAATTGGGTTTCAATTACATAGTCGGCTGTATCGGGCAGTGTGGTGCCGCTGCTTACATCATCTGCGCGGGCCAAAATAATTCCCCCTGGTGTTGCGCCATCATGCACGCGCAGTGTATTGTTTGTTGTATCCATTGTAATTTCGCCCTGGGCACCGGTAAAATTTGCGTGCTTTTCCGCGGTGCCGCGCCGTATTTGTATTTGTCGTGACATTTTATAAAAATTCCTGTGGTTTATGCCCCGCCGCCGGCCGCGGGTTTGAAGCACTTGCCACCATCGGAACATTGATAAAATCATCGCAGGGCGCATGTCCCCCGGCTAAGTCACATTAATAAAAAAAGCACCCCAATGGGGGTCATTTTTGATATAATCAGTATACCACAAAATGCCCTTGTTTGTCAACAAAATAATATAATGATTGATATCTGATATATGTAGTGCTATATTACAACATGTCCAATAGAGATGACAAAAAAGGAAACAAAATGTTATTGAAAGGAAAAAAGATTTTAATCACAGGTGTTGCCAACGATTGGTCTATGGCGTGGGCAATTGCCAAACGTGCACATGAAATGGGTGCTGAAATCGCGATGCCGTATGCAATGCCTAATTTGGAAAAACGCGTACGTCCATTGGCGGAATCAATTGATGCCAAATTTGTACAAGAATGCAATGTTCAAAACGATGAACAGATGGATTCTTTGTTTGCAAATATTGAAAAAGAGTGGGGCCACCTGGATGGTATGCTGCACGCGATTGCGTTTTCAGATAAAAACGAATTGACGGGCCGTTATGCCGATACAACACGCGACAATTTCAAGAATACGATGGATATTTCCGTATATTCATTGGTTGACCTGACGCGTCGTGCATCAAAATTGATGACAGATGGTGGTTCTGTCGTTGCGCTGACATATTTTGGTGGTGAAAAATCCGTGCCAAATTATAACGTTATGGGTGTTGCAAAATCAGCCCTGGACAGCAGTGTTCGCTATCTGGCATCTGACCTGGGACGTGATAAAATCCGCGTTAATGCCATTTCTGCTGGCCCAATTATGACATTGGCATCCAGTGGTGTTGGTGGATTCAAGGCGATGTTGCGTCTGAACGCCGAACAGACCCCGTTGCGTCGTAATATGACATTGGACGATGTGTCCGGTGCGGCGGTTTATTTGTTCAGTGACCTGTCGTCTGCGGTGACTGGCGAAGTCCACCACGTCGACTGTGGTTATTCAACCACCGGCATGATGCCAAACGAATTGAAAGACATCTTGCTGAAAGGTTTGGACGCATAATTAAAAATTTTTATCAGTTCCCTAGGTTGGAGTTTTCACTTTGATTGGGGTTCTATCTCACACAGATAATACACAACGCAAAATCCGTCGGTTTCCCGACGGATTTTTTCTATTTTTTATAATAGCATCTTTGACTATATTGCCACGTCCCCGTATCATCTGTAAATTTTGTTGTCGTCGGAATAAAGCAGTCTGTTATTGCGCCCATACCATCCCAGTAGTCCCAACTAGAAAAACTGTCTGCCTTGGTACCATTTGGCCCCGTTGGACAGTCCTTACAAGCGTATTCCGTTTCGTTAAGGCCGTTTGTAAAAGAGTATATATATTTACCCCGTGCGCACATACGGTTTACGACATCGCAATCATTTACATACGAATATCCGTCACGTTCATCTTCTGAATCCCAATCAAATTCCAGCGTTATGTCAGCAAACCCCAAATCCATATCCTCAAAACTGTTGCTGCAAATGTATTCCCAATTTTCATCGTCCGGATGGTCGGAATTATATGTCGATATAAACGTATACAGACCGCCATTATAATAATGTTCTTTTACATAGCCGCTTATTTCGGCATGTGTGGTCACAGATATGCCACAGGCAATACACATCGCCACGGTTAATATTATGGGTTTCATTTTTTTCAATCTCCTGTTTTCGTTGTTAAACAAAAAACCACCAGAAAAATCTATGTGGTTGGAGGTTGATAGCTATTTGTAGGAAATAGTGGGATGCCTTCGGTATATAACATCCGCCCTCCAACCGAATTGGCTGGAGAAGTTTTTACGTCGTTCTGACGCCTACACATTAGGGCTATCACACCCCGATATCGAAAGGTTCCGATATCATTTACAGTTTATTATTTGTTGCACAGAAAATCAAGCGGTATCAAAACTATTGACCGATTATGTTTTTCAAATCATCTTCACCCCAGATTGCAGGATAAATTTTTTCTTTTATTTCCTGGTGATTTTATGTTATCATCTATCACGAACCTGTGGGGACACTGGTTCGGGGCTGTCGTAGGCCTGCTATCGTCGGTGAAGAAGCGCAAGGTCATCGTTATTCCAATGATTTCCTGTGTTTTGACATCGTTATTTATCCCTGGCTTATGGTCGGGGGGCTGTCGGTTATAAAACACGGTTCGCCGAAAAGCCGACAGAATCAATACGATAGTGATTTACGAACCACCCCGACCGCATGTGTTTTCACTGCGGTTTATT
>CAZJGX010000097.1:0-2517 GCA_964545825.1 uncultured Muribaculaceae bacterium
ACTGCAAATCCTTGTATGCCGGTTCGATTCCGACCCAGGCCTCCAAAATAAAAACACACCCAAAGTGGTGTGTTTTTGTTTTATAATTCTGTGGCTGTTTATCATTTTGCTTTTCGGCGCCAGACCTTGACGTCATAAATTGTCGTTGGACCGCATTGGTATATATTTTTTTCCCCATTAGTGTTTGTCCAAGCAGAAGAGTAACCACGAAACAAATAGAACGAGAAATACCACTTATTCCATTGTACTGTATCGAACGTAATACCATAATAACGATTACCATCAAATGTGGTAAATGACCGTGATTGCCTCGTGTCATATTGCGCAACACCAAACTTAATCGTTACCATATCACCCCAAGTATACTCTGCATCGCCTGTATTAACACCAAATCCAGAAATATCACCATTTGGCTTTGCGTTTATATTTATTCGTCCTGCAGGATAAATAATCCCCAGTCCAATTCCCCGTCATGCGTTTCCTAATGCACCAAAATCAATTACATAACACGATGTTCCCAATGGCGCGTCAACCTGGGCAACAACTGTGGCATACCAATCTGTACCGAAATCCAATGTTGGCACTGATATGGTCTGAAAATATTGTTTTAATCCGTCTGCAGAATAATACCCATCATGCGCATCATTCCATGTACAACCATTATTTTTAAAGTTCAATGCACCATCGATTACAATGCGGTCATGCCATACGCCGTCAATTAATTCATCGGTACCTGATAACCAGTGTATTAATTCATATTCGATATCATCGTGATTAAATATACTGTATTGTTTGCCGTTATATTCAAATTTTACTTTGCTGTAATTTTCAGTTGTTGTGCTGGCATAGTACACCGTGTTGTCAAATTCTGCCATCAGTGCGGGGGATGTTTCTTTTAGTGTTTTCAGACAGATTTTATTATCGCCGATGTGCAAATATTTTACGCAATCGATATTGCCTGCGTGCGCGGGCACGCCGCAAAAAATCCCAAAAATTATCGCAATCAGCGCTATTTTTCGCATAATTCCCCCATTTCATAACAAAAAAAACCGTCAATGGAATCGACGGTCGGGGTGGTTCGAAAATCAGTATCTTGATGATTCCATTGGTCTTTCGAACAAATTCGTGTTTTATAACCAACAGCCCCCCGACCAATTTTGGTCAGGGATAAATAACGATGCAAATATGGTAATCGTTGGACTAACGATGAGTTTATCTGCACCGAAGATACTGAGCTTTCGACAGCCCCGAATCCAATTCCCATCGGATTCAAACATAATTATAACAATAAAAATCAGATTTATGAATAAAAATAATACATGAAAAATATCATTTCACATTGGCATTGCAGATATGTGCAACCGGGCATGTAGCGCATTGTGGACGCAATGCCTTGCATGTATAACGCCCATGCAAAACCATTACATGATTTACAATCGGGTGATACTTTTTGGGAATCTTTTTTAACAGTTGTTCTTCGACCCGTTCGGGCGTATTGGCATCGCCGTCCACCCATCCATATCGATGCGCATTGCGGAATACGTGCGTATCAACACCGATATTCGGCGCGCCCCACAGAACATTCATTACAACGTTTGCGGTTTTCTGACCAATGCCGGGTAATTTCATCAACGCATCGCGATTGTGATACTTTGCTGGGAATTTATAATCTGCATCATTGTTATTTTCATCATTCATTAACTGTGTGGCAAGTCCCAGAATGCTTTTTGCCTTGTTATTAAAGAATGATATGACACGGATATGTTCCCGCAATCCGTCAATCCCCAGCGCAATCATTTTCGCAGGTGTTGGCGCCACAGCAAACAATGCAGGTGTAACCTCGTTCACCTTTTTATCCGTCGCCTGGGCAGACAATATTACCGCCACCGCAAATGTGAATTCATTTGTCGAATACAGTTCCGACCGGATATTCATATCCACGTGTTTTGGAACAATTTCAAAATATTCGGTCGGTGTCATGGTATATTGCCTTTTATTATTTTGCCTTTTCAACAGATATTGACAGGGTATATCCTTCGATTTCCGTCGTGTAATCGTCCGCAATACCGGCATTCATTTCACGTATCAGCGCATCACGCATAATGCGGTGCCGATGTTGTTCAATCGCCATGCTTAGCGCCGGATCCGCACTGTACATCAGATTTATACGGTCGGATACATCCAGACCTGCTGCCTTGCGCGTGTCTTGGATAAAGCGCAATACATCGTTTGCCAATCCTTCGGCGACCAGTTCTGAATTTATTTCTGTATCCAGAACAACAACCGCCGTATTATCCGGCAGGCTGGCTGCTGCCGCATCACCACGCACAGTCAAACGCTTTTCAAATTCATCCGCGTTCAATGTGTTGCCAGCGGCAATCAATTTGTCGCCAGCAATTTCATAATCGCCACGCTTTACCGCTGGGATAATGTCACGCAATGCACCACCAAGTCTGCTACCAATTTTTGGTGTAATCAGATATATAAAACTGTCTGCGACCGCAGATACATCAGCGG
>CAZJGX010000098.1:0-2512 GCA_964545825.1 uncultured Muribaculaceae bacterium
ACATCGCACGATATGCTGACAGCCCCCACGCCCCCAGCACAAATAATAATTCTGGCGCAAATTCTTTGATTGCACACTCACGTGTACCAACAACACGCATAAACTTTACAAGCTCACCTGTTAACATACCATTGCCAACCAAATACAATATCAGAAATACATGACTTTTGATTCTATCGTTTTTCATCTTGAAACCTTTTAACAAAAACTATAGACAAATATAATTACCAGTCAACAAAAAAGTAATTTTATTATAATCAATAACGTGATATGCTGGGAAACATGAAAACAAATCCAGACTTTTCAATTGAATCCGAATGTGGCGCATTTCCAATCGCAGGTGTGGACGAGGCTGGACGCGGTCCACTGTGCGGTCCTGTTGTTGCGGCGGCGGTAATATTCCCCGACCACACAATCGATATTCCGGTTATAATTCGCGATTCAAAACAAATGACCGCAACTCAACGCGATGCCGCGTATGATTGGATTACACAAAATACAATCTGGGCGGTTGCCGAATGCAGCCCTGCTGAAATCGACGACTTAAACATCCTGTGGGCATCAATGCTGGCAATGGAACGCGCAGTCGAAAAACTGGACACTCGCCCTGCCCTGTGCTTAATTGATGGAAACCGCGTACCAAAAAATCTGACGGGGCGCCCGGTTGTAAAGGGTGATGCCAAATCACTATCAATCGCTGCCGCATCCATTATTGCCAAGGTTACACGGGACAACCTGATGCATGAATTATCCAAGCAGTATCCACAATATTCATGGGATAAAAATGCAGGATACCCAACACAATCACATTTGCGCGCCATTGAAAAATATGGTATAAATGAGCATTATCGAAAAAGTTTTGGTCCAATAAAAAAACTGATGGAAAAGGATAACAAATGAAATTACGTACAATTGAAAACCTGGACTTGCGTGGTAAATATGTATTACTGCGTGATGATTTTAATGTGCAAATCGTTGACGGCATAATTACCGACGCATTCCGCATTGAACAGAGCATGCCAACCATTCGCGCATTGAAAGATGCAGGCGCCCGCATTGCGATATGCGCCCACCTGGGTCGTCCAAAGGGCGAACGCAATATGGAATTTTCGCTGGCACCAGTCGCAGAATATATGAACATTCCTTTAATTCCAGACTGCCTGGACAAAGGTTTCATGGCAGACATGCATGACGGCGATGTTGTTTTATTGGAAAATGTCCGTTTCTATGGCGGCGAAGAAAAAAATGACCCAGCATTTGCGCAACGTTTGGCTGATGGATTCGATATATTTATCAACGACGCGTTTGCAGTATCACACCGCGCACATGCCAGCACTGTTGGCGTTGCCGAAATTCTGCCATCGTATGCAGGAAAATTACTGGCATCAGAAATTGAAAACCTGTCTGCGGTTATGGAAAACCCGACGCGTCCGTTACTATCAATCGTTGCCGGCAGCAAGGTTTCATCCAAAATCGGTGTTTTGAAAGCCCTGGCAAAATTATCTGACACATTGATAATCGGTGGGGCGCTGGGAACAACATTCAATTTCGCCCAGGGACACGAAGTCGGTAAATCGTTATATGAAGCAGACCAGAAAGACACCGCATTGGAAATATTAGCATACGCTGCCCAAAACAATTGCCGGGTTTTATTACCATTGGACAAAGGCGTCGCCAAAGAATTTGCAAGGGACGCAAAACGTGAAAATCGTACAGTTGAAGAAATGCGATCTGACGATGTTATCATTGATGCCGGAATTGAAACAACCGCCCGCAATATTGCTGAAATCAAAAAAGCCAAGACTGTAATCTGGAACGGTACTGTCGGCATGGCAGAATGGGCGCCAGTCTGGTCTTATGGCTCATTTGCGATTGCACAGGCAATTGCCGACGAAACACGCGCTGGCAACATCACCAGTGTAATCGGCGGTGGTGACACAGTTGCAGCATTAGAGGCATGTGGCGTAAAAAAAGACATCACATACGTATCAACCGGCGGTGGCGCATTCCTGGAATTTGTTGAGGGACGCATACTCCCCGGCATCGCAATACTGGAAAATAAATAACCACATAACATAGAACAAAAAATCCCGACATTGTCGGGATTTTCATTTTCAACATTCCTGTCTGAGGCATATAATTTTTATATTCATATTTTTTTATTTTTCCGCAACAGACAACAAATGACGTTTTCCTGTCGCATCTGGTGCACTGACCACGCCTGCATCCTGCAAGGCTTCCTTTATACCCGCAGCAACATTGTAACCAATTACAAACTGACGTTGTATCGCAGATATACTGGTGTTATTTTCGGTTTTTACCCAATTTTTTACCCGTTCATACAATTCAATATCAATATTCGGAATCGTTACTTTTCTTTCTATTTCTTTTATAATATCCGCTGCATTAAAATATTTATATGCCCCAGGATGATAGCTCAATATTAAACGACGCGTGTCTAAATCAATAACTATTATTTTTGGCGATGCGTTGTTTATGTACGCCTGCCAAT
>CAZJGX010000099.1:0-2486 GCA_964545825.1 uncultured Muribaculaceae bacterium
TTTTTTTATTTATCAGATTGACTTATTCAGACGTTTTTAATTATTATTATTTTGTTCCTGTACTCAGGAATACATAGTTAGTGGATTGGCTTAGAACACCAAAACATTGCATTGCTGTTGACTATGCCCGACCTTGGTCGGGATGTTGTTGTTATACAATACCCGCATGGGAAAGACAACAAGGTCATCAATGTTTGACTGTTCTAACTCCCGACCACATTTCTATGTGGTTTTTTATTGCAAACAATAGGATAGGAATATGTCAAGACTTAGAACTCTTGTAATACTTTCTGTTTGTGCAACATTGATATCTGCAAACAGAACCTGGGCGGGATCTGCCACAAAAGAAATCGGTAATTATATGCAGGTGATTATACCGGCGTATGCATTTGGTATGACCATGAACGAGCACGATTATCAAGGTGCAATACAGTTTGGTGAAACTTTTATCGCGACCCAGGGCACGGTGTGGGGATTAAAAGCCCTGGTAGACGAACCGCGCCCCAACAAAAGTAATAATAATTCGTTCCCCAGTGGGCATACCGCCGCCGCGTTCAGTGGCGCCACATTTATCCATAAACGATATGGCCTGCAATGGGCGTTGGTGCCGTATATGATGGCAACCTTTACCGGATATTCCCGGATAGAATCGGATATGCATTATTTGCATGATGTGCTGGCCGGTGCCGCCATAGGCAGTTCTTTTGCATGGTTATTTGCCAGCAAGTATGACAATATATGTGTTTCTGCCGGCCCATCAGATGTAAAGGTTTCTTGGAAAACCAGTTTTTAAAAATCCCCCAAACGGGGGATTTTTTTATGGACACTGTGCCAATTGTTTCATAACGTTTTGAACATCGTTATTTATTGAAACAGTTGTCTTGCGTTGCAGGCCGTCTGTATAAGTATAATAGAATTTAGCATCTTTGAATTCCGGCAATTCATTATACACCTGATTAAATGGTGCCAACATCGCTGTAAACCATTGACGCCCGCGACACAGACACCCGTTGCGTACGTCTGCGGCCACGGCGGCGGTTGCGGTATTCGGATATTTTGTATCCAGTTCCGTATCTGTCATCATCAGGCAACGTGACCCAAAACCATAGAAATTCGCGTCGTCTGCCAAGAATTTATATACCAATCCATCTGATGCACCGGCTTGCTTTAATGAATACGCCATCCCGTCTGTACAGCATGCATTTGCAGAACGCATCAACATTTTATATCTGTCCAGTAATGGGGCCGCCACCGGGTTGGATGCATCAATTGTTTTGTCGCAACGTGCGGCATTTATGAAATCATTAACACTGGCCGTGCGCAATTTAGGGCTACGCGGCGATACTGTTTCACGAACAATCGGCTTGCGACGCCAAATATTACACTCGGTTTCTGTTTCAAATGGGCATCCATCATCCGGGGTAAATGTCACATTTACAATTTCTGTCATGTCTTGGGCAACATATTCCGGGCGCATGGGTACAATTGGCAAATTGTTTACGATTCGCATATCCGGTGTGTTATCCACCCATAAATTTTCAGATGGACGTTGTGGCGCCAGTAATTCTTCAACCCGTTGACGGGTTGCGGCGGCATCCGCCATATTTTGGTTGTATAAATCAATCGCATAATCCGTTGTTGTATCGGATACGGCAACGGTCGCGGGGGCCGGGGTACTTACTTCGCGCAGATACAATTCCGGCATCGGCTGATTAAACCAGTCTGAAAAATCTTTTTTCTTATAATCAGAAATCGAATCGTCCCAAATTGGTACGCCATCGCGCCAATCGACGGTTTTATCATAACCGCGTTGGATATATTCGCCGTGTGTTCCGTCCCACAATGGTGGGCGATTGTCTTCTGGTACCGGTTTAATAGACAGCAATTTTACCTGACGCATTGGGATTTGGTCGGCATATACATGCTGAACCGGTTGTGAATAACGCGATACCACCGGCATCGTCTCAATATACTCTGGTCGTACCGCACGATACCCAGCCGGGACAGATTGTACGGTTGTTGTCTGGGCATATTCACTTAATACCGTTGGTTCACCGATTGCCGCCGAATACATTGGGGCAATGTCACAGTCTGGCCCGGTGCACTCCGATGCCACCGCGCCGTTTATCCCATATATACATAACAGGGATGATAAAATTGCAATTTTGTTTTTCATACATTGAATAATATCACAAAATAGGCTCCTTTAAAACATCTTTTTATATATTGGGCCGAAAATCATGACGAATCGTGTCGAAATATTCAAAACCGAATCAATTTTTTTGCTTTTTACGAATCGTCCAAGGCCTAAAAAAAGAAAAAATACAAAAAAAATAAAAAATATTTCCATAGGATAAAATGGCTGATTTCTGGCACTTTTCCTATGTTTTTTGGTGGGCAAGAAAACTTTTTTTTAATTATTTTTGAATTTGCGCTTGACTTTTTGAAACTTTCGGCACATACTAAGCGGGCTTTCAAGTTAAGGC
>CAZJGX010000100.1:0-2464 GCA_964545825.1 uncultured Muribaculaceae bacterium
AGCAGGCGACTTTCCAGGGTGGTCAGATGCCGATTTTGCGTCGTTTCCCGAAGTTCGGATTTAACAACCCGTTCGCTAAGGAATATGTAACAATTAATCTGGGCGATATTGAAAAGTTCATCGCGTCCGGTAAAATTGATGCAAAGGCTCCGATTACAATTGATTCCCTGTTGGCGGCAAAAATTATCAACCGCAAAATGTCTGGATTGAAAGTCTTGGCAAAGGGTGAAATTAAATCGGCTGTTAACATTGTTGCCGACAAATGGTCCAAGGCCGCAGAAGAGGCGGTTGTTAAGGCCGGCGGTACAATCAAAAGCAAATAATTCGTATTAAAATTGCATCCGGGAAACCGGGTGCAATTCAACGCTTAAAAGTTCTTAAAACGCATGAAATTCATAAAAGATTTTTTCACTAATCTGACCGATTTGCAAAAGCGTATAATGTTTACATTGGGTGCGCTGATTGTCTATCGTGTTGGGTCGTTTATCCCATTGCCGGGCGTGAATGCGTCGGCTGTGCTGCATCTGTTCACGGGTGAGGGCAGTGGCATGATGGGAATGTTCGATATGTTTTCGGGCGGATCATTGTCGCGTATGTCTGTTTTGGCATTGAATATTTTCCCGTACATATCTGCGTCGATTGTGTTGCAATTGTTAACCGCAACCAGCAAATCTCTTAGTGAATTGCGCAAAGAGGGCGAATCCGGACGTATTAAAATCAATCAATATACACGTTATTTGGCGGTATTCTTGGCGGTGGTTCAGGGTTGGGCTGTTGTCCGTGGATTGGAGGCGATGGCCCCAGTAAACGGTGTTGCGGCAGTTGTAAATCCGGGATTTTCGTTTGAATTGTCGGCGATAATTGCGTTGGTTGGTGGAACTGTTTTCGTGATGTGGTTGGCGGAACAGATAACGGCACGCGGCCTGGGCCAGGGTGCATCGTTGCTGATTTTTGCCGGTATCATCGCCCAGGTGCCAAGTGGAATTGCACAATTAATGTCGTTGGGCTCGGTCGGCCAGGTGTCACCGGCAATGATTGCGTTGGTTGTTGCGTTTGTTGTTGGTATTGTTGCTCTTATCGCGTTTTTTGAACAGGCCCAGCGTCGCATTCAAATTCTGTATCCGCGCCAGGTTATGGCCAATGGCGTAATGAACACGAATGCATCATACCTTCCGATAAAGATAAACATGTCGGGGGTTATGGGGCCGGTATTCGCGGCAAGTATTATGATGTTGCCTGCGTTTATTCAGCGCTTTGTTCAGAGTGAGAACTTATTCGTTCAAAATATCATCGGGTTCTTTACGTACGGGACATGGTCGTACATCATTGTGTACACTGTGTTGATTGCGTTCTTTGCATTTTTCCAAACGGCGGTTATATTCAATTCAGAAGAAACCAGTACTAATTTGAAAAATGCGGGTGGTTATATCCCGGGTGTTCGTCCCGGTGAACAGACGGTTCATTATTTGGATTCGGTTGTTTCACGTACGACAACAATTGGTGTTGCATATCTGGTTGTGGTTTGCGTATTGCCGATAATATTGAACACGCATTTGGGGATGCCGCTGATGATTGGTGGAACAAGCGTTTTGATTGTTGCCGGTGTTGTTCTGGACACTATGAATCAGGTTCAGTCTTATTTGGTGGCAAAACAGTATGGTGGCGTCATCAAGAAGGCGCAAAAGAAAGGACGTTTTCGTGGTTAATGCAGGGGCATAATTTGCGAAAATAAACAAGATTTGACTTTTGCTGGATTTTATATAGAATTATTCAGCAAAATAAAATAAACCATGATGATGATTTATAAATCTGATTTATGGGGAAAACAGGTGCGCAAATGTGTGCGCCAAATAAATAAAAAGGAAAATGAAAGATTGCTCCGGAAGCTGGGCAAATCCCTGGAGCATCATAAGACAGGCTTCGTCCTGCTGAAAATCGCACACAAGGTGGATTCTTGCGCAATTCCCCTTAGAATCATAAATGCGGTGATAGGCGTTGCGGGCGCTTATCTGGGGCTGTATCTTACGGCCGGATTTATTGACCTGCTGCTGAATGCCCGGTACTTGCAAGGGTTTTACCGGGGATGCCTGATTGTGACTACGGAACTGATGTTCGGAATTGCCGGAGGGCTGGTGGAAAAAGCCTATGCCAGGTCTTCCCAGCGTTGTGCCCTTGCCTTTGCCGTCATGATGCGGGAAAAGGCTGCTTCTCTGGATTACGAGACCATGGAGCAGCCTCGGGTGACGGACAAAATATTTCTTTCGGAGCGCATAGCAGGTATGTACGGGGGATTGGGTGTTGTAGTGAATACTTATCAGGGGATGCTGACAGGGCTGCTGGAGATAGGGACTGCGGTGGGGATGATCGTTGCGCTTTGTTTCAGCCGTCCCGCAGCGGGAGGTTCCTTTCTGGCTCTGGCAGCGCATCCGGCGGCATCTGTGTTCCTGCTGCTCCTGTTTCTGGG
>CAZJGX010000101.1:0-2424 GCA_964545825.1 uncultured Muribaculaceae bacterium
AGCGATGCGTACACAAATATAAAGGCCGGGTTCAGATTACATTTCTAATCCAAAAATCCCCGTCACGTTTGACGGGGATTTTTTGTAGTCGAACACCAGACCGGTCTTTCTCATCCGGCCACCCGACCAGAATAAAAAACACCCCGTACAGGGTGTTTTTTATTCTGACAAATGCGCTATGAATAATTAGCTACAAACTAAAATTAATCTTCAAAATATGAAGCATCAAATTCTTTGACATCATAGTTCTTCTTAGGACGCGCCCCCAAGTTATGCAACCGCATCAACTTTGCCAATTCCTGGCCATCAATAAGGCGGACCACATGGCCGCGTGCCTTTGATGCCGTTGTTACTGCACTATCCGCGAAAAAGGATGTTGTTATAAAGACCCCTTTTGTCACATTATTTGTCACCAGAGCCCCAACAAAGTCACGCATTTCTTTTTCATTTACTTTACAATCTGTGTAGCGTTTAGCCTGTAAATAAATTTTGGACAATCCCAATTCATCTTCATTTATTATTCCATCAATACCACCGTCACGGCTATACCGAGTCTGTTCACCAACACCGTAATCCATCGCCACCATCAAATCAACTACGACTCGTTCAAAATGCTTTGGTTCCATCTGTTTCAAAGCATTCAAAATCTCTTCCTCTAATACAATGTTCATTTCATCAATTGCAACATTGATTCTTTCTTCTGGGTCTTGAACATCTGTCATATCATTATTAGTTATATCTGCGGCAGTCTTTTGTGGTTTTGAATTTGCGCGCTGCATAAAGGCAGCAAAAGCCGGGTACCGCATTAAGAAAGCATCATTAACCTTGGCCCCAGATTTTAATACGGATAATCCCAAATCATTTATTTTATAATAACCACGTTTTGGTCTGTCTAATAATCCAGCGGCAAACATGTAATAAGTTGCCCAATGCAAACGACTGTATATAACACTGTTAGCACCACTCTTTACCAGTTGAGCGCGTTCTTCATCTGTAAAATGCATCATATCCGCAGCAATTACTTCCATTTCCGCAACACGCATTTCGTGACCAGCCTTTGCACATATTTCCAATACAGGATTCATGAAATTTTGATAGCTAGGAATTGACATATTTATTTCCTTTTGAAAATGTTATTTAACATATTGGATTGTAAAGATTTTATTCCGATAAAACAACTATAAAAAAACACCCCGATGGGGTGATTTTTTATTCTGGCGGACAGGTATTGCGTTGCACAATTTACCATACCGGAATCCATAAATTTACATAATTCTTAATTTAAATTTTTATAAAAGTCCCATCGTCTTGCAGCACCAACGATTTATCCATAAGACATAAAATTGTTTCTTTTGATATAAACAAGCCGCTTTCAAACGGCTCTACAATAACACCCGTCGCCTTATCCAAACCCAATACAATATCACAAACATCAACGAACGATATTGGTATTAAAGAAAACTTTTGCTGCCCGGACGGTGCCGACACAAAAATGGGCATCGCCGCACCATATTCTGTACTTAAAAATAATATGTTTACTGTGACATTATCGTTTTCCAACTTTTGCGCACGAACAGGTAATAAAACATTCGATTCCATCAACATGCGATAGACGGGTACAATCGCCTGCTTCCAGCCCAAGGAACTTTTGCCATCCACGGCATTTTTTGCCACCTCTAACAATACGCTTAAAATCTTGTTATTTGATTTCTTCATGTTCCAAGAATTCTTTTAAATCGTGCAATTTTGACGCCTGGCCACGGGTATTGCGACTTTTATAACAGCATTCTGCCAGACCCGGTATATCTTCTTTTAACCAATTACCCCAATAATATCCGAACACAGGCACACCATTTGCCATATGTTTTTGCAGCAATTTCTTGTTCTGTTCCAAACTGTTTTTTGCAAAATCGTCCCACAGGGATTTATCGCTTGTTTCCCGGACTGCACGCGGGGTATGATACGGATAATATTCCAATGCCAGAACGTCTGAGTCTTTTACATACTCGTCCGTCACATTCAAAACATTATCCCACCACTGACAATATTCACGAACCTGGCTAAAATTCATGCCAGTTGGTTTATAGCAACCATCTTTGTCCATTGCGTATTCTGGTAATCGCCGCGGCCATTTGGAGTCGCCACCTGGATTACACAGCAAAAGAATCAAGCGAGGCGCATGCTCATTGCCAATTCTGGATACAGGAAAACTATTTTCATTTATCATAATGCTTTCTCTGATTTTTGTCAGTTTTATTATAAAGATATGCGTTATTGCTGGCAATTAAAAAACATATCCATCAAGAAACGTTTGCTTATGCCATTGACTCGGCAAAAATGGGCATTGTATAGAATGCCGTATATTTTGGCTAAAAAAGCCCCATATTTTGTCCCATACCAAAGTCAATGCATGAAAAATCCCGC
>CAZJGX010000102.1:0-2424 GCA_964545825.1 uncultured Muribaculaceae bacterium
AAAATTCAAAGTTCAAAGTTCAAAGTGCAAATAGCCACCCCCAGTCCGTCACCGCAAAGCAGTGCCGTGACAGCCCCCGCCAATGGCGGTGGCCATTGGTACTAAGTGCTAAAAAAATCAGAAATCAGATATCATAAATCAGAAATATATTTACTGGATTGCCACGGCACTAACGTGCCTCGCAATGACAAGGATGTCCTAATTGCCCCCGACTTGGCGGGGGCTGGCTGCAATAGCAGACTGGGGGTGGCTATATATTTCTGATTTATGATTTTTCTGGATTGCCACGTCGCGTTGCTCGTGTTTTTCTTATCTGTCATCCCGGTGCGTATCGGGCCCCGCGGAAATTGTAAATTTCCATGGGTGATGGTGACACCGGGACCCAGGTAAATAAAATTGTGCGACAACGTCGCACACTCTAATGTCATTGCGAGCATAGCGAAGCAATCCAGTAAATAGACTTGTTCGCAACGCGAACACGAATTGCAAATCAGAAATCAGATATCATAAATCAGAAATTAAAACGGGGCGGTTTTTATCTGCCCCAATACGATTCAGACGATTTAATTTTCCAACCGTGATTGATAAACCATATACTGTCGTCCGGATAAATACGTCCAGGGTAAATCACGTATGTTCCGGCACCAACGGCCTTATCCGGGGCATAGTTTACAAATCTTTCCATAAAGTTGCGTTCGTTATTTAATTCAGGACCACTCATATTCCGATAATCGTTATTAAAATTTGTTGAATCCAAAAAGTATATTATTTTTGTGACGCGCGGGTCATTGGCGTATTTCATAACTGTATCGTATCGCAAAGACCCACCATCGTTACACGTATATGTTAAAACCTTTATCGAATCCATCGGACCATCATATGGGTTTGGTTCGGGAACAACAACTGGTGTTTCGGGAACTGGTTCCTGGGTTGGTTCCGGTTTTTGTTCCGGTTCCGGTTCGCATCCCGCCATTAAACCCGCACCAACAAATGCCGCAATCGGCAATACGCGTTTTAATGCATAACGATAATTAAATGTCTTTTTCATCTTGTTTTCCTTTTGTTTTATTAAATCTTTATATATTCTTTACCATTGTCAATATGTTTTTGTTCCTATTCGGTCTGTACATCAATAGAAGTTAAGTTTTCCTGCAATGTTGGCAATGTAAAGCAACCGTGTCTGTCACAGAATTTTGTATCCTTGGTAATAATGCAATTGTTAATGGATGACTTTCCGGTGCCATCCGTTGTCATACCGTTTGGGCATGGTTGTGGCCCGTTTACGCCATCACAATAATGATTCTCGGGACATGGGACTGTGCAATTTGCTTTCTTGTTACTCTCGATCTCATCTTCCGTGATATTATTTGAATCAATGTTAAATTTTATTTGTTTCGACGTCGTCCATCCCGCCGGACATGAGAGGCATTTATACACGCCAACAGCGCCAAAGCCGACCGGACACGTAATCGTCCACGGACATGAATTGATTCCATTTTCCAAAAATTCAAACTTAAGCTTCTCAGCCTCCGATCCTGTTGGAAACGTTGTACCATCACCACAATGTTTACATTCGCCCATACCAACCGCCGGAACCAGGGCATATCTACTAAAGTCGTTGGGAATCCATTTTGTATCCTCTTCATGGTTGATATATCCTACATCGAGATAAATATCACTTGTATGCCACGTTATACGTTTGACAATATTAGGCTGATAGTATGTGCTTGAACCACATTTTCTACAACCCTTGCTATACACACAACCAACAATTGATTCACATGCACGCTCTCTCGTATCATTATCTTGGTCTTTAATTCCCCCGCATTCTGGGACACATTTATTGTTTGACCACTGACAAAATCCGTTGTGATCTGGGGCACCGTTGTTATATTTTGTGCATTCATTTTCATTGCGCCTTAGGTGGCATGGTTTTGTACAAACACCATCCCAATTTTTTGCATCACTTTTCGGCATCCATACACATGGTATCTCTTCGGCTTTTTTTATTTCGTTATAGTTGGTTATTTCGGTAACACCACCATAAAATTCCTGAATATAAGGAGTAATACCGAACCAGCGACAACTTACATAGTTTTTTATCTCATAACATTCTCTGTCATAGTTAAACGTTTTGGTGTGTTCTAGCATATGAACATGACTGTTATACGCACTATCGTTTTTAAACTCATTCTCACCGTAATCATAATCCTCATACCCAAGCAAATTAACATAATTATACGCCCACACAGATGTGGGATATGCTGATACAGATAATATGGATATTATGGCCAGGATTTTTATTGGCTTTTCAATACCCCCCCCCCACGATTTTCCGCAGAAATCCGCCAAAAATATTATTTATGCTGTACATAAACACGCCCTTTCTTTTCCGGTTATGGTAATGGATATATTATCATTGTG
>CAZJGX010000103.1:0-2317 GCA_964545825.1 uncultured Muribaculaceae bacterium
TCCAATTTCGAGAGGGATGCGAGGCTCTTCATATTTTCCTTTGATTGCCTCCGGTTTTCAAGTATTCTGCCGAGTTCGAATGTTTAATTTTGAAAAGCACTAATTTTTGCCAACTTTCGAACTTTCTAAACAAAAAAAGACTGGTTTTCCAGTCTTTTTATCTTGTTATAATTTTGTGCCACTATCTTTTTTTACCCAACATATATCCCATCAAAAATTCTGGTGTAACTGCATTTGGCGACATATGCAACAGATTATTCTGGCGCATCAACAGTAATTTTTTCTGTGTATCTTCTGGCAATTCAGAAAACATTTCATCAACGTCATTGTTGAGATATTTATTATACATGTCTCCTTGCTCCAAAATTTGAGTCCAAGTCTTAGGTTTCCAACGTCCTGTTCTCTTTCTGTCGCTAGCTAATTCGTTGATGTCTCCATACAAACCGGCAACACGAAATGCGGTATCCGTGGTTGCCGTTACTTTATCTACTGCTTGTATACTAAAACGATCACGATCTATCAGCCGCCTATCGCTTGGCACCAGTGTACATTTTATCCATTCTGCAAGAACCCTGGTTTCCCATGTGTCTTTATTTTTCAGAACATGGTTATAGGACTCGTCACCCAGCGCGACCTTGACAATGTTAGACCATATAAAATCATCCGAAAATTTATACAGTTTATCATTAGCCGACTTTTTATCTTGTTTTGCTAGCTTAGTGCTTGCGCCTGTAAATTTAGTCTTTTTGTATGAAGGGAGTGCCATAATATGTCCCAACATTTCCGCATATCGTTCCATCTCATAAAGGTATTGCCCCTGAAGGAAATAATGCCGTATCGACAACAGAGCTATACATTCTTGCAATAAATTATCCATTGGCGTTCCTGCCTGGGGACGACAACCGTTTTTAACGCAATCTTTATACAATTTATCAAGGTTTTTATCCAGCATTTCCAGCGGTTTATATTTCATAATTTTCACCTTTTTGATTTTTCTGTATTATAACATATCCTGTGCACATTTTCAAACCGGCATTCTAGTCGCGACGTGGTGTGTGAGGAAATTCATATATCATCTGTGGCATACCAAATGCTTGTTCCAGAACGCGACGCTGGCTATAAAAATGCGCTGCACCAGCCGTAACCAAGACACACTGATATTTGTTTACCGCATTAAAAATATTTTTCAACATTTGTGGGTCACGAGAATATTCCCCAACATAAGCCCAAGCACGATTAAGTGAGTTTCCGTTTTTATCCGGCCTATGCCAATCACCAATCAGCGATAGAACATCACTGATATTTTCATCGGTTATACCAATACCAAGTTGCTGTTTGCAGTATGCTATAAATTCTGATTTATTCATAGGTGTAGGATAATCATCACGCCAAAATCTGCGAACCACATTATTAATCGCATGTTCTATTGTATCAGACTTTCCATAATGCCTCTTGTATCTGTATGCATCATCTAGCACAAAAAATGTTTGCATATCTTTTATAGCGTTCCCATTGACGCATAAAATATCAGCCAGCCAATCTTTCCTAGACGAATCCGCAAACACATAAGGAATATTTTTCATATTTCCGATATATGGCGCGTATATCAGTTCGTTCATATCCGGTGTTCCTATATATGCCTCAAAATCCGCCAAAGTCCTGGAAGGTTCAACTTCTGTCACAACACAATCGATTTTGAAATTATCAAAACAATAATTGATTGCATCAAAAGACCCCGACATCATATGATTTTTGTGATTATGCCGTGTGCCTACATAGACAAGTTTTTTATCACCAAATTCAAACACTGCAACCAGAGGGGCCGCTATCTGTTTCATAATGCCGCCTAAATCATCAAGTAAACCTAGATCTGGTTGATAGTTCATATTTATTTCCTTTTATAGAGAATACTATACCTCATAAACGACATTTCTCAAAATATTTATAACATAAGATAACCATTACCCTATGTTAACAACAGAGTCTTTACCTGCTCGATTTCATCAGCCATTTTAATTAAATCCTGCTGATAATTGGTTCGAAAATTGTTTATCAGACACAACCAAAGATTAAATCGTCCTTGTGGCGATTTTATTTTTGGCTGTTGGGCAAACGAGATGAGAACCAATGGTTCGAAAACAAGTAGGCAAGACAAGCGTCAGCGCAGTCGAGCCGTCACGGTTTCCCCGCAGGCACAAAGTACCGAGGGAATTGAGTGCGCAACATCACAGAACATATATTTGATTTTTACGGCAAATTATGGTATTATTTCATCAAATTTGATGGAGTTAGAGAGCCTTGCCCTTTTCATACCGTT
>CAZJGX010000104.1:0-2302 GCA_964545825.1 uncultured Muribaculaceae bacterium
TGTCTGAATATGCTGTCCGTCAACGTCAGCATCGGTCATGATAATAACTTTGTGATAACGCATTTTGTTGATATCAAATTCATCTTTGCCGATACCAGTACCCATGGTTGTAATCAACGCACCAATTGTATCAGACCCCAACATTTTGTCAAAACGTCCGCGTTCAACATTCAAAATCTTACCACGCAGGGGCAAAATCGCCTGGGTCTTGCGATCGCGACCTTGTTTTGCCGTACCACCAGCACTGTCCCCCTCAACAATAAACAGTTCGCATTTTTCAGGATTTCTTTCACTGCATCCGGCCAGTTTACCCGGTATTCCACCGATTTCAGGACCACTTTTCTTACGCGATAATTCGCGGGCCTTTCGCGCCGCCTCGCGCGCAGTTGCGGCCTCTATAATCTTGTCGATAATCGATTTTGCAATTGCCGGATTTTCATCCAGGAATTCATACAGCATTTCAGATACTGTACTTTCCACAATTGGACGCACTTCACTTGATACCAATTTATCCTTGGTTTGTGATCCAAACTTTGGATCTGGGATTTTTACACTGACGATACTGGTCAATCCTTCGCGGAAATCTTCCCCTGACAGATTGATTTCTTTTTTATTATTGTGTTCACTGATATATTTATTTATCGCACGTGTTAAGCCAGCACGAAATCCCGCCAGATGCGTTCCACCATCACGGTTCGGAATATTGTTTGTAAAGCACAGTGATGTTTCCGTATATGCTGTTGTCCATTGCAAGACGATTTCGATATATGTATCTTCGACCTGTTTTATCATCTGGATTGGGTCTTTGTTCAACAATTCTTTGGATTTATCCAGGTATGTTGCAAAGCCCTTTAATCCATCGACAGAATGAAATTCACGTTCTTTCTTTTCAGCCCCGCGCAGGTCTTCCAAAATAATGCGAACATTGGCGTTCAGGTATGACTGTTCACGCAACCATGTTTCCAATGTATCAAAACTGAATTCTGTACCTGTAAATGTGTCACTTGACGGCAGGAATGTAACCTCGGTCCCGTGTTCGTGATTGGTTTTGTTTTCTGTGATTTTCAAATCCATTGTTGGCACGCCATCAGCGAATGCCATTGATGCTTCTTTATCACCACGCCATACGCGTACCTCTAACCACTTGGACAATGCATTCACAACAGATACACCAACACCGTGCAGACCACCGGATACCTTATACGCACCATTGCCTTCGTTATCAAACTTACCACCGGCGTGCAATTCACACATAATCAATTCCAACGCACTGCGTCCTGTTTCATGATTGACGTCAAATGGCATACCACGACCGTTATCGCGAATTGTAACCGAACCATCTGCATTCAACGATACATAAACAGTATCCGCATACCCTGCCATGGCTTCGTCAATAGAGTTATTAACCACTTCATAAATCATGTGATGCAGACCGGAACCACCCTCGCCTACGTCGCCGATGTACATTCCAGGGCGTTTTTTAACCGCTTCCAGTCCTTTCAAGACCTTAATTGAATCGCCAGTATATTCGTTAGTAACTGCCATATAATATTCCTTTCTTTTTTCTAGGTGAACAATAGCAATTTATGCTATAATTATCAAGGAAAAAGGGATATAAAATGAAATTCAAATTACTGTATTTTGGCGAAATTTTAATCAATCCGAAAAAGCGCGCCCAGCATATCGCAGATATCCGTATGCAATTCCATCCCCAGTTAAAAAAACTGGTTGAACATCAGCCATGGAATAATCTGACGCAATATATGATGCCGGGGGCAACAAAAAGCCCGATTTCCACGCGTCACGTTGGCGGAATCGATTGGAATCCGATTATTACACCAAACCTGAAATTGCTGGCAGAACTGGATATTTTAATTATGCATCCTGAAATTGTAGGCGTCCCCCGTTCTGACATTGACAACCGGGTAAAAACACTGTTTGACGGTCTGCGTTGCCCACAAAACGAACACGAAATCGGTGCAAACACCCCAACTGATATCGGTCCTATTTATACACTGCTGGACGATGACCATTTGATAACAAAATTATCTGTAAATACCAGCCACATGTTATCAACACAAATGTTTAACCCAGACATTATCAAGACCCCTGATACATTATTTATGATGATTGACGTAAATGTGCGCGTTGCCGAAGGTACATTGGAAAACTTACCCTTTATGGTGTAAATCAATTAACATATAACAAAGAAAAATAAATCGGCATCAATGTTTGATGCCGATTTATATTGTTTTTATTCACAAACCTCTACCGCATAATATTGGTCATAATCCATATTTTC
>CAZJGX010000105.1:0-2275 GCA_964545825.1 uncultured Muribaculaceae bacterium
CCTTTTTGTAAATTAGTGGCGGTGGCGCCCGCCGGCAATACACATGTGTTTGTTTGGGTGTCCCAATAAATTTCTTTGCACTCTGGACATGATTTTGTATTGGCGTTGCGCACCATGTCACACATTTTTTTATCCAGGCCGATACAACGCTTACCGCTGTATGTGCCACCGGTAATAATGCATGCCATTGCCTGGTCTGCGGCATTTGTGTATGTTGTCCAAGCCTCGTTAATATCATCAAAGACCAGGTCTATTGTATTACTACCAACATGACATGTTTTGATGTCATCTTTGAAGTCTGTAATGCCATTTACTTTGCATCCCGCACCGGTATATGTTTTGAATCCCGCATCACATTTAACACTGGTGGTGGGTACGCCTGCCTTGGACGCAATGTATTGTTTTACATACGCTTCTGTACTTTGATTATTGCGTGTCTGAATACCTGAACAAAAAACAAAGTTATCAATGCCAAATGCTGTGCGCAGGGATTGGCGGTCTGAAACTGATTCAAAACTTATTTTGCAAGTATTGTTTTTATACGTGGCAGCATATCCGAATTTTGCAAGAGATTTATTTATATTTCCACACTTTGCAGCATCTGCCGTACAAGATGCATCAACACGAATTGATTGTGTCGATACGTTCGTGCCACCGCCAACAAATCCCCCGGTTATGGCGGGCGCGCCGTGTATAGAACATATTGCTTTTTGAATACCGTTTTTTATTGTGTTGTCTATGGATTCTGTGACGGAATCAAATTGAAATTCATAGAACACGTTCGAATTTTGTGATACGCATTTTACATAGTCGTCGTTCCAAGACAACCGATGCTTATTAAAACATTGAACACTGCCATCATTGTATTTGATACGGGCATATTCTTTTGCAATGGCAATCGCAGGGCCGATATTTACCTTTACATTTTTGAAGTCCGTCACGCATCGTTCTGTTGCGCCTGTTTTGCCTTTGTCATCACCGCATACTTCTTTGTATATAACGTTTCCGGATTTTACCAGTGCGTTCACAAATGTTTGGCACTTTGCTTTGCCCGCAGATTCTTTTACGTCCCAGCCCGCCGCCGCGCATACGTTCCATAATTTATTTGCCGCAATACCGCTGCCGTTTGATGCCTTTAACTGTGCGTTATATTCACGTATAACAGGGGTGACTTTATCCGCTGGGACATGTTGCTGTACCACAGAAACGACTGTATCCGGATTAATATGTATATTCGCAATTGCCGGTATCGTTATAATTGATGATAAAAATGCCAGGGTTAGTTTCTTCATTTCAATACCCCCGTGCATTTTTCGGCAACAGATGCCACTTTCTTTATCGCGCTGATTTGTGTTGCGTTGAATACGGTCGCTGTTGCACTAGCCATGGTTGTTGCACCAGACAACACATTTGCCGCAGTATTTAGATTTTTTTCTTTTTGTTTGCCAGATTCTGAATTGTCGTTGCGGGTTGCATCTGTGTTTGCAATCGCTGATGTCACAGTGCCGGCCGCGCCGGTGGCACTGCCCACAATAGAAGAAATCATTGCGCCCTTGGCACGGTTGTTTATGGGTGATAAATCAATATAATCGTATTCGCCACATGTTGCGATGATTTGATTGGCCTCGGTCACGTCAACGCCATCAATGCGGGCTTGCATCATAGAATTGCGCAGATTGCCAACCGCAGTTTTACAGTCATTGATTTGTGATTGTAAATCTTTATTAACTTTGTTGTTTCCGGCAATAATTGCGCCCGCTATATTGGTTGCAGTTGATCCCGCAATCAAACCCGTACGCCAATTCCCCAGGCGTTTTGACTGTTGGGTCACTTTATTCAATTTTTCTTGGGCTGTTTCTAAATCCTTTATTGCCGTATCGTATGAAGATTCAAATTGCGCCAAAAATTCTTGGATTTCGGCATCTGTGGCATCTGGATGTCCTTCTTCAAGTTCTTTTAGTTCTTTGATAAGGCGTTCCAGTTCTTCTGCTTGTTTATCCTTGGATGTTTTAACGACACCGACAACAGTTGCACCAACCCCAGATGCGGTACCCACCGCCGTGACGGCAGTGTTTATGCCGGCCATCTTTTTTAGATCAGCCAATTCGTCATCAATACCAACGCATGCAACATACGTCGCCCGCAATGCATCATCCAATGGTATTATGTCGGCAGCACGCGCAAGATTAATTGTGCAACAGCATGCTATTCCCATTAAGAAACGGTATGAAAAGGGCAAGGCTCTCTAACTCCATCAAATTTGATGAAATAATAC
>CAZJGX010000106.1:0-2262 GCA_964545825.1 uncultured Muribaculaceae bacterium
ACCTTCTTTAAAGTTCGAAATAATTGGAACTTCGATAATTGAACCGTCTGGTTTCTGCATCATACCACGCATACCTGACAACTGCTGAATCTGACGTTTTGAACCACGTGCACCGGATAACGCCATCATCAACACTGAATTCCAGTTGTCGCCAGATGTTTTGCCCAATGCCGCATACGCCAAGTCACCCATTTTGTCGGTTGTTTTCTGCCACAAGTCAATCAATTTATTGTGACGTTCACCACCAGACAGCAAACCGTTCTGATACTGGTCTTCGATTTCAGCAGCAGCCTTTTCAGATTCTGCAATCATTGCTTTCTTTTCATCTGGAATAACGATATCGTCATAACCAATTGAAATACCACTGCGCGCCGCCTGTTCAAAGCCCATATTCTTTAATGCGTCAGCCAACAAAATCATATCTTTGTCACCACAGCGTTCGTATGTTGTGGCCAACAATGCCTTGATTTCTTTTACCGGCATAACCTTGTTCACCAAATCAAACGGCATATTATCACGTTTTGGCAACAATTCGCCCAGCATCATGCGGCCGGCAGTTGTCTTGTATGTCTTGCCATTGATACGTGCAACAATTGGTGTGTGCAATGTGATTGTCTTGTTTTCCAATGCCAATTGCACTTCGTCCATCGTCGCAAAGCGTGGTGATTTATCATCGTGTTCACCGTTAATCAACGAGATGTAATATACACCCAAAACCATGTCCTGGGATGGCACAATCATTGGTTCACCATTTGCTGGTGACAAAACGTTGTTCGAAGACAACATCAATGTACGTGCTTCCAATTGTGCTTCTAATGAAATTGGAACGTGAACAGACATCTGGTCACCGTCAAAGTCAGCATTGAATCCCTTACATACCAATGGGTGCAGACGGATTGCCTTGCCTTCTATCAAAACCGGTTCAAATGCCAGCAGTGACAAACGGTGCAATGTCGGCGCACGGTTCAACAGAACTGGATGCTGATAAATAACCTTTTCCAAGATTTCCCAAACGATATCTTCACCGTTTTCAACCATTTTACGTGCGGTTTTCAGCGTATTTGCATAATCACCCGCCAACAATCTTGCATAAACAAATGGTTTGAACAATTCCAACGCCATTGTCTTTGGCAAACCAACCTGATGCAATTTCAATGATGGCCCAGACACGATAACCGAACGACCGGAATAGTCCACACGTTTACCCAACATGTTCATACGGAAACGACCAGACTTACCACGCAATGAATCAGACAATGATTTCAACGGACGACGATTTTGGGACACCATTGGGCGCGCCTTGTGACCGTTATCAAATAATGAATCAACTGCTTCTTGCAACATGCGTTTTTCGTTGCGGACAATAATTTCCGGCGCATGCATTTCCATAAAGCGTTTCAGACGGTTATTACGAATAATAACACGACGATACAAATCGTTCAGGTCAGATGCCGCAACATGTCCCGCATCCAATGTCACCAACGGACGCATATCCGGTGGGATAACCGGGATAATATCCGGCAACATCCATGCAGGATTTGTATTGGAATCCAAGAACGCTTCAACCAATTTCAATTGTTTGATTAATGATTTGCGTTTTGTTTCAGATTTAACATCTTTTAATTCAGCACGCAGGCGTGTGCGTTCTTCGCCCATATCCAGGCCCGCGATAATTTCGCGAATACCTTCGGCACCGATGCCGACCTTGAACGCGTCTGCGCCGAATTCTTCGACGGCGGCCTGGTATTCATCTTCGCTGATGACGTCATATTGTTTCAAACTGGTCAAACCCGGTTCGATAACAATGTATGCATCGTATGAAATAACCTGTTCCAATTTTTTCTGTGGCAGGTTGTTTAACAGTGTTGCAATTTTGCCTTCGCGCAGGAACCAAGTGTGCGCAACCGGCATTGCCAATTTAATATGTCCCATGCGTTCACGGCGAACTGTGGACGAACCAACTTCGACCCCACAACGTTCGCAAATCGTGCCACGGTATTTCATGCGCTTGTACTTTCCACAGGCGCACTCAAAATCCTTAACCGGGCCAAAAATCTGTTGGCAAAACAGTCCTTCGGATTCCGGTTTCAGTGAGTGATAATTGATGGTTTCCGGCTTTTTAACTTCGCCATGAGACCAAGACAGAATTTCATCTGGGGATGCAATCGTGATACGCAGGGCGTCAAATTGCTCTTTTGTTTCAAGTTGTCCGAATATCTTCTGCAACATATTGGTCATGTATTTTGCTCCTTAATCGTCGCT
>CAZJGX010000107.1:0-2259 GCA_964545825.1 uncultured Muribaculaceae bacterium
CAACACCTGCGATGGAATCAGACGCCAGGCGCGCCCCGTTAAAATTACCACTGGCGGTTTTCCAATGACTTTTGCCAAAGCCCTGCTCTATTGTTTTCAACCCTTTGGCGGCAGCGGTCACCTTGTCCTTTAAATCAGATACAAGTATACATTGCCCGTTATATAACGTATAATCTGTATTGCCAGATTCACACGGTGTCTTCGGTGTTTCTACCTTTGGTTCGGACTTTGGTTTGGACTGTACCTTTTCCAATATTGCAATAATTTCTGTATTCCAATTTTCCCGTGCAATATCCAATGCAGTTTTGCTGTCATTATTTTTTATAGTCACATCTGCATCATGTTCAACCAAATATTTTACTATTTTCACATTACCTTCGTTTACCGCATATATTAATATCGTATTGCCATGGTTATCCTGCGCATTTACATTGGCACCATGGTCAACTAAATATTTTATCATTTCCATATAAGAGTTGCTTGCTGCCAATAATGCCGTATTGCCATCTTTACTCTGTGCATTTATATTGGCACCATGTTCAACTAAATATTTTACCGTTTCCATATCAGAGCTGTTCGCTGCCCATATTAATGCCGTATAGCCATGGTTATCCTGCGCATTTATACCAGCACCATGCTCAACCAAATATTTTACTATTTCCGCTTCAAAGCCGAGTGCTGCCCATATTAATGCCGTATAGCCATGGTTATCCTGCGCATTTATATTGGCATCCGCCGCAACAGCCTGTTGAACACCCGTCAAATTACCCCCGCGCACGGCAGAAAACAAATCATCGGTTGCATCGGCAAAGGCGGCGCTTGATACACAAAGCATACATGTAATTACATATAAAAACTTTCTCATAATCTCTCCGATACCAAGTATTATATCACACAATTACCACGCATCCAAATCAAAGCCACAACAAAAAAACCGCCCGATGGGCGGTGATTTTTATTCTTCGGATTCTTTTAATTCATCACGGATTTTCGCCAATGATGTGACACGTTCTGTAATCAATGTTTCCAGATTTGCGCCCGACAAATTTACCGCGTGACGAATTGAATTCGCAAATGCCAGCGCATCACTGTTGCCATGCGTTTTTACCGCAAATCCGTTCAGGCCTAAAAACATTGCGCCCGCATATGAGCGTGGGTCAATTTTATGTTTCAGGCGCTTGAACACATGCACCATAAAGAACGCACCAATCTTGGCCAGCCACGATTTCTGAACCGCATCCATTAATACACGCTTTATCAATTTTGCGGTACCTTCGACCGTTTTCAAAACAATATTGCCTGTAAATCCATCTGTGACGACAACCTGGACGTTGCCGGCGCTGATATCATTACCTTCGACAAAGCCGATGTATTCATATGGCAACGCATCACGATGCGCAGACAATAACTTGTTCAAATGTTGCAGAGTTTCATTGCCCTTGGTATCTTCTTCGCCGATATTCAATATCCCCAATTTTGGACGTGGCATGTGGCCAATAACCTCGGCATAGACACTGCCCAATATCGCAAAGTCGAACAAGTTTTCTGCATCACACTGAACATTTGCCCCCAAATCCAATACAACCACACGCTGGTCCCCGCCACCAGACGGCAACATAGTAGTAATCGCAGGACGTGAAATGCCGTCAATAGTCTTTAACGCCAGTTTGGACAATGACATCAAAATACCGGTATTACCCGCACTGACCACCGCGGCCGAGTTTCCTTCACGGACATCTTTTATCGCCATGTACATGGACGTATCTTGCGAGTGACGAACAACATCGCGTAATTTATCAGTCCCCTTGATAACGCCCGGACTGTGGATAATTGTGCAATTACGCGCAACACGCTGATATTTTTTAGACATCAGTTTTTTCAATTTCTTTTCATCACCAAATATACGAAAGTGTACCCCGCCTTCGCCATTTTGGTACAGATATTGATTCATACCACCCAAGACAGCATTTGGCCCCTTGTCGCCGCCCATGGCATCAATTGCAATGATTTTTTTTGATTCTGACATGTTGTGATTTTTTTTTATGATATTAAAAAAAGCAGAAAGGCACATATGAAACGCGCCTTGCTGCCGATTAAATAAATGCAAATATTATTTCGCACCGCATGCAGGACATACATGATGTGGACGTTTCTTTTCGCCACAGGCCTTGCATACACCACATGGCATAATGCTCAACGCATCGTGTGAACGACGCTGTGCGCTGCGTGCTTTACTTGTTTTACTTTTTGGCGTTGCCA
>CAZJGX010000108.1:0-2203 GCA_964545825.1 uncultured Muribaculaceae bacterium
CGGCCGATTACAAATTGTAAAGAAAACAGAATAAATGCGTGTTTCCAATATCTATATTAATTAACTGCGAATTTTCCGCAATACTACCATTATACCTGCTGGCGTCATGCCCGGTATGCGTGACTGTCCAGCTCAGCTGGTAGAGCATCTCATTCGTAATGAAGGGATCGCAGGTTCAAGTCCTGTGGCCGGCACCAGAATAAACCGCCCATCCGGGCGGTGTTTTATTTAGTACCAGGAAAATGTTGTTGTGTCCCTAATTTGATATGAAGTGTGCCAACGATACTCGTCAACATATGACGACGAGAATAGACCGCTAATAAGCAGAACAAATAATATCAACAGCATCCAATAAATAGCAACAGTGATACTACTGGGGGCATTTTTAACTATAAGTTCACGTCTAATTCCGTTTTGCAACACAACAAAACAGCGCGCATACGAAAATCCCTGCTTAACAATAATTTCTTTTATATTAGAAGAATATTTAGTCGTGAATTCTCCCTGATTGGTTCCGCTAATAGAAACAGATATCATTATATATTCTGCACTTGCTGGCAATTTTATATTCTTCGTTTCGCCATTTGATAATAATACCGATGTTTCATCATTAATGCAAATTTGCATTGTTCTAACACAATAAGCCCAAGCATTCTGCCTAGTAATTTTAATCATGTTGTATCCTTTTGGGTTCCTAGTTCCAGACCTTTATACATTCTTTTAATTCTTTTTTATATTCTTGTTCAAAAAATTCGAATGTCCGTGGAATTGTAAAGTTATCACGAGAACTTAAACGACCACATGCGCACCCAACCAATTCTTTATTTGATTGAGGTTTATAAAAATCTTTTCCTAGTCCAATTCCCATATATCCAATTGTTTCGGCAACGGCATGGGCTGGCATTCCGCCCATTGACAATTGTTTTGCCCACACTTGTGCTTCACTGCCATATGTTTTTGTAAACGCTTGTTTACATTTTGAAATAAAATATTCGCGCTGCTTAGGATTATTTTTTATGGGTTCAGAATAACATTTATCTCGTTCTTCAATATATTGGTCAAATCGAGCAGTTTCAGACTTTGGTTTTATATCTTTTCTTAATGACCAGTTTTCGCATGCACACGAAATAACCATTTCATCTAAAAAGGAAAATGCACTTGAAAGTTTTTCTTGCATGCAACTTTTATAAAAAATTTGTCTTTCTTCTTCTGTGTAATTACATCCTGTTATAACCAGTGATAACAAGCATAAAAAAATATATTTTTTCATTTATACCTCCATACATTTGGATTCATTTTAATTTAGTTTAAAATTTGATTGGATTTACACCATCACAAGACAATCCATATGATGCAACATATCGTGGATGCATGCGACATTCACAACGTATTCGCGCGCCCAATAAAGTTGGGTTTAGCCACGGATGCTGACGACCGTTTACAATGTACTCTGCCATTTCTTCTGTAAAAGCCTTTGTTGCATCAATAAGGTCCGCGCGCAAGCAGCGACACCATTGGATATCAGCACCATTTTTGATGCAATTGTTATAAAGAATATCTGCAGCCTGCACGCGAACATCTGTTCGTTCACACGCACCCAGCGTTAAAAAAAGCGTCGACAATATAAAAACTTTATTCATACTTTATCCTATTATGTTGGCCGCCCATAGCGTTCATATTCATTCAGTTTTGAATTTTGCGTTTTTTGCCGTAAAATACTTCTAATGCGTGCACATGCGCTGACGCTATCAGGTCTTCTAGTGCCCCCAACCAGACAAACATAGACAATACTAAAAAAGCAATTCCTATTAGACAAAATATCGTTGGTTCAGGCATGTTTCGATAACCAATTTCAAAACCATATGCAGTGATTATAAATCCACCAATACCACCAACAATAAATGACAACAACATGTTTCCAAGCCAGTTTATTCCCCGGATACCATCGTTTGATTGTGTATTTTCATTTGTGCTCATTTTTTATCCTTTTATAAACAAAAACCACCGGCACAGCAGGTGGTTGGAGGTTCACAACTATAATTTGCAGAAAATAGCGGGCTTATTCAAATATATCACCACCCTCCAACCCAATTGTTGGAACGGTGGGTGTTTAATGTCCCCGCGGACACTGCAAATTAAACGGGTTGTGACGCCCAACACAGCAACTGCTATGTCGTATCTATAATACACTAAAAATGACAAA
>CAZJGX010000109.1:0-2196 GCA_964545825.1 uncultured Muribaculaceae bacterium
AATTCTGGGGCGATATCGTATATCCAGGATGGGCGTTCTGTGCCGTTTTCGTCTGTTCGTGAGCATATTGCATATATGCCACAAAGCCAGAGTTTATATGGTGATTTATCCGTGTTGGAACATTTGGAATTCTTTCGTGATTTGTACAGTATCAGCGTTGACGAATATGAACGTAAAAAGTCCGAATTATTAATGTTAACTCGGTTAGATAAGTTTTTAGATTTGCCGGCTGGAAAGTTATCTGGGGGTATGTATAAAAAACTGGGGCTGATGTGTGCTTTGTTGCGGTCGCCGAAAATAATGTTATTGGACGAGCCGACAAATGGTGTTGACCCAATCAGTCGGCGTGAGTTTTGGAATCTGTTGCATGCGGCACGTTCGCAGGGGATTTTGGTTATTATGAGTACCGCCTATATGGATGAGGCCGAGCGTTGCAGTCAGGTTATTCTGATGGAAAACGGGCATATATTAGGTGCCGGCGAACCAAAAGATTTGTTGGAAAAAAATAATTGTGTGAATTTTGATGATTTTTTCTTAAAACGTGGGGGACGGTTAAAATGAAGCGCAGAAACCCTATTGTTGATGTGAAAAATTTATCGGTGATATTCGGTGATTTTTATGCCGTGCGTGATGTGACATTTGCGGTGGATGGTGGTGAAATATTTGGATTCTTAGGCGCCAATGGCGCAGGTAAAACCACAACGATACGTGTGTTGTGTGGGCTGTTGTTGGCCAGTCGTGGCACTGTTATGATTGATGGTGAAAAATTAGTCTTGGGTAATGAAAATGCGATAAAGCAGCGTGTTGGATATATGTCGCAACGCTTTACACTGTATGATGAATTGTCTGTGCGTGAAAATTTTGATTTTGCCGCTGCTTTACGTCAATTACCAAATGATAAGTACATCGCGCAACGTGATAAGTTATTGAATTTTATCGGGTTTGATTATGATTTGAATACAATTGTGCGTAATTTGCCGGGTGGTATAAAGCAAGAGGTGGCACTGTGTGTATCACTGTTGCATGACCCAAAGATTATATTTTTGGATGAACCAACGGCCGGTGTTGCGCCTGTCGCACGCCAACGGTTTTGGACATTGATTAAACGTCTGGCCAAAGAAGGCAAGACAATCTTTGTCACCACGCATTACATGGACGAGGCGGAAAATTGTCATCGTGTCGCACTGATGCGTGCCGGCGAATTGATTGCCGTAAACAGTCCCAGCGCATTAAAACGACAGGTCTTTGGCACGTCGTTGTACAACTTTACACCACGGCGTTCGGGGGCAAAGTTGCCACCGGCAAAAATACTGGATATATGTGAACCGTATGGATTGCATTATCATATCAGGTTTCGTGATGATGTGGATGTTGCTGCGCAAATTCAAAAATACAGAAAAGATTTTGATATTCAATCTATATCGCCGTCGTTGGAAGATGTGTTTATCCGATTGGTAGAGGGGGATAACCGATGACAGTATTTTCAGCCCGTCGTGCACGTGCAATCTTTGCCAAAGAATTTAAACATATTTTGCGTGACCCGTTTACGCTGATTATGGCATTGTTATTACCGTTGCTGATTGTCTTGATATTGGGCAATTCAATTGAGTTTAATATTCGGTCTATTAATTTGGCGTATCATGATGCGGACAGAACCGAATCGTCACGCAGTTTAATAGATACGTTTGGCAGTTCCGGGTACTTTAAGATGTATGAATTATCTTCGCCGGAAAACGCGTTTGATGAAATTGTTGCGGAACGTGCGCGCGCTGCATTGATTGTAAAGCCTGGTTTTGAACGTGATGCGGTTGGGGGCAGGGGTACCGATGTGCAAATTATGTTGGATGGGGCGGATAATTCGTCGGTTATGTCCATTATGAATTATCTGAACACCATAAACAGCAAGGCTGTTGCACGCATAGGCAATGATACACAATTTGCCGCAAATGCCGGGTTTGGTTTTAAATCACGTTATCTGTTTAATCCGGAATTAAATTCACGCTGGTTTTCTGTGCCGGGGCTGACAGCGGTGATTATCGCACTGGTGGCGATTATGTTAACGACATTGACGATATGTCGGGAATGGGAACGTGGGTCGATGGAAATGCTGTTGTCGACACCGGCAACAACGTTGGAAATTATTGTCGGTAAAGTTTTGCCGTATGCAATACTTAGTTTTATTGGATTTGTGTTGGT
>CAZJGX010000110.1:0-2154 GCA_964545825.1 uncultured Muribaculaceae bacterium
CCGCAGTTGCATCAAACACATGATACTTCGCACTGTCCAGTCTGGCAGATGCCTGCGCCAGGTCAGTTTTCGTCAACATCCCCACATCTGCACGTTCTTTGCAAAAATCATAGTATTCTTGCAAAACGCGTTGATTATTTTTGTTTAACTTTAATACCTCGCGCGCGTTTAACACATCGATATACGCGTTAATAGCCTGCATAAAAACATCTTGTTCTGTCGCATACAAGACTGCACGCTGTGATTCCAAGATACCTTTTGCGGCCTTTATTTCTGCAACAGTTGCAAATCCTTTGAATAAATTCTGCTGGGCCTGGATTCCAATTTGCGTTGGAACATAATCAAATGTCTGGCCCCCCAGTTTTGTCCGCGCCAACCCTGCATTTGCACCAATACCCAAATACGGCTTTGCATCTGTACGCGCCAATTTTACATCAGCATTTGCAGCATCCACCGCCTGACGTTGCGTGGCAATTACAGGATTGGAATCATAAACACGCTGCAACGCCGAATACATGTCCGCATGTACATCGGAAATTGACATCCCAACAACCAAACCAATCAAACCAATATTAAATTGTTTCATAAGATATTCTCCCCCCTACTCTTGTTTATAACCTGGTCTTGAATCCACGCAATGCGGCCCACCAAAAGACACCACCGACCACCAACATCATAAAGCATTGCTGGCCAAAGTACCCAATATCAGCCCCCTTTAAAATCAAGTTCCGAACCAAATATGAATAATGGCTTAACGGATTTACATAACTGATATATTGCAAAACTTTTGGCATGTTTTCCGTAGGAAATATCGCCCCTGATAGCATCAACATCAAAAACGCAACAATTACAACGCCTAATAACGCCTGCTGCTGGGTCTTGGTATAATTTGACAATAACACTGCAATTCCGGTCGCCGGCACACAGAACACCACAAATCCCAACATAAACAACACAACAGAACCAGCAAAAGGCAATTTATACATCCACAGCCCTATTGCCAAAACAGACAACATAACAACAAACGATACCGCAACATATGGCAATACCTTGCCTGCGATAATATCATACTTTGAAACCGGCGCAGAAATTAGAGTTTCTATTGTTCCTGTTTCTTTTTCTTTGGTTATTGAAATAGTTATCAGTATCAGCAACGATAAAAACACCAATACCGCAATCAACGACGGCACCATAAACCATTTGGTATTTAATTCGGGATTAAACAATATCCGCAAATTAAAACCAATCTGTGATTTAGGCATTGCATACCCCAATTCTTTTACCGCAGATAACGTGACACCTTGCAGATATGCCTCTATACTCTGTGCCTTCAAAATATTCATTGAATCTATCAAAATCTGAATTTGCCCATCACCACGTGCCAACGCACGCGAAAGCCCACCTGATGGTGCAACAATCGCAACATCTGCCGCACCACTTTGCACCGCAGTCACGGCATCCAATTTTGTATTAGGAATACGCACAAACCACCCAGAACCAATGGCGTGATTATAAACTTTTTCCATTACGATATCCCCCGGCGCCACATCTACCGCCAAACGCAGATTCTTGGCCTCTAATGTAATCGCACCACTATAAAGCACCAACTGTACCGCCGGCATAATCAGCACAGCCGCCATCAAAACTTTATCGCGGGTCAATGCAATTATTTCTTTTTTAAAGAATCCCCAAAAACGCTTCATTCCAATGTCCTTTTGAAACGCACCAAACATATTATCAACAACACCACGGCCGCGATTGCCAACAATGCCAATTCCAATCGTAAATCCCAGATATGACTGCCCTTTAAGAACTGATCACGTGCAACATCAATATAAAATCGCGCTGGAAACAATGATGCAACAACCTGATATCCACGCCCCATATATTCAACCGGAAAAATAAACCCAGACAAAATCACCGACGGCAACAGCCCAACAATACACGCAAATTGAATTGCAACATCTTGTTTATGCGTTGATACAGATATCAACAGTCCAATTGCCAAATACGCCAGAATAAATAACGCCGTACCCAAAATCAGTGTAAAATACGACCCAACAAACGGAACACCAAACACCACACGTGCAACAACAAATACCAACACAAATCCAATAAAACTAAGTATTGCATACGGCAAAACTTTACCGACAA
>CAZJGX010000111.1:0-2132 GCA_964545825.1 uncultured Muribaculaceae bacterium
AAGCATTCAAATAAATATACACTCGTTTTGATATCTGCATATTTTGTTATCCGAACAAAAGGAATAAAACCGAACATCTGAATACGTATATTATGCCGAACATATATCAAAAATATTTTTTTACCATCTTTTTTACGCAATGCCTTTCGTATAGACTTGGATATATTGTTATCAATCAATGACCCATTAGGGCTATCATGATATATTTTTATCAAATTCTGAATCACCATGTCGCGACTTGTACCAGAAACATTTTTATTAAACAGCCATCGTGTTAATTGATATGCTTGACTGCATATATATGCCATGGCTTTTGTTGATGTATTTGTTGTTTTTTGTAATTCTAACAGTGTCTTATATGCATCAATACAACACGATATAGTATTTGTACCAAGATATTTATCTGGCGCATCTGCCGAACCATCACGACGGATATACCAATAAGATACAGAGTCTGTCTTATCAAACCGTTCTGTGTAAAACACGGCCTTGCTTAAAAATACAACATCTTCGCCCAGAACTACATTTTTCGCAAAACGAATATTGTGCATGCTCAACAAATCATACCGATATATCGCCGAAGTAAAGTTTATAACAAAATCATATTGATTCCGAATTTTAGTATTTGGGCACGATACAGCAATACCCCCATCAGGAAAAACTGTTTGTAAATTTCCCTTGGCAATATCTAAATTATTTTGAGATGCTGTGTCATACAGTTTCTCATAAAAGTCTAAATCAACATAATCATCCGGGTCGACAAAGCCAATATATTCGCCCCGAGCATTTTCTATACCGGTATTACGCGCCGCAGATACGCCCGAATTTTTTGATAGCGCAATGACAGATATACGTTTGTCGCGCGTGGCATATTCTTGCAATATTTCCAACGTATTATCCGTTGATTTATCATCAATACAGATTATTTCAATATTACGCAACGTTTGCCCAATTAAACTGTCCAAACAACGCGCCAACCATGGCGCAACATTAAAACATGGAACTATTATTGAAACACTTACTTTGGGCATAAGGCAACCTTTTGCGTTAATGAAACGTGGCGGGGTTCAAACGTTCGGGACTTAGCACACCAAACCTGACAGTCTTGCGAGATGTCACACCCGCCACACAAATAAAAGGCTAAACAAAACTTGGCCTATGCGTCTTATGGGAATAAAGTTCAGCAGTTTTAACCAAGGTTTATTTGTGCCTTTTATTTTATTCCTATGTTAGGAGAAAAAGCCCCAAAAGTCAACCTTTGACATAATGTATTTTTATTGTTGGTTAAAACTGCATAATAAAGCGGCGAAGCGTGCGGGGATTTACTTTTAATTTCTGTGCAATTTTATATCGTGGCACCCCTTTTTTCAGTTGTTGCTTGATATAATCTGATTTTGATGTCAATTTATATACCTTGTTCTTGGCACCACGTGGTCGCCCCAGGCACAGGCCTGCCATACGCCGGCGCGCCAACGCCTCTTTGGTGCGTTTACTGATAAGGTCTCGTTCTATTTCCGCCGTCAAGCCAAATGCAAATGCCATGACTTTGGATTGAATATTATCACCCAACTCGTATCCATCTTTGACTGTGTACACGCGCGCCCCGACGTTCATACAGTGTTCTAAAATATGCATTATCATAAACAATTTGCGCCCTAACCTGGATAATTCACTACAAATAATAACATCTCCGGGAACTAATTGCCGCAAACATCCACCCAACGCGCGACTTTCTGGAGCCCTTGTTCCAGACACGCCGGCATCTTGGATATATCGATCAATGGCAATACCCATGGCTGCGGCCTTGGCTTCTATACCGATTTTTTGATTTTCACAATCTTGATGATCTGTACTGACCCGAATATAAGCGTATATCATAATCTGTCCCCACATATGGTTATATTCAAATTAGCACAAAACATACATATGCCAGAAACGTATCACCCGCAACAATAGCCAGCAAAAAAAATATATGTATTTTCTTACTTTGTTTTTTAGTTTTATATATTTTATACACAAAAAAGTTGCCGCAGACGGCACAAATTCGGGGCATACAAACTTTTATACGACAAAGTTCACAAAGCGCTTGACTTGCAGTCTTTTTAGATATAATATATGCAACGCAATTCGGG
>CAZJGX010000112.1:0-2109 GCA_964545825.1 uncultured Muribaculaceae bacterium
CGCTTTGATGTGTTCCGTGGCCTGCGTGCGGGTGGTACGGTTATGATTAACACATCCATGGCACCGGATGTTGCGTTTGCAAATCTGCCAAAAGATACCCAGGAACATCTTATCCGTATGCGTGCACGCGTATTCTTCTTGGATGCAAATGGTGCGGCGGCAAAACTGGGATTGGGTAATCGTATCAATACGTTTATTATGTTGAATTTCTTTAATTTGACAAATGTTATTGACCCGAAAATCGCCGCCGAATCTGCCAAGATTGCAATTGAAAAGACATATAAAAAGAAAGGCATGGATGTTGTAGAAGCCAACTGGGCGGCGGTTGACAGTGCGGCAGATTTCTTGAACGAATATAAATTGCCGTCATCAGTTGCGCCGTTCGCACCGGATTTTGTGCCGGCGATGACATCTGCGGCGCCGGCTGAAATCGCGGGTACATTGGGTGAAATGGCCGCGCAACGCGGCGATGCGATTCCTGTATCGCGGTTCCGGGTTGATGGCGAATTTGGGGCAGGACAATATCCGGTTGGCACGTCAAAATATGAAAAACGTGCGATATCAGACAAGGTTGCAACATGCGATTTATCCAAATGTATCCAGTGTGGCAAGTGCGCAATGCTGTGTCCACATGCGGCAATTCGTATCAAGGCAATGACAGCCGAACAGGCTGACGCGGCGCGCGAACGCGGTGTAATTGTTGTGCCGATGAAGACGCCGGAACTGGGGCCAGATATGTACTTTACATTGTCTATTTCACCGGCAGATTGCACGGGATGCGGAATATGTGTTAAAAATTGTCCGGTTCAGGCATTGGCTTTGACGCCGATGAAAGACGCCGCCGACAATCAAAAGGTTTTTGACGAGGTTGTTAAATTACCGGATATCCCGCGCGAAAAATTAAACTTAAATATACCAAAGCATATTGAACTGTTGCCACATTACTTTGAATTCCCTGGTGCGTGTGCGGGATGTGGTGAAACACCATATGTGCGCATGTTGTCGCATCTGTTTGGTGACCGCATGGTTGTTGCAAATGCGACGGGATGCTCGTCTATTTATGGGGCAAATCTGCCGACAACACCGTGGACATGTGATGCAAATGGACGCGGGCCGGCATGGTCAAATTCACTGTTTGAAGATAATGCAGAATATGGTCTGGGGATGCGTTTGGCGCTAAATCAAAAGCGTAATACATTACGTGGCCTGTTGCATGAATTAAACATTGATAACGTTGATGTGATGTTCAATGAAAAATCAACTGCAAAGCAGCGCGAATATCAGGCCCAATTGCGTGACGCATTGGCCAAGATTGATGGGCCGCGTGCGCGCCTGGCCGAAAGTTTGTTGGGCGAAATCGTGAACAAGTCTGTATGGATTATCGGTGGTGACGGATGGGCGTATGATATCGGATACGGCGGTTTGGACCATGTCTTGCACAGTGGTGAAAATATAAATATCTTGGTTTTGGATACCGAAGGATATTCAAACACCGGTGGCCAGCAATCGAAATCAACACCGTTTGGGGCCAGTATGAAATTCGCCATTGGTGGTAAAGAAAACGCGAAAAAAGATTTGGGGATGATTGCGATGATGAGTGGTGCATACGTTGCGCAAATCGCATTGGGCGCGAACCAGCCCCAGGCGATACATGCCCTGCGTGAGGCGGAATCTTTCCCGGGCCCGTCAATAATTTTGGCGTATGCACCGTGCATAGCGCATGGGTTCGCGTTGCAAAACGGCCCCCAGCACCAGATGCAAGAAGTTCAAACAGGTGCATGGCCGTTGTATCGATTCGACCCGCGCTTGATTGCAGAAGGACATAATCCATTAACATTGGATTCAAATGTTGATACGGTTGCGCCATTGGAAGAGTTCTTGAAAACGGAATCGCGTTTCAATGCGGCGCGGTCTGTAAATCCGAACTTTGGCAAACTGGTTGATGCGGCCAAGGAAAATAATCGTTATCGCACCCAGTTGAAAAAGCATATTGCGCATTTTGCAATGGAAAATGCACCGGATGCACCAACTGACAAATAAAAAATGCCCCGTATGGGGCATTTTTTATAAATTGTTTTGTTTGATTTTATTCTTTTTCATATTGCGTTT
>CAZJGX010000113.1:0-2059 GCA_964545825.1 uncultured Muribaculaceae bacterium
TCTGTGCAGTTGCAATTCCAAGATTGCACGCGCCTGATCTTCGGACATATAGAACATACCGTCCTTGTATTCAGTGTTCGGGTCATCAATCAGTTGAATATAATTTTCAATATCGGATGCACTCCATCCGCGTGATGTCAATGCCATGCGTGCCTCTTCCGGATTGGCACTGGATTTAATCAATTCAATTACTTCGTCCAAATTACCAACCGCAACGGATAACCCCAGCAATGTATGCGCACGATTGCGAGCCTTGTTCAAATCAAATATTGTGCGACGACGGATAACGTCCGTACGGAATTCTATAAACGCATCCAGTACCCCACGAACATTGAACAACATCGGTCGACCACGGTTCAACGCCATCATATTGACAGGGAAATTTGTTTGCATTTCCGTGTACTGGAACAGATGATTCAACACAACATCATAAATCGCATCACGCTTTAATTCGATAACAACGCGTACACCTTCTTTGGATGATTCATCACGAATTTCAGAAATACCCTCGATACGTTTATCCTTAATCAATTCGGCAATCTTGATTATCAATTGCGCCTTGTTCACCTGATAGGGTAATTCCGTGACGACAATCGCCTGGTGATCATGAAATTCTTCCATATGTGTTTTTGCACGCACAATGATAGAACCGCGCCCTGTGGTGTGCGCCTTGTACGCACCGGCGCGCCCCATGATAATTGCACCTGTTGGGAAATCAGGCCCGGGAACAATTGTAAACAACTCGTCATCAGTGACAGATGGATTATCCAAGATGGCTAAGATAGCATTGCAAACCTCGCCCAGATTATAGGTCGGAACATTTGTTGCCATACCAACCGCGATACCCGAACCACCGTTTACCAAGAAATTTGGAAACTTAGTCGGCAAAACCAATGGTTCTTGTAATGTACCGTCAAAGTTCGGTTGCCAATCAACAGTATCTTTGTCCATGTCATCCATCATGGATGCGCCCAGTTTTGAAAGTCTTGCCTCGGTATAACGCATGGCCGCAGCCTTGTCCCCATCACGCGAACCGAAATTACCCTGACCCTGAACCAGCATTTCACCCATTGAAAAGTCTTGACCCATACGAACCATGGCCTCGTATATAGAACTGTCACCATGCGGGTGGTATTTACCCATAACCTCGCCCACGATACGGGCGGATTTAACCGTTGCCTTTGTTGACGGCGCAACATCGTTCATAACATACAAGATACGACGATGCACAGGTTTACATCCGTCACGAACATCAGGCAACGCACGGTCAACAATAACCGACATTGCATAGTCCAAAAAACTGGTTCGCATTTCATGTTCAATCGAAGACTGGGGTACTTTTACCGCGGTCGCATCATTAAATTCATTTATTTCAGACATGGCTTAAATTTTTCCTTCGTTTTTATACATGGACAATAGCAAATTTTTAGGTAAATGGTCAAGAAATAACCGCCAAAAACAAACTTGACAAATCAATACTTTGTGATACAATTATACAAAATACATATTAGAGATACAAATGGAACACAAAGAAAGCATTTTAGAAGACATATTGGAACAGATTCGTGATTTATACAGTCCGACAAACGGCCCCATATCAAAAGTCCAATTAAATATCGCGGTTGGCATGATAAAGGGCATGATTTCCATGCAAAAGGCATCGGAAAAATTCGGAACCACAATGAAACAGCATCTGAAAAAACATATTAAACCAAGGGAACGTTAAAATGTTTTTACCGTTATGGAAACTGTTTGCCGCAATATTCACATATTATTTGATGTTAGAGGCATTAAAAAAGTTCGGATTAATAAAATCTAAATAAAAAGGTTGCGTTTTTGTAAAACGTATGGTTAAATAGGGGCACAAAAGGATTTAGTTATGGCAACAAAACGTACTTATCAACCATCGAAAACACGTCGCGTACGCACGCACGGTTTCCGTGAAAGGATGTCGACCAAGGGTGGACGCGAGGTTTTAAACCGTCGCCGTGCCGCAGGCCGCAAAAGATTGGCAGCAACTGCTGCAAACTAAAAAAATCCGCCGATTGGCGGTTTTTTT
>CAZJGX010000114.1:0-2052 GCA_964545825.1 uncultured Muribaculaceae bacterium
AAATCATCTTCGCCCCAGATTGTGATACCCAGTTCCTGGGCCTTGGTTAATTTTGAACCCGCATCCGCGCCCGCCAACACGATGTCGGTTTTTGCGGAAACGCTGCCCTGTACCTTGGCGCCCATGCGTTCCAGTAATTCTTTGGCCGCGTCACGGGTATATTCAGTCAGTGTTCCGGTTAAAACTATTTTTTTCCCGGCAACCGGACTGTCAATAATTTCAGGTGCAGGTGCGGCATCACGTACATGTATTTGTGCGGTTAATGCGTCCAATACCGATTGATTGTGTGTGTCATTGAAAAATGATACGATTTCATCTGCGATTGTTTCACCAATACCGTCAACCTGGGTTAATTTCCATACAGGTGCGCCCCTTACCGCATCCAATGTGCCAAAGTTTTTTGCCAGTATTTTGGCTGTCACTTCGCCAACCTCGGGTATGCCAATGGCAAATAAAAATCTGTGCAAATCAATTTCTCGTGCGCGTTCAATTGCATCATTTAAATTCGCAACCGATTTATCGCCAAATCCATCCAGTCTGCGCATTTCATCGCCATGACGTGCAATCAATGTGAATATATCGGCCGGTGTATTTATCCACCCACGTGATATAAATAATTCCAGTTGCTTTGTCCCCAGGCCCTCTATATCAAAACCCTTGCGTGAAACAAAGTGTTCCAGTTCTCCAATCCGTTGTGCCGGGCACCCCAGTGTATTAACACATCGCCGTGCGACCTGACCTGATTCCTGGATGACGGCGCCGCCACAAACAGGGCAGGTGGTCGGGAATTCAAAATTATGTGCATCGGGGGTGCTTTCTGCTACGCCAACAATTTGCGGGATTACATCGCCTGCACGTTGAACAATGACTTTATCACCAATGTGTACGTTCAGACGCGCAATTTCATCCGCGTTATGCAGTGTTGCACGCGATACAACAACGCCACCAATGTTTATTGGTTCCAGTTCTGCCACCGGTGTCAGAACACCTGTGCGTCCAACCTGGATTGTAATATCATGCATGGTGGTTATCGCACGTGCGGCAGGGAATTTGTATGCAACCTCCCACCGTGGGCTGTTTGCGCGCGCGCCCATCTTTTCTTGCAGGTCGACATTATCAACCTTGATAACCAATCCATCAATATCAAATGGGATGTCGGGACGCAACATCATTGTATCATTATATACGCGTTCAATCCCGTCCAAACTGTGCGCCAGATGCGCCCATGCACGTGTGGTCTTAAATCCCCATGATTCCAATTTTTCAAAGAATTCGCTTTGTGTCTGCCATGTACGATTTGATAATTCGCCGTATGTATATCCAAATGCAGACAGCCGGCGCGATGCGGTGATTTTTGGATTTAATTGACGCAACGAGCCCGCCGCCGCATTTCGTGGATTGGCAAAAACCTTGCCACCAAATTGTTCCGCAACCGCATTTAGTGCCAGGAAATCATCGCGCATCATATAAACTTCGCCACGGATTTCAATTACGTCCGGATAATCGCCCGACAGTTTTTGCGGAATATCGGAAATTGTTTTCAGGTTTTCTGTAATGTCTTCACCGATGACACCGCTGCCCCGGGTCAGACCACGCACCAACACACCATTTTCATAGCGCGCAGAAAACGATACACCATCGATTTTTAATTCAATAAATACATTTTTATCTGCCAGTTTTTCAAACCAATCTGCAACCTCTGCCTCATTAAATACATCGGATATAGACAGCATAGGTACCGCATGCGGAAATGACTTGAATTTATTTGATACTGCCGCACCAACGTGCGTTGATGCGCCACCCACCGCCAGGTCTGGATATTCTGCCTCTATCGCCAGGGCGCGTGATTTTGCCGCATCATATGTTGCATCATCAACAATCGGTGCATCATTTTGATGGTATGCAATATCCCATTGCTTTAATTTCTCTAATAAATCGGCATGCTCGGCACGGATAAATAAATCAGGTATCTTTGTCATGCCTGTATTATAGAAAATCATACAAAATCACGCAATGGAAATATACACAAAACCCTAGGAATCGAATCGGACA
>CAZJGX010000115.1:0-1971 GCA_964545825.1 uncultured Muribaculaceae bacterium
CGATTTTTCTGCATTCAAAGTTCGCAATCCTGGGGTACAGATAACGGTGGATGGTAAGTCTATAAGTGGAAATACTACTAATGAATTGTCACCAGATGGATCACACAGATTGAATTTTTCAAAAAAGGGTTTTTACGATATAAACAAAACCCTTAGTATAACTGGTGGTGAAACGACTTATTATCCCAGCCAAGAATTGCGTTTTTCAAAAGAACCTAGTGCGACAACAGGTGCGTTGATCGGTATTGGGGCAAGCGCAGGAAGTGATGCGGGTGGGCTTAATGTTGATTTTGGTGTGGATTACAAAACAAAGTATTTTTATGCGGGTGGCGGGGCTCAAATAAACTATATGTCGCTACCAGATGCAAAAATGACTTTCGATTATAATTTTCGTAATTATTCTGTACCTCATACCGCGGATATTGGGCTGTCGTATTGGGAAGTATTGTATTTTAATTTGGGTTTTAATGTTGGGCGCAGATTATCGATTTTGGGTATTGGAACGGCAGGGGCGTTGAGTATAAGCGATGAAAATAGCACTACATCCGCAAGTTTGAATGTAGGGGCGAAATTAAAACCTATGTTCAGATGTGGGATGGGCGTTCAATATTTCGTTCCGTCCGATAAAGGTACAGAATGGGGAATTCGTTTTTCATATTTAACTGGTAAAACACATTTATCGCCGTCGGATATAAGTTTTAGCCATATAAACAACTATGACACAAGCGAATTAAACATAAGCAATAAAACGTTTGATAGTTATCCGCAACAAATAAAGTCTTTCAACATCACGTTGTTTATTCGTGGTTTTTCTGTTGCAGGAGGAAACCATGAATAAGGTTCAACTGTTAAAAGAATTGCTATTTGAATCTGTGGCTAAGTTATACGCCAATGATAGTTGTTTGTTTTTTAGGCGTGGACTTGAAAATACCTGTGTGACCAGGATAATTTATTATATGCAGGATATGCTATATAATGACCCACGTTTTCGTATTTGGCAACACTATAACCTGGACTTTGAATACAATAAAAGTACCGAAGGTTTGAAAGATATAAATACCAATGCGCGATATATAAAACCTGACTTACTTTTGCATATCAGATTGAACAATAACCATAATTTATTGGTGGTTGAATTCAAAAAAGACCAAAAAAGTTCTGAAAATGACAAAATAAAGGTGCGAGCTTTAACAAATCAACACCAACGCTATCGCTATAAATTGGGGTGCGTTGTTTCGTTAAAAAAGCAGTTTGTGACATATCAATTCGTGCGAAATGATAAACTTGGGGAAACAATTACACATTATTTTAATAGATAAAAAAAGGAGGGAACTAATGACTAAACAAAAAATGAAACAAAACAATGTATCGCCAGACTTTCCTTGGTGGGGGTGGTTTATTATATCTTGCGCATGTTATGCTATATCTGGTGTTATGATGATTATTGGTCTGAGTGTGCATCCTTATGAAGATATTGGAGGGGCATATTACTTTGGGATAGGTCTCGCCAGCGTGAGTGGCATATTTATTCTTCTTATGATAAAAGCCTTGATAACAGAAGCGCATATTCGTTCCATGGAAATTTTTTATGGGAACGAACGGTCTGTTTGTGGCGACTATAATGTTTCAAAGTCTAAAAAATCTGACAAAAGCACCCAAAATTGGTCTTGGGGCGAATAAATGCGATAAACGCCCAACGTGGTGCGAATATAAATTTGTGGTGGAAATAAATGCCCTAAAACATGTTTCTGCGTAACGTTGGGCACTATAATCGACTTATCAGGTGTTTTGTGTCAGGAACTGTGGTTTGAATACAACTCAACAGGCTGGATTTTCCTAAATATTTGGCAGTTCGTCGAATTTCCTTAAAAAGGGTGTTCGGACTTTTTAGAACAGTGGTGCGCTAGGATAAAAATAAAACACCATCAAACGATGGTGTTTTGTTTTCTATTCTTTATAATAACATTTGTC
>CAZJGX010000116.1:0-1960 GCA_964545825.1 uncultured Muribaculaceae bacterium
TCGGACAAACTGTCCGCAACATTGATAAAAACAGATTTAGGCCAGGTTTACATGGCACTGAAAGCAAACGCGTAAAAAAACTGCCCAAAAGGCAGTTTTTTACCGACTTTTTATTTCGCTTAAATATTGTTGCAATACTGTTGGAATAATTGTTTCACTGGCACTGCATTTTAATATAAAATCAGGCATCAAATCAGCACGCAAAAAATCAATTGGGGCACAAGTGTTTGTTGTACGAACACCACGGTCATCAGGCATATTTGCACGCGCATCGGCAATTTTAAAATTATCCTTTGGCGGGATAAAATACAATGTCTTGAAATCGTACTTTGATTGCAGACCATGTGCCACAAACCAATCATACATTTGGCGGGCATATTTCGGTTGAATAACGTCATAAACCAAATTTTGACCAATATGGGTGCGTGCTTCGAATTCAGGCACACCATACAGCCATTTTGGCTTACCCGGTTGCCAGAAGGCCTGGTTTACAAATAATCGCGTCACCAATGGCGTTGTATCAAAATAATGTTCATCAACAAAATAATATTCACGCCCATGCTGTTCACCTGTCCGCATAGGACGCGTGGTTGCGGATTTTAATTTATAAAACATATCACGCGGCAAAAAGTGTTCAATAAAATAACTTTTGCCACTGCCCGATAAGCCACAACAAAATAAAACAGTATTTTTCATTTGTAATTGCCTTTTTTATAAAAACATCCCGCATCTGCGGGATATAAATACTTTATTCTTCCAAGAAACTGCGCAGTTTACGGGCACGGCTGGGGTGTTTTAACTTTTGCAGTGCCTTTTGCTCAATCTGGCGGATACGTTCACGTGTAACGCCGATATCTTCACCAACCTCTTCCAGGGTACTTGTTTTATTGGTGTTGATACCAAAACGTTTGCATAAAACAGTTGCCTCTTTCGGATCCAATTCCAACAATATTTGTGTGACAATATTGCGCAGGTTTTTCTGGGCGGCCGATGTAAATGGATTTTTTGCCGTTTCGTCCGCAATAATTTCAATACGTGAACTGTCATCTTCGGAACCAACAGGTGCCTCTAATGAAATTGGTTTCAGATTAACCTTCATGGCCTTGTGAATCTTGTCCACCGGCAAATAGATAATCTTTGATAATTCTTCGGCAGTTGGTTGACGCCCATATTTATGCATGAACTGGCGTGATGCACGTTGAATTTTATGAATATTATCAATCATGTGTACCGGGATACGAATTGTGCGTGCCTGGTCGGCGATACTGCGTGAAATACCCTGTTGAATCCAGTTTGTGGCATATGTTGAAAATTTATTTCCCAAACGATAGTCAAATTTATCAACTGCCTTCATCAATCCGATATTTCCATCCTGAACCAAGTCTGAAAAATCTAAGCCTAAGCCACGATTGCTGGACTTTTTTGCAAATTTGATAACCAGACGCAAATTTGCCTCTATCATCTCGCGTTTGGCACGAGCAGCTTCTACCTGGCCACGACGAACCAATTCTACAACCTTTTTGTATTCGGCGGTAGGCTGACCGGTTTCAATGGCAATGGCGGTAATACTTTCTTGGATTTTCAAGATATCCGCTTCATGCTTTTTGGCAAAGTTTGCCCATGCAGGATTTTTGTGCTTTGCTAATTTTTTTACCCAATTGCGGTTTAATTCGTTGCCGGCATATTCTGCCAAGAAATCTTCACGTTTAATCTTGTTTGCCAATGCTAGGCGCAACAGTTTTCCTTCCAATCCCATCAACAGTTGGTCACGTTTGGTCAATTGTTCCAAAATTTCAGCATTGCGTTCATCGTTCAGGCGAATTTTGCTGACGTGTTCAAATAATTCCAGACGCATTTTTGCATATTTCTTTTCCAGCGCTTCATCCGGTTTTGATGATGTTAACAGATTTTCCAGACGCTTTGCTTGCAGTTTCTGCATACTGTTGAATATCTTTTTTAT
>CAZJGX010000117.1:0-1937 GCA_964545825.1 uncultured Muribaculaceae bacterium
TCCCCCCGCCCGCACCAAAAATAAAAAACACTTGATTTATGGTTAATTTTAGCCTAGAATCCAACGCAGAATAATAAAAGGTACATAAAATGGCATCTAAGAAAGGTTCAAAAGAAGTTATTAAACTGGAAAACAAAGAAACTGGTTACTTCTATACTACTACAAAAAACACAAAGTCTGAAAATACTCAGGGCAAAATGAAAATGCGTAAATACGATCCAAAAGTACGCAAACACGTCGTTATGACAGAAGCAAAAATGCCTCACTAATCACACAAAGTGTTGTTAAAAATTTTGCGTCCCAATTGGGACGCATTTTTTATTGTTGTTATCCGATTCTTACTTTTCAAACACCGAAAATATTTCCCAATGCGCGCTGCCAGCGAATTGGTCAACAGGTATCAGGGTACGAATTTTATATCCACCCTGCCCCAATATTTCTGCGTCACGACGAAATGTGTTCGGATTGCATGATACGTATATTATGCGCGACACATCCGATTTTGCCAATACCTTGCATTGCGCCATCGCACCAGCACGTGGCGGATCCATAACAACGCAATCATATTGCTGTAACATTCCAATCGTCAATGGGTTCTTGAATAAATCACGCTTTACACCCGTGCCAACAATATCAAACCCATCGGCATTCAATGCAAATGTAAAATTGCCCAAACCACAGAACAAGTCTGCAACCCGTTTTGCGCCGTGCGCGGCATCAATCACCATTTGACGCAACGCATCTGCCCCCTGGATACTGGGTTGTAAAAATGCGCCAGCGGGATAATCAACCGCATGTCCATCAAATGAAACACGCGGCACGTCACGTTGCATAACCGGGCGTCCATTCCACGTTACACGCAATACTGGTAATTTTTCCGCTGCCGCCTTAAATTCTGGTGAAAAGTATGGAACATCAGACACGACACATATATCAATTCCATTGTCACATGATGTTACCAAACATGCGCCAGAGCCCGCCCATGGCAAACCCGCAATTTGTGGCAGTATGGCATTTATTTCATCCAACAAATTCGGACAATTTGTAATTGGCACAACATTCTTGGAATGCGGGGCATAAAATCCAAATTGTGCGCCTGCAAAGCAAAACTCTGCGCGACGACGAACCCCGGGTGCAATCCATACAGCATCGCCCATTGGTTGCATTCCACGCAATTCGCCAGACTTCTTACTTTTATAATCAGCGGCTGTAAAATCATATTTACAGCCGCCACACCGATTAAAAAATGGACATGTTTTCATGGTATCTTAGAAATTCACACGAACACCAGCACGAAACTGATTCGCTGTTGGATTTAAATCTTTTATGCCATCGAACTTTGGACTGAACATATAAAAATATCTGTACCCAAAATCAACGGTAAAGTATGATCCCAGTTCAACACCGATACCAGCCATAACCGCAGCGACCGGTGCGATTTTATCATCAATATGGATATTTGTTGCTGAATTCATAGACAGACCGCCACCAACACCAACATACGGAACCAAACGCTGACGATAGAATAATCTGTAAATATTATCAATACGTGCATCAAATATCGCATTTACCATCGCGGTGTCACCCGTCAATTTAAACGCGTCATACTTTGCATTTGTGCGGATATAATTTGCCTCTATTCTGAAAATGTCATACAGGCGGATACCAGCGACACCTTCAAACGATGAAGTATTTTTACCACCAATGTGAGTATTTTCATCATCTGTAAATTTATCCCACATTGAAAAGTTATACATACCCCCAACATAGAAACGCTTGTCACGGGCAAATGCTTCAGAATCATATCCATTTGGTGTTTCAGCCGCTGGCGTATTTACCTGCTGAACACGATATGGAATTGCAGCATTTGCAGATGTTACCGCAACTGCACAAATCAGACTAAATAATATCTTTGTTTTCATTTTTATACCCCATAT
>CAZJGX010000118.1:0-1897 GCA_964545825.1 uncultured Muribaculaceae bacterium
ATTTTGCGATGACGACAGAAGATTTACCAACAACCAGTACACAAAAGGTAAAGCATCACGTCGTACGTCAAAATGTGATAGAAGGAAAATATCCAATTCGCAAAGAATAAATGCAAATCATCAGCCCACCGTATGGTGGGTTGATTTTTATAGTGTTGCATGGGATTGGTTTCTTTGATATAATGCACAATAGTATGGAGAGTTTAAGGATTGGGCAAATGAAACAAATTCTGGTTTTTGCGTTGTTTATAATCGCGTTTGTGCCGGGTGTATCTGTTGCGGGGATTCCATCTGTGGATTTTGTCGATGACAAGGTTTCTGTTAAAGCAGATGATGATGCGGTTGTGCATATTGCAGGGGACGAAGAAATTTCAGGTGATAAGACTTTTAATGGGACGGTAACATTGGCAAACGCTGTTGCGTCTACATCAAATGATGGTCAGGTTGCTACGACCGCGTGGACAAATGACCGTGTTGCCGCGGCAAAAGGGGATATTCCTGTCGGTGGCAAGGATTCAAATGTGTTCACAAAAATCTGGATAGAAGAATAATAAACAACCGCCGTGTGGCGGTTTTTTCAAATAATAAAAACAGAGAACAAATAACATTTATTGCATTTATCTGCATAAAGTGCTATTATTAACAGGAAGACATACCGATTGTCTTTGGGGTGTGATTACCCTTTAATTGTTGTGTCCGTGGGGACAAAAAATACCTCCAACACTGGGTTGGAGGGTCTGTGAATATATTGAATAAACAGCACTATTCCAACAATTATAGTAATCAACCTCCAACCACTTGGATATTTCGGGTGGTTTTGTTTTGTATAAAAAAGTGAGGGATGAATGAAGGGTATTTTGATTGGTGTGTGTGTTTCGTGGTTTTTTACATGTAATGCGTGGGCGGCATTGACGTCAAAGTATTATGTCGATGCCATTATTGATGCATTGCAATCAGATGTTGCCGGCAAGGCGAATGACGCAGATGTTGTACATTTGGATGGTGATGAAACAATTTCGGGCTTTAAAACATTTACAAAGCCTGTTTTGGTAAACAGCGGGATTTCTGAACGGCCGATTATGACCCTGACAGGTTCGGGCAGTACAATTTATTTTAGTTTGCTTCGCAGTGGTGGCAGCGAAGCGATTCTGGAATCAGGATATAAGGTGGCGTTATTCGGGACAAAAACAAATCATCCTGTTGAAATTCGTACGAACTATCAACCACGTATGACGATTGGTACTGACGGACGTGTTGTTTTGGCTGTGTCGCCGTCATCAAATGATAACAGTAATCAGATTGCAACCACCGCCTGGGTAAACGAAAGAATTAAAACCTTGTGCGCCGCGTCGGAATCAGAATAGGGTGGGGCTGATTATTTACCCAAACATAACTGTCCGAATGTCGCATCCAAGACATCGGTTGCGGTAATCGTACCCAAAATTTTTCCGATGCTGTCAGCAGCGCGACGGACATGTTCGGTAAATATGTCGTAATTATTACTTGACAAATCTAGTGCATTTTTTAACTCGTCACATGCGTCGGTTAAAAGTTGTCGTGTGCGATTGTTGATTGCAACCTGGGTTTCGGCGCCGTCCAGGTCGTGATGGATTTTATCACGTATGGCGTTCATCAATTTATCCATGCCGTCACCGGTCTTGGCAGAAATATAAATAATATTTTTGTCAGTCTTTTCAGATAATAAATCTGATTTGTTAATAACGATTATTTGGTTTGTTTGATAATTTACTTTAACTTTATCTGTGAACACACGAATAATTAAATCGGCATTTTTCATTTCTATATTTGTTCGTTCAATACCGATTTTTTCAATTACATCAACCGCATCATCACGCAGTCCGGCGGTGTCAGACAGGTTGACAAAATATCCGTCGAT
>CAZJGX010000119.1:0-1764 GCA_964545825.1 uncultured Muribaculaceae bacterium
GTTATGAAATTCTTGCGCGATAAAATGTGGGATATGGGTTTTTCAGAATTCCAGACACCTATTTTGACAGTGTCCAGTCCCGAGGGTGCACGTGACTATATCGTCCCCAGTCGTCATCATCACGGCATGTTTTATGCGTTGCCACAGGCACCACAGCAATTTAAACAGTTGTTGCAGATTTCTGGGTTTGACCGCTATTTCCAGATTGCGCCGTGTTTCCGTGATGAAGATTTGCGTGCAGACCGGTTGCTGGAATTTTATCAGTTGGATTTGGAAATGTCGTTTGTTGACCTGGCCGATATTCAGGCCGTGGGTGATGAATTGATGCCTGCATTAATTCGTGAATTTGTACCAGATGCAAAAATCTGTGATGAAATTCCACACATCCCATTTGACGAAGCAATGTTGAAATATGGTTGTGATAAACCTGATTTACGTAATCCGATTATTATCCATGATGTGACAGATGTGTTCCGTGGGTCTGATTTTGGAATCTTTGCAAATGCGATTGAAAATGGCGCCGTGGTACGTGCGGTTCCGGCCCCAAATTCCGCAGACAAGGCACGTTCTTGGTTTGATAAACTGGGCGATTATGCGGTCAAAGAATTGGGCCTGGGTGGACTGGGGTACATTGTATTCGGGGTGGACGGTGCAAAGGGCCCAGTTGCCAAAAAGTTGGATGCGGAACGTATTGCAAAACTGCATGAAATTTCCGGGGATAATTCATCATTGTTCTTTATCTGTGATATGGAAGGTACCGCCGCCAAGGCCGCCGGTAAATTGCGTATCAAATTGGGCGAAGATTTGGGCCTGATTGATGAAAAAGAATTCCGTCTGTGCTGGATAGAAGAATTCCCGTTCTATGAACTGAACGAAGAAACAGGCAGTATTGATTTTGGTCATAATCCATTTTCATTGCCACGTGGTGAACTGGATGGCGACCCATTAAAGATTAAGGCAAACCAATTTGATATGGTGTTAAATGGTGCCGAAATTTGCAGTGGTGGTTTGCGTAATTATAACCCTGAAACAATGGTTCGTGCATTTGAAATCGCAGGATATGGTGAAGAAGATGTTAAGGCTAAATTCGGTGGTATGTATGCGGCGTTCCAATATGGTGCACCACCGCACGGTGGATGTGCGTTTGGTATTGACCGATTGGTGCAAATCATGTTGGCGGAACCAAACCTGCGTGAAGTGGTTGCGTTCCCGACCAATCAGCGTGGCCAGGATTTGATGCTGGGGGCCCCGCGTGAGGTGACAGAACAACAACTGCGCGAAGTGCATATCCAGGTTCGTAAAAAAGGATAAAACAAACACCCACCATTTGGTGGGTTTTGTTTTTTTAAGAAATCAAACCTATTAAAAAATAATAATTCCGTCCGTATAATTGCGTGCAAAGGCGGGTGGGATTATGAGTACACAAACAGAATTTGAAAAACTGGTTTATACGTTGGATTTGTCGCCATTTCAGGCGCGTGAAATTTATCTGAATCGTGATTCTTATGATATGTCGCGGATTGAAAAACGCGGGCCTGTTTTATTTGTGCCACATCGCGCATCATTGATATCACGTATTGTGCATGGGCGCAGGGGCGATGTTATCGGGCGTGATCGTATGTTTCTGGCGGGGGCACAACGCGTTAAAATGTGCGCCGGTGGATATCACACGGGATGTGTTGGGGCCTCTACATATTATGGTACGCCGGATGGTCGTGCGATTATGCGTGATGCATTTGATAGTGCGGTACGTGGTAAGTAGCG
>CAZJGX010000120.1:0-1720 GCA_964545825.1 uncultured Muribaculaceae bacterium
CATCAACTGGGATTTCCTGCAACTGCAAGATTTGTTCGGCAACCGCCACAGACAGCAATTCCATCGTTGTCTGCCAATCAGTATGCGCACCACCCGCCGGTTCATCTATGATTTTATCAATCACGTTCAAATTCGCCATATCGCGCGCGGTCAGTTTCATGGCCTGGGCCGCGGTGGCTTTGAACTTGTTATCCTTCCATAAAATACTGGCGCATGATTCTGGGGCAATCACAGAATAAATTGCGTTTTCCAGCATTAATACACGGTCGCCGGTACCAATTGCAATCGCACCACCGGAACCACCCTGGCCTACGTTTACGGCAACATATGGCGCACGCATATTTAATCCTGCGGCAATCGAGGACGCAACCGCCTGGGATTGGCCGCGTTCTTCACCTTCGCGTCCAGCAAATGCACCCGCCGTATCAAACAATGATATCAGTGGCAAATTAAATTTTTCTGCCAATTTCATCATACGGATTGACTTGCGATAACCTTCGGGATTTACCATACCAAAGCGGTGCTTTTGACGGGTTTCAATTGTGCGGCCCTGTTCTTGACCGATTATCACCGCCGGAATTCCGCGCCAGTATCCGATACCACTACCCATTGCGGCATCTTCGCCAAAGCAACGATCGCCGGCCAGATATGTCCAATCATCCACAATACCGTTGATATAGTCCAAAAAGTGCGGACGGTTTTCATTACGCGCCAGCAAGACCTTGTCATACGCATCTGTTTCACCCATACCACGCGTCTTTTTAGAGGCATCAAATGCCGGTGTTGTCACATTGATTGTTTTTGGTGTCTTGGGCTGTTTGGTTAATACGTTCAAGATACGCACCAATGCGTCATGCATATCTGCACGTTTCACAACCATATCAACCATGCCGTGTTCGTACAGGTATTCTGCGGTTTGGAAATTAGATGGTAATTTTTCACGTATATTTTGCTCGATTACACGGCGACCGGCAAACCCAATACGGGCACCTGATTCTGCAATATGGATATCCCCCAGCATTGCAAATGACGCCGTCACACCGCCGTATGTTGGGTCGGTTAAAACAACAATGTACGGAATACCGTTCGCATGCAATTTATTTACTGCAACTGTTGTGCGTGCCATTTGCATCAAAGACAAGATGTTTTCCTGCATACGGGCACCGCCACTGGCCACAACCATGACAAAAGGCTGCTTTAATTCAATGGCGTGTTCCATACTGGCAACAATACCGTCACCGGCTGTACGCCCCATAGACCCCATCATAAAATCGCCATTTAACACACATATCGTTGTTGGAATTCCACCAATAACACCATCTGCGGCGACAACAGCATCATTATTACCTGTATCAGAACGTGCCTCGGCCAATCTATCTTTATACGCGATGCGGTCAACAAATTCCAACGGGTCATCAGACACGGTTGGTAATTCCAGACGTTTCCACTCGTTATTATCAAACAGCAAATCAAAACGCTGTTTTGGTGTCATAATAAACGCACGACCACAACGTGGGCAGATGTATAAATTATCCTTGTAGTCTTTATAATATACTAACTTGTCACAGGATTCACATTTAATCCACATTAAACGGCGCACGCGATCATAACGTTCGCGATTTGCGTTCTTTATCCCTGATTTTTTACCAAATAACATTTTTTATCCATTCATTTTCTTGGTTAATTCACGGCTGGGCTTGAACAAGATTGTCGTACTGGC
>CAZJGX010000121.1:0-1687 GCA_964545825.1 uncultured Muribaculaceae bacterium
ATTTGGTTGAAAAGTTTTTGAAAATATTTACAGAAATTCCATTGGATGAAATTGCAAAATTGTCTGCTTTACAGGGGGCGGAATTAAATGTTGCAAAGCAGCGTTTGGCATTTGCTGCAACCGAAATCGCACATGGTCGTGACGCTGCCCAGGCGGCGGCAGACGCAGCGGCGGCATTGTTCAGTGGCGGGGCAAATTCTGCAAATATCCCGACCGTGGAAATTGAAATGTCAGGTGACATGGGAATGTTGGATTTCTTGGTCGCAACGGGATTATTTGGCTCAAAGTCTGATGCACGTCGTATGGTTGAACAGGGCGGTATCCAGATTGATGGGAACAAGGTTACCGATTGGAAATCTGTTGTTGCACCAGCCGATGAAATCATGGTGCAAAAGGGTAAGAAAATATTCTTGAAAGTCGTGAATAAAAAATAATGGGTTAATTACCCATTATTTTTTTGTTTTTACAAATATAATTATTTTGTCTTATGACCAAGCAATTCTGCTGTTTGTCGCGTAATCTCTGCTGTCAAAAGTTTTTTTGTAGCGATATCTTTTGCTAACCTTAGTAATGTGTCAATGATAGGGTTTTCGTCTATATCATTTTCGCCCGCAACAATTTCTATAGAGGCCATCTTCTTCATAGACCCATCACGCATAAGGCTCTCTTCGTCACTAATAACCACAAAGGTTATATTATATTGGTCCAAGATTTTTTTTACTTTTGGTAAATCTGCTGATAATGTGGACATCCGATAAATTATTGCATCAGCTGCAATCAGTTTGTCTGGATATCGTTCTGCATAACTTTTTATTCCAAAGCGAGGATGTCGATCAAGCATGTCTTCTAAATCAACTTGATATATTATGTTAGCAAATGCTAGCTTGGCCAGGGCATTTGCGTCGGATAATACTTTCTGCCCATTAGAAAATGATTTCTTGGCAGAGACTTTCTTTATCAATGTGCTTGCCTTTGTAGGTTTTGGTGTACCTTTCTTTGATACCATGTTTTACTCCTTTGTTTACTTATTATTATATCACAAACAGTGATGAAAAATAATAAAATATCTGGCTATATAGAATCTTGTGTGATATATTAAAATGTAAAATGAAAAGGGGTATACTGTTTCTTGTTTGTTTTTTATTGGCAGTGCCGGGGGCGCATGCAGCCAGTTCGGAATTGGCCAAAATACAATCACAAATTGTTCAGACCGAAAAGCAGAATAAACAACTTGAACAGCAGGTAAAGACATCGGACCGTGATGTCGCGGCGACTAAAAAGAAGTTAATCAATGCCGCTGACCAGGTGAGTTCATTGGAAGAACAACGTGGCATAATCGCAAAAAAAATAGAAGAATTGGACGCGCAGCGCGATAAACTTATGCGATCTTTAGAACAAAATCGGGAACGTATTGCCGATGCTGCCGCCAGTATTTTATTTGTCGCATCGCACCCCAGTTTTGATTCTGACAGTATGCATGACTATGTTTTGACGTCTGCGATTTTGTCTGGCGCGGCAGACAGATTTGATGAAGAAATAAAAATCGCTGATGCAAAAATTCAAGAACTTGAACAGGTTCGTGAAAAACGTGCGATTGAAAAAGAAAAACTGGACCGTACGGCAAAGAAATATGCCAATGAAAAACAAGAATTGGATAAACTGTTGCGGACACGTTCCGCCCAGAATG
>CAZJGX010000122.1:0-1619 GCA_964545825.1 uncultured Muribaculaceae bacterium
CCGCATTGCAGATGGATATCAAAATCACATCTATCACATTTGAAATCATGGAAAAAGCATTGGCACAGGCAAAAGATGGTCGTATGCACATCTTGGGCAAGATTGAAAAGGCTATCAAGTCACCACGTGAAAAAGTATCACAATACGCACCACAGTTGTACACAATGAAAATCAATCCAGAAAAAGTCCGTGATGTTATCGGCAAGGGTGGCGTTGTTATCCAGGCATTGGTTCGTGAAACAAACACAACGATTGACCTGGAAGATGATGGCACAGTCAAAATCATGGCAACAACCCGCGAAGATGCCGACGCCGCAATCAATCGCATCAAAGACATTGTCGCAGAACCAGAGGTTGGCGTTATCTATCCTGGCGTTGTATCTGGTATCAAAGACTTTGGTTTGTTTGTGAAAATATTGAACGGATTTGAATCTATGGTTCATATTTCTGAAATCACAGGCGAACGTATTGCCAAGATTGAAGATACAAAAATCAAAGAAGGCGACAAAGTATTCGTAAAATATCTGGGCACTGATAAACGTGGCAAAACACGCATGTCTATGGTTGGCATTGACCAGAAAACAGGCGCAGAAAAATCTAAATAATGCACATTAAAATTGTGCGCGCACCGCGCACAATTTTATTTTAAACAAATGGGGGATATTCAAATGGATATGGAAAACTTTATGGCGACCGCACAACAATTACAGGACAAGGTTGCTGCCGCACAGGAAAAATTGGATAAAATGTCAATCAAGGGCATTTCTGCCAATGGTGGATGCATTGTTGATATGTCTGGAAAATATGACTTAATCAGTCTGACAATTCGTCCAGATGTATTAAGCATGGATGCCGCCGCCGCATCACAAATCATCGCAGACGCATTCCGCGATGCCAAGGCAAAAACAGACAAAGTAATTGATGAAGTCATGGGCGCTGCGACCGCAGGTATGTCACTGCCGATGTAAACAAGTATTATGATAAAAAAATACCGGCGTAATGCCGGTGTTTTTTTGTTTTTACTGTTTTGCATCTGTGCTAATTTGTTTTATCTGGCGTAACAATTTACGTTGATTATGATATCGGGCTTCTACTATGCGAACTTGTTTCATCTTGTAACCCATAATTAATAGATGTTCCAGTATGTGTTGGGGTACTTCCTTTACCCCGTGTTCGTACGCTGCCAGTTCATCCGGCAAAACGTGCAACATAGTCGCTGCATCATCTGTTGTCAGATTGCATGCACGACGTGCCAGTCGCAATATTGTGCCAGGACGCCGTGCAACGACGTCAATTCGTGTTATTTTTGCCATTTTTTCCTCCACTTTTTTTGTTAATAAAAAAAACACCGCTTTGATGAAAAGCGGTTGGAGGTTGATTACTATAAGCGTATAGTGCTGTTTATTTATATATATCACAGCCCCCCAACCAGGTTGGAGATTATTTTCGCTTAGAGGTAATCACACCTCACATCGGACATCACCCGATGCACAATTATTATATCGGATTAAATCCCCGTTTGCAAATATTTGTTGTTTGTACCAAAAAAACGCCCCATAGGGCGTTTTTTAATCGTATGGGTTTTCATCCTTCTGATAATCAATCAATACTGGTAAATG
>CAZJGX010000123.1:0-1609 GCA_964545825.1 uncultured Muribaculaceae bacterium
ATTTGTTTTTGGATGAAAAGACAACATAAAGTCAACCGACGGGTCTTTGAATTCAACCAGCGCAGAAAACGGCACACGTATGAAAAACGGCCGCCCATCAAACGTTAACTGAACACCAAATTCTTTATCCGACACGTTCAGGTTGTTATACGAATACTGTAATACAATTGTCATAATATCAGGATAACGAATACGCAAAAAATCAGGCAACACAACGCCGGGTGCACGCGTTTTAAATGTGATAAAAAAATGCGTTCCGTCACCCAAACCATTAAACTGGGCATGAATCAACGCATCTTTGACAACAGATTTTAATGCGTTATCCAACAGGCTTTGATAATCAATTTTGCTCATCTTTACACTTCCTTGGGCGTCAGTATATTATTTATTTCCCCATTATGGCAAGCAACAAATACAGCGTCCGGCACATCATGAAATACAGACGCATCCAAACCTGTTGCCCACACCTGGGCATCTGCCGCCCCCAAGGCCGCAAACAGTCGTGCACGTGCCGTGGAATCCAGGTGGGCCGCCGCCTCGTCCAATAAAATGATTGGATGATGTGATGTTTTTGCATGAATCAGTTTCGCATGCGCCAGTATTAAATCCAATAACGCAGATTTCTGTTGGCCCGTGCTGGTTAAATTTGCCGGCAAATTCAGTGCGCGATTAAAAACACCGAAATCAGATTTATGCGGCCCGTCCAGCACCATTTTGTCACCCACCAATTCACGATGTTCACGCAAATATTCACTGTACATACGTTCAACAGATGCGGCCGTTTGGGTTAACAACTGTGATTCAACCAACCCCGTCACAGACACGGCACAATTTTCCAGAAAATAATTTAATTGTCCGGCATATTGCACGCGCCCGGCGGCAATTGACACGGCAATACCCGCAATCTGGGCATCCAATGCATCCACCCACCGGTCATCACGACCGTTTTTTAACGCAAATCCACGTTCTGATAATAATTTAGACAGTCTTGCAACACGCCCACCATGTGACGCATCAAAACTGGCGGCCAGTCTATCAAAAAACGCGCGACGTTCAGATGCGCTATCTACAAACAATCTGTCTTCACGTGGGGTCACCCACACCATGCGCAAATGACGTGATAAATCGGCCAATGTTGCCGTATCGCCATCAATGCGCGCACGACGATTTGCATCGCCGGAATTAAAATACACACAAACATCTGTGTCATCCGCCAAATTTGCATGTACTGAAAAGCCGCCCGTACCATTAAATCGTGCAACATCCGTCATTGGTGCACCACGCAGACCGCGGTCACCGGATAACATGGACACAGCCTCTATCACGGCGGTTTTTCCCGCGCCATTTGGCCCGGTAATTATTACATTGCGATGCCCACCCGTATCAATACGGCACAATGTGTGATTGCGAAAATCAGTCAGACACAATGTTTTTATCATGGCCGGGATTTTACACTGATTTTTTATAAAAATCAATCAAGGCATACGCCCGATACAAACATTATAAATTTTTATCTTGAAATATATTTTTATTTCGCATAATATACGGGCACCGGTTCAGGCCTGGTGGCAGAGTGGTTATGCAGAGGACTGCAAATCCTTGTATGCCG
>CAZJGX010000124.1:0-1602 GCA_964545825.1 uncultured Muribaculaceae bacterium
TCGGCATTGGCTGCGGCTTCATCGACCATCTTTTTGATATCTTCTTCGGACAGACCACCATCAGATTTAATAGAAATCGTCTGTTCTTTGCCGGTGCCTTTGTCTTTCGCCGATACATGGACGATACCATTTGCGTCAATATCAAACGATACTTCAATTTGTGGCATCCCACGTGGGGCAGGTGCAATACCTTCCAGATTAAACTGGCCCAACAATTTGTTGTCTGCGGCCATGTCGCGTTCACCCTGGAATACACGGATGGTCACGGCAGATTGGTTATCTTCGGCGGTTGAAAACACCTGTGATTTCTTGGTCGGGATTGTTGTATTGCGATCAATCAGGCGTGTAAACACACCACCCAATGTTTCAATACCCAATGACAATGGTGTCACGTCCAGCAACAATACATCTTTAACATCGCCTTTCAAAACACCACCCTGAATCGCAGCACCCAATGCAACCACTTCGTCTGGGTTTACACCCTTGTGCGGATCACGCCCAAAGAATTCTTTGACGACTTCTTGAACCTTTGGCATACGTGTCTGGCCACCGACCAAGATTACTTCGTTAATCTGTGATTTATCCAAACCTGCGTCTTTTAAAGCCTTTTTGCAAGGTTCAATTGTACGCTGAATCAGGTCATCCACCAACTGTTCCAACTTTGCGCGCGTCAATGTTGTGTTAAAATGTTTCGGACCCGTGCTATCCGCAGTCAAGAACGGCAGGTTAATATCCGTTGATGTCTTGGATGACAGTTCAATTTTTGCCTTTTCTGCGGCTTCCTTTAAGCGTTGCAACGCCAATTTGTCATTGGACAGATCAATGCCTGACTGTGCCTTGAATTCATCAATCAAGTATTTCAAAATACGTGCGTCAAAATCAGAACCACCCAGTGCCGTATCACCATTTGTCGCCTTTACTTCGAATACGCCATCCACAATTTCCAAGATAGATACGTCAAACGTACCCCCCCCCAAGTCATAAACGGCAACAACACCGTTTTTATCCTTGTCCAAGCCATACGCCAACGCCGCCGCGGTTGGTTCGTTTACAATACGCAAAACGTTCAAACCAGCGATACGACCGGCGTCTTTGGTCGCCTGACGCTGCGAGTCATTGAAATATGCCGGCACTGTAATAACGGCATCCGTCACTGTTTCACCCAAATAGGCTTCTGCATCTTTTTTCAATTTTGCCAAAATCATCGCAGAAATCTGGGATGGGGCATATTTTTTGCCTTCCATTTCAACCCATGCATCGCCATTGTCACCCTTTACAATTTTATACGGCACGCGTGCGGCGATTTCTTTGACCGCCGGGCTGTCATAGCGCAATCCCATCAAACGTTTGATTTCATAAATTGTATTTTCCGGATTTGTGACGGCCTGGTTTTTGGCGGTGATACCAACCAACTGTTCGCCGGTGGACGTCAATGCAACAACAGACGGGGTTGTGCGCTGTCCTTCGGAATTTTCGATAATTTTCGGATCATTTCCCTCCATAAAAGCCATGGCGGAATTTGTCGTTCCCAAATCGATACCTAATACTTTTGCCATAATTTTACTCCTGTTAAAGTTTTGCTTGCTTCACATATAGTTAACA